>NZ_CP036259.1:2480000-2790000 GCF_007641255.1 Sporomusa termitida
TTAAATTGCTGTAAAATTAGGACTATAGCTTAATAGAGATAGGAGAATTGTTATGGACAAGCAATCTACGCCTTTTATCACCATGCCGGAATTGCGTGTTGCTTTTGAAGCGCAAGGATATATTAGTGATATAGAACTGTTAACGACTGTCTATTTAGCTTTAAAGCTGGAAAAACCGCTCTTAGTTGAGGGTGCGCCCGGCGTTGGGAAAACCGAAATTGCCAAAGTATTGAGTAAAGTGTTTAATACCGAGCTAATTCGCCTGCAATGCTATGAAGGTCTGGATGAAAACAAAGCCTTATATGAATGGAATTATCAGCGCCAGCTGATCAAGATTCAGATGAGCAGAGACAGCGCTTGCCAAAACCTTTCCGAAAACGATATTTTCTCGCCCGAATACTTACTGGAGCGCCCTTTACTGAAAGCTATCAGGGCCGAGAAACGTCCGGTTTTATTAATTGATGAAATTGACAAAACCGACGAAGAATTTGAAGCCTTCTTATTTGAAATCTTATCAGACTTTCAAATATCGATTCCTGAGCTTGGTACTGTCAAAGCCAGCCATATCCCCATTGTGGTACTGACAAGCAACCATGACCGGGAATTATCCGAAGGCCTGCGCCGCCGCTGCATTTATTTATATATTGATTATCCACCTATAGAAAAAGAAATTAATATTATCCGCGCTAAAATTCCTGAAGCTACCGAAAAACTGGCACAGCAGATTGCAACAGCTGTCAATCACCTGCGCACCAATCTAATGCTGGCCAAACAACCGTCAATTGCGGAAACACTGGACTGGACAAGATCGCTGATTGCCATGCACGCCGACCACCTTGATTCAACCCTGATTCAACAGACAATGGGACTATTATTTAAAAACCGCGATGATCTTATGGCCTTCCAAAAGGATTTAGGGGCTGAAGGGCTGTGCAAGGCTGTCAGACAGGCGACTACTACCATGGATTGCCATAGCGATAAAAGCTGCGGGGGCTGATCTTATTGCATTCACTTGCTGATAATTTAGTAGGATTTGTTCAGATTCTCCGCCAGCTCGGGGTACGGGTAAGCATTGCCGAAACCATTGACGCGGTAGACAGCCTGACGGTTATCGAACAATTCGACCGGGATGTATTTCGGGCGGCTTTAAAAAGCACACTAATCAAGAATTCTGAAGATCAGGCGGCCTTTGATCAAGCGTTTAACCTGTTTTTTGTGCCGCCCGAAGCCAAACAGCAGCAGCGGGAGGATTGGGATTCTAAACAACAATCTGAGCTTGAGCAGTCGCAGCAAGCCCAGGAAGAACTGGTCTTCCAGGGGCGCCCGCTTGAGCTCCCGGATGAGCTTATGGATGTTTATAAACGTTTGCCTGAACAGGAAAAAAAGCGGCTGCAGGATTTTTTGGGAAAGACCTCGACCGGTCATAATGTAAAAGAATCTTTTCAGCCGGTAGTGGAAAACCTGCTCAAAAGCTCATTGTCCTTCTGGCAGCGCCAGCTGTCACCGGAAGATCTGGCTCAGTTGGCTGCCGCCCGCCGCCAATTATTGGGGCATCACGAGCTTGACCATGTTGTCGGCTCGGCTGCCGGCCTTGGCGGTACAGGCCGCAATTCTTTGCTGTATAAAAACATGCAGGATATTGCCGAACATGAGATTCCTCAGGTCACAGCCCTGATCAAACGGTTGGCGCATAGGCTGACTACCCGCATTTCCCGGCGCTTCCGTTTGACCGGCCGCCGCAAGCTGATTGATATTCGCCAGAGCATCCGCCGCAATACCCGCTATGGCGGTACAATGATTGCCCTTAAATACAAGACCAAAAAAATCCACAAACCCAATATTGTCCTACTGTGTGATGTGTCAGCCTCTATGACAAAATATGTCCGTTTTACCCTGCCGCTGCTGTTTGGCTTATCCAGTGTTGTCAAAAACATTGAAACCTTCATTTTTGCCACTGATTTAGAAAAAGTCACCGCCTATTTTAAGCGCAGTGATGATTTCGCCCAGGTTATCACCTCTTTAGTAGCAGATTCTGCCCAAATGGGACAAGGCACGAATTTATCTATTGCGCTGACCAGTCTGAAGGCCGACTATAAGCAGTTATTATCACCTTCAACCCTGCTTTTTATTATCAGTGATGCCAATACTCTGGCGCCGGTCGAAACAGCCGGTGAATTGTCCGCTATCAGCAAAAAAGTTAAACGCATTCTCTGGCTGAATACCCAGCCCAAAGAGCGCTGGGGGCAGCACAGCGCAATAACACTATTTTCCCAGTACTGCGCCATGTTTGAGTGTTATTCGCTGGCGCACCTGACCAAAATATTGTCACTTAACTTAACCCGCCAACCATGATAAACATAAAAAAGGATGTGACCGATAATGTATTATGATGGCCCTACCTTGCTTGCCCATTACCAGCGCTGGCTTACTACCTATCGCGAGCCGATTGAAGCCAAACTAACCACCGCCCTGAGCCACAGAGATCAACAGCAGGCTATGCATAACGCGATGGAAGTGCTGCTTACCGAGGTGCTGCCAATGGCTATTGCCGAAATGATTTTATTCAACAATGGCCGCCTGGAAGAAAAAATCCAGGAAGATGGCGGCAGCTGCTCAAGCTGTGCTACTAATTTTAAATAAAAAACTGCTGGCGGCCAAAGCCGCCAGCAGTTTTTTAGCCTCATGAAAAGGGATAAGGCAATCTATGCCCCAACAGGCACAAACCGTTTTTTCTAACAGGATGTACAGCCACCGCAGTCTTTGCCGGGGGCAGGCAGGCCATACACAACCAGCCGTTTACCGAACAGCGTGGTTTCAATATCAACTCGCAAAGGATTCTCATTGTCATAGTTCCGGATTGAGGTATGGGCGTAAATTTCAGCGCCATCAATTGTCACTGCTGCATATTCGGCAGCTTCGCCCTCTTCTGGTTTACCTGTTTTTACGGCCGGAACCGGCGCTATCGAAGGAGGATTACAACAATTAGGAATTAGACGTTGCTCTAGTTTTACAGTAATAATACCTCCCTCTTGTGCAATAAATTCCTGCGCCCGTTCGGTAACGATCATATTCATAGCTTGCTCCACCTTTCTCGCTGCTTATTTACGTCCGCATTCCCGGTCAACCATCGCCCAGTAGGCTTGCTGAATATTACGGGTGACCGGCCCGACACTGCCGGTGCCGACCGGCTGTCCGCTTAAGGCCACAATCGGCACGATCTCACTATTAGTGCCTGAGATAAAAGCCTCTGTGGCCGCTTTAGCAAACGCCTCATCAAATCTCTTCTCAATCACCGGTACGCCAAGATCGGGTGCTATTTTTTCAACGATCAGTGTTCTGGTAACACCGGTCAGGATAAGATTACTGCGGGGATGTGTCCAGGCAACACCATCTTTTATTACAAAGAAATTACTGCTGGTTCCTTCAGTAACAAATCCGTCCCGGACTTGAATGCCCTCGAAGCAGCCGGCTTCTTTGGCCTTTTGCTTGCCCATGACATTTCCCAGGAGATTAAGCGACTTAATATCACATCTAAGCCATCTTTCATCAGGTATTAACAAGCCTTTGGCGCCTTCCAGTTTATTCTTATCAGGGGCAGCGCCGGCAGGCCGAATCGACATTGTCAGGCATGGCACCACATTCTCAGGAAAGCCATGAGCCCGGGGCGAAAAACCGCGGGTTATTTGCAGATAGATTGCCCCATCGGCAATCCCGCTTTCTTTGATTAACAAATCATGAAACTCGGCCAGTTCATCATAGGTATATACAGCCGGGATTGTCAGTTCACGCAGCGAACGGTACAATCTGTCCACATGCAGTTTCAAGGCAAAACAACGCCCATTATAGACCCTTGTTACTTCATAAACGCCATCCCCAAACTGATGGCCTCTATCTTCCATTGGTACAATAGTTTCATTTAAGTCTATCAGCTTGCCGTTGATGAGGCCGATTGGCTTCATGGATAGTCACTCCCTTATTTTAGTAATATACATTATTACACAGCAGTATCCAATCTCCTGCCCAATTAAAAAAATTCTTCGCAGGCTGGTACTTCATCGCCGCAAACCAATGATAGCTTGCGCAGCTTTTTCCGCACTGCTTTGTTGTGATTCTTTACAAAATCCAGTTACTTCAATGCCGTCAGTACTGCTTGCGCATGGCCGGCAACCTTGACCTTACGAAAAATCCGGATTATGATTCCCTGTTCATTAATAATAAAGGTTGAGCGTTCAATCCCCATCACTTTTTTACCATACATATTTTTCTCTTTAAACACGCCATATAACTGACTTACCAGCCGGTCAGTATCACTTAACAGGGGAAACGGGAGCTCGTGTTTAGCACTAAACTTCTCATGCACCGCCAGGGGATCCCCGCTTATCCCCAGAATGACTGCCCCGGCAGCGGTAATAGCTGCCGATAATTCACGAAATCCGCGGGCCTCATCGGTGCAGCCGGCGGTATTATCTTTAGCATAAAAATACAACACTACCTTCTGTCCCAGATACTGGCTCAAGGTTACCGGACTGCCGCCGGTCGCCGGCAGGGTAAAATCCGGGGCCGTCTGCCCTTCTTGCACTTGTTCAGGCATTTGTTGCCATCTCCCTTTACACAAAAGTTTATTGCAGTTACAGCCGCTACAGCCTATAATTAAAGGGTACTATGTGATCGAATCAACACTGATAAAACCAATGCTAAGGAGCAGCTGAACACTATGGCCAAGCAGCACATACTTGCTCTCGATTATATTCGCGGCATATCGATGTTAGGTGTATTAGGCATTCATACCGGCGCTTATTCACTGGCTAATCCTGCCGCCAATCCCCATTTGTTTGCGTTACTGGAAATATTCACCCGGTTTAGTGTGCCCATATTTTTCTTTGTATCGGCTTTCGGCTTATTTATCAGCCAGCCACTGCAAACCGAGTTCAGTTATCGGGCCTTCCTGCGCCGGCGCTTCAAGGCTGTCCTGCTGCCATACCTGGCCTGGTCTTTTCTCTATATGCTGCATTATACCTGGATCAGCAGTGATATAAGCCTTTGGCACAGCCCGCTTATTTATAAATACCTGGCCTTTGGCCTGGCTTCTTACCAATTATATTTTTTGGTTATTCTCATTTGGTTTTATGCTTGTATGCCCTGCTGGCGACAATTAGTGCGCTGGCTGCTTAAAGCACCGGTAATTGGCTTGCTCAGCCTGCTGACTGCCCAGATCCTCTTTAACTACTATTCCAGTTATATACTCACCGCAGACTTTGACAACCACTATCTTAATCTCGCAGTTCAGCACCGCATGAGTTTTTTAATCTTGCATTACCTATTCATTTTCATCCTCGGCGCAGTCTGTGCTGAGCTTTATCCGCAATTTTTGGCCGCGCTGGAACGGAACAGAGACCGGATCACTGTATTTTTTACCGCAACATTAACAGGTATGCTATGTTTTTATTATTACCTGATTTACAACGAACACTACAGCCTGGAACAGGCTGTAAACACTTCCCACCAGTTGAGTCCGGTCGGGGTCCTGTATACACTTGGCGCAACCCTGTTTTTTTTCACTGTTTTCAGCCGACCTTTGCCGGCGGCCCTGGCAACCGGCTTGGCCTGCTTAGGCAACTATTCCTATCTTGTTTATCTTGTCCATCCGTTGGTCATGTATTATCTGATGATCGAACTAACGCAAGCCGGTATACAGCTAACAGCACCGGTGACAATCGCTTTTTATCTGGCAGCTCTTGTTTTGAGCACAGGTATGGCAGCCCTCATCAATAAAGCCGGTCGCCTTATCCCGCTGCTGAGTCTGGCCCTTACAGGGGCATTCCCCAAACAGGGTACTATTCGTCAAAAAGCATAACCCCGCACCAGGGCGTGAACTTAATAGAGTCTGAGGTAAAAAAGGCGGACATTTATTGTCTGCCTGCTTTTTTAAATTAAATAACCAAGCTGGGCCAACCGTTCCCGGTTAGCCAATGTTATTGTGTCTGGCGCATAAAAACTGCTGCCCTCGGCTGTCGCACATTTTTGGCGGCGCTTAATCCGTATGTAATATAAAAACAATAGCTGACAAAATTTCCTAATGGATTTTTGCTGGCCTGTATTGGCCGGACACTTAATCCAGTTCAGATAAAGCTCATCGATGATATCGGCAGCTGTTATGGTAAAATTCTGGCGGGAAACAAAATCCACCAGCTGCATGCATTCTCTCATTAGTATGTAGAGAGAATGCTGCCGGAATATATCGTTTACCAAACTAGAATTAAGTTCTGCAGCCAAAAGGCGCCGGCCTGCTTCCAGGAGTGGATAGACAATGTCAAAACTCTCGGCCAGGCTGCGTTGCGTCACTGCCAGTCTGGCCGCCTGCCCGGCGCTGTCAACAGCCTGACGCCAGGTAGCATTGGCCCGAACCTGTACTGCTAAGTCCAGACTGAGCATGGATATTGCCCCGGCGGCCTGACTGAACGGATTGAGACTGTCCATACCGGCGATATGACTGCATTCACCAACAATACCTGCTAACGTGTTATTTGCTAATACTTTTTTGTCCGCCAGCTGCCTGATATAATCGGTTAAAGGTTCAATCACCGAGGCGTCACCTGCTTTTACTACCCGGAGCAGCCAGGCCGACAATACCCCGGTTACCTGCTCCTGGATAACGCTGTCCGGCGGTTCGGCGGCAAGCCAGGCTGCCAGTTTTGCCTGAATCTCCCGGACAAGACCGGCATCACCCCGGCGTAAAGCAGTAAGACCTGTTACTTTTAAGGCCCGCATTACCGCCGTACGCACACCATCGGCTTGTACTGTACCCAGGCTGGCAAAAATGATTTCTACTGCCCGGGCGGCCAGAAAATTATGGCGGTGTTTTAAACTGATGACAGCAATTAAACCAAGCTGTTCCACGATTGGCGGCAGCTCGGCCGCATTTATATTTTTTACCAGGGGCCGGAAAGCGTCAATACCATGACCGGCGGCATCAAGCTGGTGGGAACGCAGGGCCAGAAAAACAGCGGCGGTAAGGCGGCCAGGCTCGGCGGCACCGCCTAGGCCATAGCCTAGGGCCAGCTTTAATAGATCAAAAGCACGGTAAATGTTATCTGCATCACCGGCAATTAAACTGGTTTTTAATAACTTAAATATCTGCCGCATCATTCGTTTAGCAGCTGCAGCAGGCAGCCGGCGCTCACGGGATCTGCCGCGGAGCTGAGATTCAATGGTCTTAAACTGCCAGTCCAGCCGCCTGGTGTACAACCACCACGCGGCTAAAACTCCCCCTCCTGTTAACAAACCAATCAACCATACTGCCATAAGGGTTTCTCCCTATCTAGCGTTAATTTCTCCCTGATATACAATCCCCCGGGCCGCATCCACAGTAACAATCGCACCATCCTGCAACCGTTCGGTAGCATCTTCCACCCCGACCAGCACCGGCATGCCAAAGCTTACCCCCACGATAGCGGCATGTGAGGTTAGTCCGCCTTCCTCAGCAACAATTGCCGCTGCCTTAGCAGCATAAGGTGCCGTTTCCTCGTCAATACTGGCAACTACTAAAATGTCACCCTCCCGGAATTTAGCTTTAAGCTCTTTAACAGAAGTGGCAATAACAACCTTGCCGGTAACGGCCTGTTGCCCGATGCCGGTGCCACGCGTCAAAATATTGCCAACAATGTGTACTCTGATCATATTGGTGGTGCCCGATTTGCCAGCAGGTACCCCGGCCGTAACCACGAGTAAATCCCCGTCGTTAACAACCCCGGCCTGTAATGAAGTGGCAACCGCGCTGTGCACCATTTCGTCGGTATTATTAAAACTGGGGCCCAAAACCGGATAAACCCCCCAGAGCAGCAGCATCCGCCGCACTGTTTTTTCGTTGGGAGTAACAGCAACAATGGTAGACTGAGGACGATATTTTGACACCATGCGGGCAGTGTAGCCGGACTGGGTGGAGGTTATAATCGCTGCCGCGCCCAGTTCATGTGCTATCTGGGCAGTGGCATGGCTGATCGCATCAGTCGTTGTACGTTGCAATTGAATGCCTTTGCCTGCTAAAAGTTCACTGTGCCGGAGCGAGTTCTCGGTACGAACGGCAATCCGGACCATTGTCTGCACAGCTTCGACCGGATACTGGCCTGAAGCCGATTCGCCACTGAGCATAATAGCATCCGACCCATCCAGGATCGCATTGGCAATATCGCTGGCCTCTGCTCGTGTTGGCCGGGGATTGGTAATCATAGACTCCAGCATTTGAGTAGCGGTAATAACCGGCTTCCCGGCTTTATTACACTTTTTGATCAGTATTTTTTGGACAAGCGGTACTTCTTCCGCCGGAATCTCTACCCCAAGGTCGCCCCGGGCGACCATAATACCGTCAGAGACTTTGAGGATTTCGTCAATATTATGAACACCCTCTGCGTTTTCAATCTTAGGCACGATGTCCATCTCATAGTTGGCAGCTTCCAGTATCTTGCGAATTGCCAGCACATCGGCAGCCCGCTGTACAAAAGAAGCGGCAATGGAGTCCATTTGATTTTGAATACCAAACATGATATCAGCAACATCCTGCTCAGACAGAGGCGGCAGGTTAATCGCAACCCCCGGTGCGGCTACCCGTTTGCGGTCCCCAATTTGACCACTGTTTTTAACAGTGGTAATAATGTCATCGCCGTCAACAGCGTCGATCTGAAGGCTTACCAGACCATCGGCAATCAGTATCAGCTGGCCGGGCGCAACCTCCCGCGGTAATAGCTTATGGGTAACAGAGGCAATCTCACTGGTACCAAGCACATCGCGGCTTGTTAATACAAACTTTTGATCTTTCTCCAAATAAACCTTGCCGTCGGCAAATAAGCCCAGCCTCATTTCCGGGCCTTTGGTATCAAGCATCAGGGCAATCGGCCGCTTGACATTCCGGGCGGCTTCTCTTACCCTGGCTAACCGCCTGATATGATCGGCATGCTGTCCATGGGAAAAATTAAACCGGGCGACATTCATGCCTGCCTCCATCATTGCCTCCAGAATACCGGGCTTATCGGTACTGGGGCCTACCGTGCAAACAATCTTGGTCTTTTTTAGCAACATGAACACTCCTTAATTAAATACGCTTTATCGTATCGCGTGTTGACACAAAATCGCGTGCGCTTCATTGGCTTCTGATTCCAAAACCAAAATTTCATACAAGCCATCGCCGAGAGCAGAAACAATTCCGGCCGCACGAATGTTGGCAAGTACCCCTTCATTACACAGTACATTTTTATACAGTTCGGCCTGTGCCCGGTTAGAAGCTATGTATACTACGGTCCACATAAGTACCCTCCTATTAGCTTCTTTCTATAAGTTAAACCAACCACCGAAAACTAATGACTATAAATGACTGGTTCTCCAACTTTGCCTGTATTCCTGCTTTAAAAATTCTCATTGGCATTTATTCCAGTTAAGTTTTCTGTAGCAGCCGCAAAGCGGCCTCAACCATAACTTCAACCCCATGAACAAGCGCCTGTTCATCCATATCAAATTTGGGATGGTGATGGGGATATATAATCCCTTTTTCCTTATTGCCAATGCCCATGAACAGGAAGCAGCCCGGTACCTGCTCCTGGTACCGGGAAAAATCCTCAGCTCCCATTACCGGGCTTATCTCAATAACCTGATCAGCCCCCAGCACCGCCTTACCGGCAAGGGCTACAACGCCGGCAAGGCGGGGATTATTAATCACCGGCGGATAACCATTGCAATTCGCCAACGTGTAAGCAGCCCCTGCAGCCGCACAAATACCGGCACAGATCTGCTCAATACTCGCAAATATTTTTTCCCGGACCTGCGGGGAGAAAGTCCGCACCGAACCCTGCAGAACAGCGGTATCAGGGATGATATTAAATACCTCGCCCGCCTTAAACGCACCAAGCGATAGAACTGCCAGCTCATTCGTACTGATCTGATTGCCGGTAATCGTCTTTAAGGCTAATACAATTTGTGCGCCCACATAAATAGGATCAATCGTCTGCTGCGGCATCGAGCCATGGCCGCCACGGCCCTGAATAGTGATGGTAAATTCATCAGGTGAGGCCATCATCGGCCCATAGGTGATCCCCATGGTTCCGGCGGCGAGCGGTTGCCACAAATGGGCGCCAATAACAGCAGCCACGCCCCGGAGGGCACCGTCGGCAATCATAGGCAGAGCACCGCCGGGGAACCGCTCTTCGCTGGGCTGGAACAACAACCTGATGTTGCCTGCCAGCTCAGTTCTCATTGCGCTAAATACCCGGGCTATAGTCAGCAGCATAGCCGTATGGCCGTCATGACCACAGGCGTGGCAGAGACCCGCATTCTCTGAGCGGTATGGCTGATCAATTTCATCTTGAATCGGCAGAGCGTCAATATCCGCCCGGATTGCCACCGTTGGCCCCGGCCTGCTGCCGGTAATCTCGGCAATCACGCCGGTACCGGCAGCAGGCCGGGGTTCCAGCCCCATAGACCTGAGCTCTGCTATTATTTTTTTCTGGGTTTCATATTCCTGGCCCCCAAGCTCAGGCCGCTGCCGGAAATGGCGCCGCATAGCTACCACATATTGTTCCTGTTCCTTGACAAGATTATGGACTGAAAACTTCATACCTACCGCCCTTCCCGTTTTGCATCCCTAGAAAATAATAATTCCACTTTGTAAATATGTACACCAATAAACCGGAAAATCCTGCCTCCGTGCTTTAAAAATTGCCCATGACGAAAGCCTTATTCAAACAGCAGTTAATAGACCGTGTATCGGTTTTAAGAAAGATGAAGTACTAGCACTTCACTTCAGCTCCCGGTACTAATACTGATAAAACAAAAAGGCTAGCACCTGTTCTAGGTTTAGCCTTTCAACTGAACAATATTACCAATAATAATAGACTTTATTCCCATCATGCTTGATATAACCATGGCGAAGTTTTTTGCCCTTTTTTTCATCGGCTTTCTCCCGGGTCATATCCTCATCCTGGTTACTTCCTTTGGCCGCCGCGGCCGGCACTGCGGCAATCGCCCCCGCCAGAACAATAACGGAAAGAAGAATGGCAACCAGCAACCAGCTTTTCATACCTATCAGCCTTTCATAATCTATACAGGCTGTTATTCGCTGCTTAACCGGTATTTCCTGCCCTGCAGCCAGGTAGCCAGCTAAGAATTATTTGCCAGCAAAACCCGGACAGCAGGCATCGGCAGGCTTATTCATCAGGTAAGGTTGTCCAGTTTCCGCAGTTCCAGCCACAAGTAGCCCCCGGTTACAAGTGATGAAACAAAATCAGCGACCGGACCGGCAAACCAGATGCCCGGCAACCCGAAAAAATGCGGCAGGATAAGAATGGCCGGGATTAAGATAATGACTTGCCGGGACATACTGAGGAAAATAGCGTGACCAGCCTTGCCGACAGCCTGAAAATAGTTGGCGCCGATAATCTGAAAGCCAATAATCGGCAGTAAAATGAGAAACACCTTCAGCCCGCTCGAACCAATGGCAATCAGCTCCGGATTATTATTAAATACCCGGATGATTGGCGTAGCAAATAACTGGGTTACAATAAACCCCAGAATAGAAACAGCAGTGGCTGCATATATGCCCAATTTTATTACCTCAAGCATCCGGGTATAATTTTTGGCCCCGTAATTATAGCCTAATATTGGCTGCACACCTTGGCTGATACCTAAAATGGGCATTAGTATCAACATCGCCACCCGATTAATAATCCCAATTGCGGCCACAGCCAATTCCCCGCCATATCGCAGCAGGCTGTAGTTGTATATCACCGTTACCACACTGGCGGCAAGCTGCATCAGAAATGGCGACAGGCCGATTTTAACAATCTCATACACAATATTTTTATCAAGCCGGAGATTGGTCCAGCGTAATTTAAGGACACTCTTGTCACTGGTAAGATACCTGAGAACCCAGGTCGCGGAAACGGCTTGAGCAACCACAGTCGCCAGGGCTGAGCCGGCTATTCCCAACTCAAAAACAAAAATAAACAGCGGATTAAGCGCGGTGTTTATTACTGCGGAAATAAGCATGGTCGCCATTGCCACCCGGGGATTGCCCTCCGCCCGTATGATATTATTCAGGCCGAACCCAATATGCATAAATATACTGCCAAGCAAAATGATCCGGGTAAATTCACGGGCATAGGGCAGTACATTGGCTTCGGCGCCCAGCCCCACCAGAATCTGGTCTAAAAACAGAAAAGCCCCGGCTGTTGTCGGCAGCACGGCAATAACCATCAAGGTAAATGCATTGCCTAAAATAAATTCAGCTTCCTGGTATTTCTGCTCACCCAGACGGATTGATACCAGCGTAGAGGCACCAATGCCGATTAACATGCCAATGGCCATTAATACAAGCATAATGGGAAATGCTATTGTTACCGCCGTAAGGCCAACATCGCCAACCCCATTGCCGACAAATATGCTGTCAACTATATTATATAAAGCGTTGACCACCATACCCACTATAGCCGGCAGAGAAAAATCCCACAACAGTTTACTGATTTTCTCCTGACCCAGAGCCTGGGATTGATCCATAGTTTCCCTCCCGCTGAATGCAAAGATCTGTATAAGCAATAATGTATCCTATTGTAATCGGCAATATTAATTTATTGAAGCGGGATTGCCCATTACAACCCCGCTTTTCCACCTGGTTATTACTGGTAATTCACCTCATTATTCACACAAGTGACCAGTGGTTTGCCAGCCAGCCCCAGCAGCAGATTCTCGGCTGCCAGCAGCGCCATCCTGCTGCGTGTTTCCCTTGTTGCACTGCCGATATGGGGAGTAATGAGAATATTGGGCAGTTTTATGAGCGGATGGCTGGCCGGCAGCGGCTCAGGGTCGGTAACATCCAGGGCAGCGTACGCTATCTGCCGCGCAACCAGAGCATTGTATAAAGCCTCGGTATTCACTACCGCACCCCTGGCAGCATTGATAAAATAGGCCGTCGGCTTCATCCTGGCAAATTCGTTGGCAGCAAACAGACCGCGACTTTCAAGGGTAAGCGGCGTCAGTACAATAATAAAATCAGACGTGGCCAGCAGCTCTTCAAAACAACAATACTCAGCCCCGATTAGGTCATCATCAGATCGTTGCCGGCGATTATTATAGATGACTTTCATACCGCTGGCCCTGGCCCGCCTGGTAACCGCCGCCCCAATGGCCCCCAGACCAACAATTCCCAGTGTCTTACCATATAAATCTACGCCAAGCGGCAGCGCTGCCTCCGGCCATTTACCGGCCTGTACCCAAGCCCAGCCTTCATGGATGCGGCGCGCAGCCGTTAGTAACAGGCCAAAAGCCAGATCCGCGGTCGTCTCTACAAGTACTCCCGGTGTGTTGGCAACCGGAATCTTCCGGTCTGTACAGGCCTGAATGTCAATATTGTCATAACCTACTGCTGGTTGGGCAATGACCCTTAATTTAGGCGCAGCCGCCAGCAACCCGGCATTAACAGCTATATTAGGCAAAGCCAGCAAACCCTCGGCCGCCTGCAGCCACTCGCCCAACTGGTTCAGTGTAGGCACCCCGGGCTGTTCCCACTGCCGCACCTCACACTGTGCCTGTATCGCCGCCAAAGCCGACGGCATAAGGTGGCCGGCTATTACTACTTTATATTTACCCATTATGCTTTCACCCCACATAAGACTTTATTACTTAATAATTCCGCTTGCTGCCGGAAAATTCCTTGCATACAATTAGAAAAACTTGGCTATGCCAAGTCCTTTAGGATGCCGGCGGAAGCCGCCTGTGCCCTTTTGGGTAAAGATTTTTCAATAGCAGCGAATTTTTATAAATTCTGCCGGGGATAAAAAGACAGCCAAAATAAAAAGACGCAATGCGTCTTTTTATTGGCACTAATCGCCGTTGTCTTCCAAAACAAACTCGTCATTTGTCAAGTCCAGGCCAGTATCAGTAACGTAATTCGGCATCATATCCGGCATAGTACATCACCTTTCTACTAACACAGTACATTTGTCTTTAGAAATACTATAACATAAGTACCAGGGCCTGTCTAACGGATGTTTATGGTAACATCTAAATTACATATACGATCGGATAAGACCCGAAGTTTTTATACCACAGACATTTTGCTTTAACTGCGCTGACAGCCTCGGCGATATTCGGCGCCGCCAGGCTGCCTTCAAGGTCAAAAAAGAAAATATACATACCCAGTCCGGTGCGGGCAGGCCGTGACTCTATCCTGGTAAGGTTTACTTCGCGGCTGGCAAATTCGGCCAAAATATTATACAGGCTCCCCGGCCTTTCCCCATTAATCTGACACACGAATGTAGTCTTGCTTTTCCCTTGTACACAGGCTGCAGCCTGCGGCTCCAGACCAATAAACCGGGTTGAGTTGGCCTGATGATCATGAATGTCCGGCGCTAATACGGCCAGTCCGTAAATTTCAGCTGCCTTCAGGCTGCCTATAGCTGCATATAAGCCATCGCTGCCGGCAACTATTCTGGCTGCCTCGGCCGTACTTTCAACCGGTTTCAGTTTGGCCTGAGGGTAAAGAATCGCCAGGGTTTTCCGGCATTGGGCAAGTGCCTGGGGATGGGAAACAATCGTTGTCACCTCCTGACAACCCTGCTTGCCAAGCAAATTATGCCTGACAGGCAAGACTATCTCTTTGGTAATATATAGCGCAACATCATGGGCTATCGTATCCAAAGTAATATTGACAGAGCCCTCCAGTGAATTTTCAACAGGAACGATACATTCATCAGTCTCCCCCAGCGCAACCGCTCGAATAGCGGCATCAATACCGTTATAGGGGATTAAAGCCGCTTCATTGTTTTTATATAAATACAATACGATTTCTTCACAGTAAGTTCCCTGCGGCCCCAGATAACCAACTTTTCTCATTTAATAACCCTCCCCAATATAAAAACTCCCGTCCTGTAAAAGGACGAGAGTTAACTCGCGGTACCACCTTTGTTATCCGCTGCCCGCGGATCACCTCTAAAGTACAGGCTTAACACCGATACTCCCCTTCGCTGCTAACGGTGAAGGTCTCCGGCTCCGCCTACCATCTGCGGCGCCCGGCCGGCAGATTTCAGCAAGCAACTCCGAGGTGAACTTCAGCAGACCAATCCGTGCCGGCTCTCAGCCTTCCGGCTCTCTGTAGCGGAACTAGCATACCTACTTTTCCTCTTCATAGTCATTAACGCTATTTTCCCTAATATATCATGTGTCTGTTAAATATTCAAGCGAATTTGTTAGTCTTGGCATTAGTTTTGTCAGCGAAATTTTCCAGAATCGTCATTCCTTTTGGTGTCAGGATTGACTCCGGATGAAATTGTACCCCTTCAACATCATATTCCCGGTGCCTAAGCCCCATAATCAAACCATCCTGTGAGGTAGCTGTGATTTCCAGACATTCCGGCAACCCGGCCTTTTCAACAATGAGAGAATGATACCTGCCGGCAATAAAAGGCTGCGGCAGCCCCTGGTAAAGACCTTTACCCCGATGAATAATATATTCTGTTTTACCGTGCACCGGCTGCGGGGCCCGAATGACCTGCCCGCCGAATACCTCACCGATAGCCTGATGTCCCAGACAGATCCCCAGTATCGGTATCTTCCCGGCCAACCGGGCAATAGCTGCTTTGCTGATCCCGGCCCGGGCCGGTGTTCCCGGCCCGGGCGAAATAATAATGCCGCTATACCCCGCATTATTTATCTCCTCCACAGAGACCCTATCGTTCCGAATGACGGTAACCGCGTGGCCTAAACTGGCAACATACTGATATACATTGTAGGTGAAAGAATCATAATTATCAATAAGTAAGATCATGTCATTCCGCCTCCTCAACTAATTGCATCAAGACACGGGCTTTATGCATAATCTCATGGTATTCCAGCTCTGGCACGGAATCAGCGACAATCCCCGCTCCGGTCCGTACCGTGACCTGCTGGCCGTCAATAATTAACGTCCGGATTGTAATGCAGGTATCCATATTGCCCCTAAAATCAAAATATCCCACAGCACCGGCGTAAGGACCACGACTGTCGCCTTCCAGTTCATAGATAATCTCCATGGCCCGCACTTTAGGGGCACCGCTCACCGTACCTGCCGGAAAACATGCAGTCAGCACGTCAACAGCGGAAAATTTGGGGTCGACCTGACCTGATACCTCGGAAACAATATGCATGACATGGGAAAACTTTTCAACCTCCATCAGCCTGTCAACAGTAACTGTTCCCGGCAGACTGATCCGCCCCAGGTCATTGCGGCCAAGATCCACCAGCATCGCATGCTCGGCTCGTTCCTTGGCATCTGCCAGCAATTCCGCGGCCAGTTGATCATCCTCAGCCTGACTGCCGCCCCGGCGGCGCGTCCCGGCAATCGGGCAGGTCAGCACCTTGCCGTCTTCCAGCTTTACAAGGCGTTCAGGTGACGCGCCGACAAGCTGCTTATCACCAAAATTAATATAAAACATGTACGGCGAAGGGTTGGCCTGCCTTAGACGCCGGTAGAGGGCAAACGGATGCCGGGTCAGCTGGTAGTAAAAAGGGCGTGATAACACGACCTGAAAGATATCGCCGGCAGCAATATATTCTTTAGCCTGCTCTACCCGCTTGATATACTGCTGCTTAAGCAGGGCTTCGTCCTGCTCAAACCTTATTTCCGGCCGTTCACTCCGGCCGGCCTGGTTATCCGCCTGACAGGCTTCAGGCAATGTCACAGGTTGTTTAAGTTTAGCCATCAGCCCGGCCAGTTCCTGCAGCGCCTGGTCGTATTCCGCTGCAGCCCGGGCCCCTGGTTGAAGCTGCACCAAATTGATCAGGCGTGTGGAATGGGTCAGATGATCCATCACAATGATATATTTACAAACCATCATCTCAATAAGCGGCAAATCCTCAGGGATGTTCAGACCATATACCCGTTCCCAGGACGCTACCGCTTCATATGCGGCATACCCCACCGCCCCGCCGGCAAACGGCGGCAGTGCCGGCAGATTCGGCATTGAAAAATTTTGTAAAAATTCCTTAAGAATAAGGTGTGGCTTGCCTGCCGCCTGCGCTGTGTTGCCGGCAACACGAATGTCGGCTTGTTTGCTGTAGGCAGTAAGCGACGCCAGCGGCTCGGTGCCAATAAATGAATAACGGCCAAAGGTCTTGCCTGTTTGGGCGCTTTCAAGAATAAAGCCGGCCCTATCGCCCACTAGTTTGTAATACATGGAAACAGGGGTTTCCATGTCTGTGGACAGCTCAACCCAAACCGGCAGTACCGTGTAGGTCTCTGCCAACCGGCAGAATTCTTCTGTAGCTGGATACGCCTTCATCAGCACCCACACTCCTTATCGAGCGCCTGCCTGATTGCGCTTGTGAACTCCCGTACCGCCTCAACACCACTGTTCGTTAGCCGTTCCATGACCGCGCTGCCGACAATGACAGCATCAGCATATTTAGCCGCCTGACACGCAGCGGCCGGACTGCCGATGCCAAAACCCATGGCCAGCGGCAAGCCGGTCTCCCCGCGCACAGCGGTCATAAGCGGCGCCAGCTGATCATAGTCAATCTGGCGCACACCGGTAACACCGGTGCTTGATATGCAATACAAAAAGCCGGCCGCCTGACGGCAAATTGTTTGTAAACGGTCAGGTGTAGTCGTAGGCGCAATAAACTTGATTAAGTCCAGCCCCGCCTGCCTGCAAGCCGGTTCAACAACCGCCGTTTCTTCGACAGGCAGGTCAGGAATGATCAAACCTGTGATTCCTGCCTTGGCAAAACTGCCGGCAAACTTGTCAATCCCGAACTGCAGCACAATATTGTAGTAGGTCATAATAGCCAGGGGGATGGTCGTCTCCTGCTTAAGAAGCGTTACAAGCTCCAGTGCTTTCCCGACAGTAGCCCCGGCTGCCAGCGCCTGCGTCGCCGCATGCTGGATAATCGGCCCGTCAGCCATGGGGTCGGAAAAAGGCAGACCAATCTCCACTAAATCGGCGCCGGCTGACTCTACGGCCTTTACCGCCTGCAGCGTAGTGCTATAGTCGGGAAACCCGGCTGTCAGGTAAATAATCAGCCCTTTGCGGCCTGTCGCGCTCAGGGTACGAAATTTTTCTGCTATATTCATCCTGCCAATCCTCCCATTACCTGTGCCACCATCTGCACATCCTTGTCCCCCCGCCCTGACAGGCAGACAACAATAACCTCGTCCGGCTTGGTCTGCGGCATCAGGGTTTCCAAATAGGCCAGGGCATGAGCGCTTTCCAGCGCCGGGATAATTCCTTCCAGCCGGGCCAGACGAGCAAACGCAGCCAGCGCCTCTTCGTCGGTAACCGCCGTATAGGTTACCCTCCCGGTGTCTTTAAAATAGGAATGCTCAGGCCCAACACCGGGATAGTCAAGACCTGCCGATATGGAATAAGCAGGAATAACCTGACCTTCACTGTCCTGCCGCAGATAACTTAAGGCACCGTGCAGCACACCCGGCTTGCCATTAGTCAGTGAGGCCGCATGCTCGCCGGTTTGTAAGCCTTTGCCGGCTGCTTCCACCCCGAGCTTGGTCACGGACAGGTCGTCACGGAACTGATAGAAAATCCCCATGGCATTGCTGCCACCGCCGATGCAGGCTACCAGATAGTTTAATTTTTCGCCGGCAGCCGCAATCTGGGCAGCGACTTCCTGACCAATTACGGCCTGAAAATCTCTAACCAGCATCGGATACGGATGCGGCCCCACCACTGAACCAATAATGTAGTGAGTGTCCTGAATATGGGTAACCCAATAGCGAATGGCTTCACTGGTTGCATCTTTTAAAGTGCCGCTGCCGCTGGTGACCGGCACAACCTCGGTCCCTAAGAGCCGCATGCGGAAAACATTAAGCGCCTGCCTTTCCATATCCTCAGCCCCCATAAACACAGAGCACTGCAGGCCAAACAACGCAGCTACCGTGGCACAGGCCACCCCATGCTGACCTGCTCCCGTTTCGGCGACGATGCGTTTTTTTCCCATCTGCCGCGCCAGCAGCGCCTGACCGATGGCGTTATTAATCTTGTGCGCACCGGTGTGGAGCAGGTCTTCCCGCTTCAGATAAATCTTCCCCCGGCCATAGTGCTGGCTCAACTTGGCCGCATAATAGAGTTTTGTTGGCCGGCCTGCATATTCGTTAAGATAAAAATCCACCTCCGACTGAAACGCCGCATCTTCTTTCAACCGGCGGTAATTGGCTTCCAGCTCAATCAGGGCCGGCATCACAGTTTCCGGGACAAACCGGCCGCCATATTGTCCAAACCTTCCATTATCATTAGGCATTTTGACCTCTCCCCTCATATTGTAAGCTGGGCACAGCCAGCTCACACGTCTTAGCCGGCCTATCCGGGGCTGTAACCAGCCCTTCGCCAACTAAAATTCCCTTAACACCGGCATTTTTCAGTTTTAATGCATCCTCACCGTTCTTAATACCACTCTCGCTGATTATTAACCAGCCTGGTTCACAATCAGGCAATAACCTGAAGGTCTGCTCAATATTAGTTGTAAAGGTCTGTAAGTCCCGGTTGTTAATCCCCACCAGCCTGGCACCTGCCTGCTTTACCCGGCTAAGCTCCGCCAGGGTATGCACCTCCACCAGACAGTCCAGCCCCAGGCTGGCTGCTAGCTGGGACAAGGTGCGGAGCTCACTGTCTGACAAGATGGCGGCAATCAGCAGGACCGCATCAGCCCCGGCCGCTCTGGCCGCATAGAGCTGGTACTCGTCAATGACAAACTCCTTGCATAACACCGGCAGGCTGACAACAGCTTTTACCTGTCGGATATCGTCCAGACAGCCGCGAAAAGCGGCGTTGGTATGCACAGATAAGGCGGCCGCCCCGTTAGTGGCAAAAATGGCAGCCAGCTCCGGCACCGTGTAGTCTTTACACAAAGTGCCTTTGGCCGGAGACGCCAGCTTGCACTCAGCAATAAGTGCCCAGTCCCTGCTTGCAAGAGCCGAACTAAAAGCAAAGCTGCCGGTAGTTAGCCTGCCGCTTATTGTTTCAAGCGGGGTAACCTTTTTCATTAACGCTACCGCTTGCCTGGTTTGAGCTACAATTCTGTTTAACATCATCAGCCACCTCCACGCCCCGGACTGCGGCAATAAACCGCTCAATTTTTTCACGGTCTTTAACCCCATTTGTTTCTACCCCGCCGGCTACATCAACACCATCCGGCTTAAGTATCTGAATGGCCTCTACGACATTGCCGGGTGTCAGCCCCCCGGCTACCAGGAATGGCCTTGGCACTTGCCTGATTACGCTTCGTGCCTGCTGCCAGTCAAAAGTTATACCTGTTCCCCCCTGCTGCCCGGCACTGAAGCTGTCAAACAAGGTCCAGTCCGGCTGATAGCCGGCCAAAGCGGCGGCACTAAATTCCGGACTGATGCCAAAAGCTTTAATCACCGGATAACCGGTCAAACGGCAGTATGCCGGTGACTCATCACCATGCAGCTGAACATAGTCCAGCCGGCAGGCCCGCGCAATCGACTGCACCTCGGCCAGTGGCGCATTAACAAATACGCCAACCTTGCCAATCCCGGCCACCTGGCTGGCAATGGCCCGGGCTTTCTCCACGGTAATCTGCCGCCGGCTGGCGGCAAACACAAAACCCATCAGGTCTGCACCAGCATCCCGCGCGGCCAACGCGGCCTCAATTGTCCTGATACCACAAATCTTTATAATAATGCTAAGCCCTCCTTATACCTTGACCGGATTAAATCTTTGGTATCTTGCGGATCTTTTCCCGCCCTGCTTGGTTGTCGTCACCTTGCATATGTCCGCTATGCGCGGCCCCTCCGCCTCGCAGGACAAAAAATCCTCGCAATCTAATCTCAAATTTTAAGTGACTCACAATACTGGTAATTCTGAGTAAATGACTTTAACGCTTCGAGCTTAGCTAACGCTGCCCCGCTGTCAATGCTGACCGCAGCCAGCTGTATCCCGGCGCTGATATCGGTTGCCGCATCGGCCACAACCAGGGCGGCCGCAGCATTCATCAGGACAATGTCGCGTTTAAAACCAGGCTCGCCGGCCAGCAGCTGCCTAATAATCCGGGCATTGTCCTCAACGGTGCCGCCCAGATAATCAGCCAGGGTGCAGCGCTTAAAGCCATATAATTCCGGGTTAATCACATAAGAACGGATTTCACTGCCCCGTACTTCAGCCACCTGCGTTGGCGCTGCTGTCGATATTTCATCAAGTCCATCCAGGCTGTGAACAATCAATGCACTTGTTACGCCCAGCTCGGCCAGTGCCTGCGCAACTTTCAATGTTAAATCCGGGGCATATACCCCCATCAGCTGAAAATTTGCCCCTGCGGGGTTAGTCAGCGGTCCAAGCAGGTTGAACACGGTACGGAAGCCCAAGGCCTGCCGGGGATTGACTGCATACCGCATGGCCTGATGGAAATTAGGCGCGAAGATAAAGCCTACGCCAATCGTATCAATGGCTTCAGCTAAGGCCGCAGCCGGCAATTCCAGCTTTACCCCCAGTGCGCTGAGCACATCGGCGCTGCCACAGGCACTGGACACCCCCCGGTTGCCGTGTTTGGCGACATGAAGTCCGGCCCCGGCCAGGACAAAGGCGACGGCGGTCGAGATATTGAAAGTTCCCTGTTGATCGCCGCCGGTACCGCAGGTATCAATTAACTTCCTGGCACCGCACTCTACCTTGATGGCATGACTGCGCATCGTCTCGGCAAAGCCGGCAACCTCCAGGCTTGTTTCCCCCTTCATACGCATGGCTGTTAAAAAAGCACCGATTTGTGTTTCACTGGCCTGGCCTGACATGATTACCTGCATAGCAGCTCTGGCCGCTTCCCGGGAAAGGTCGTGGCCGGCAACAGCCTGCGCAAGATAGTCTTTTAACATAACTCCCAGCCTCCTTGGCAAAAAAATAAAGACCATTTCACCTCAGGGGCGAAATGGTCCGCGGTACCACCCTAAATTTAGAAAGCTTAGGCTGAAATAAAAACGACCATCTCACCCCAGGGGCGAAATGGTCGCGATACCACCCTTTTTGAAAAGCCTAAACCTTCCCTTGTTCAGGTACGGGAATAATAAATCCGATACCCTAGCCTGTTAACGGCGGCGTCCGGCCCAGCCTACTGGCAAATAATGCGTTTGGTGGGCAGCTCACAGGTCCATTCCAGATGCTCTCCAGGCCGGTCATCACACCTCCGGAAACCCCGGTCACCGGCTCGCTGAACTACAGTTTACATATGTACTCGTCCTGTTCACAGCTATTTACACTATCAACTTTGAAATCATTTTACCGTATTGATTTTGTAATGTCAAGTATATTTTTTTTTGGTTTTATTCTGTCTATACCTGCCGGAGCAAGTCCCAGCAGGTTAAATAGCCAGGGTGCGCCCAAGGTAAGCCACAATCCTGCCAGCCAGTAGCGGATATACCGGAACAGCAAAAAACAAGCATGTTCTTCCTGGGGAAACACAACCTTCAGACCGGCCCAAATAAGAAGTAAGCCTGTGAACCCCACTACCATCCGGCCGGACAATTTAGCCCACTCTCCCTGCGGTACGCCGGCGCCGGCGCCAGCACAGCGCCGTGCGATAATAAGACCAATACCGGCCCCGGACAGGGCCGCAACAATCGCCGCACTGTCTTTACCGGGGTGCAGCCAAAATAACAAAGCCGGCCCCATAAGGGCAAGCAGGGCCTGCTGCCAGGTCTTTAGCCGCCCAAGCCAATTGACCAGCAGCGGCTCGGCCAAGCCGCTGCCAATAAGCAGAACCAGCCCCAGGACCCAGCCTGCCAGTACATCAGAAGGAAAATGTACGCCCAGATAAATGCGGGAGAAACCAATCAAGCCGGCAATAACGATGCCGAGCGGCCATAAATAACGCTGTGGGGCCAGCTTGGCCAAGCCCAGCCAGAATACCAGCCCCGTCTGGGCGTGGTTGCTGGGCAGGCTGTAGCCGTCGACCGGAAACAGCTGCAGCTCAGGCCGGAAGGCAAAAGGGCGGGGCTGGGCCAGGATATCCTTTAGCGAAATGTTGATATAATGCGATACCATTACAACAAAGGATAACCGTACCCCCAGCCGTAAATCGCCGCACCAAAGGAGGATTGGCAGGGCCAGCAGGTAAAACACTTCCTGCCCCAACAGCGTCCCCCCCCGGAATATGGTATCGGCAACCGGACTGCGCATTTGCTGTATAAAGGCAATTATATCCAAACCATAACGCAATAGCTCATTCCCATTCATTAATGTTATCCATTTTCAGCCCTGATAATCCCGGTGATTGTTGCAGCCAGTTCCGCCAGTGTTCCCTGATAATCGGCCTTTGCTGCCACCGCTTGCGAATTCAGCAGGCAATCGGTAACCAGATAAGTTTTCATACCAACCTTGGCTGCCGCCAAATCCTCGATAACATCATTTCCCACCATCAGACATTCCACCGGCAACCGCCCGATGCGTTCAGCAATTTCCAGATAGTATTCAGGATGGGGTTTGCAAAAATGACATTCCTCATAACAGGTGACAAGGGTAAAATCAACATCCCCCACCCCGGCCCAGTCAAGCCGCTGCCTGATAGCATTAAGCGGGAAGATCGGATTAGTCGCAATAACCACATCCAGCCCCAGCTCAGCCACAGCCATAACCGCCCGCCGGGCATCGCTGCTGGTTTTGGTGGTTGGTTTAACCAAAACAAATTCTGTTTCGTAGAAATTATCAATTACAGGCAGCAATACCTCAGGCGCAACACCAATGTTCGGCAAGAAATCCTCAAAAAACACCTGCTGATTGGTCTTGGCTTCATCGCGGCTGCTAATCATGACGGCAGTCGAAGCCAATAACTGTTTGATGAATTTTTTAGGATCAGCAACATTGGCAACCCTCGCCCCCAGCTGGTTCAGATACGCCTGTAAAAACAGATCCTGATTCAGCGGCAGCAAAGTTCCGTCAAGGTCAAATAATACACTTTTTATCATGTATGATAACTCCTTTGGCATATTCATTACAACTCAGTTTATTAAAAAAAACCGGCTTATGCAAGTCCTTCAGGACAGCGGCAGCTGCTGCCGGTGCCCTGAAGGGTATAAATTTTTCTTATCCATGGGGGGCACAGCCCTGAATTTATGAATTCTGACGGGGAAAAAACAGCTATAAGCCAATTAAAAGAATAGTCCTGCTTTCCTAAAAACTTAGATCATCACGATTGCCAGGAAGGAGTCTTACTATTTATATTGTATATATGTATAGTGAGGTGTTGACATGCACGTACATCTGATATTAGCCCTTGTTGCTTTTCTCTGGGGCTTAAACCCGCCGGTTATGAAAATCGGGCTGCTGTACATTCCGCCAATGCCCTACAATGCGGTGCGCTTATTTGCCGCTTTAGCAGTCAGCTGGTTTGTCCTGCGGCGTTTATGCACCTGGCTGCCACTCCGGCGGGAAGACCGGCAGGCGCTTATTATCTCCAGCCTGGGCTTCTTCTTTTTTCAATTGTTTTTTACCTTCGGCGTCCAACTGACCACAGCCGGCAACTCATCACTGATTCTGGGCTGTCTCCCGGTCAGCATCGCTGTCATCAACCATTTTCATCATCTGGAAAAAATTAAGGCAGGGGTGATACGGGGAATCATCCTCTCTCTCGCCGGCGTAACACTAATGGTCGCCGGTACAGGCAAAGAACTCAGCCTCACCGGTGATCATCTGTTCGGGGCCTTGCTGCTCCTGACGGCCTCATTGAGTTATGGCTACTACACGATCTTTTCCCGGCCGCTGGCTGCCACTTACTCGGCCTATCAGATAACAACCTGCATCCTCCTGATTTCCACCGGGCTGTTTACGGTTATCTCCCTGCCGGCCATTGTAGGCGTTGACTGGCGGGCTGTGCCCTGGCC
Organism: Sporomusa termitida; assembly: GCF_007641255.1. Taxonomy (NCBI): domain Bacteria; kingdom Bacillati; phylum Bacillota; class Negativicutes; order Selenomonadales; family Sporomusaceae; genus Sporomusa; species Sporomusa termitida. Next base: position 2,504,854 of record NZ_CP036259.1, read on the forward strand.
CGGCTGGGCCAGTTTCTTATACTCCGGCATATTTCCGCTCTGCCTGGCTAACTGCCTTTGGATCTGGGGAACGGCCAAAGCAGGCAGCACCACAGCCTCCCTGTACAATAATTTATCCCCTGTTTTCGCGGTAGGTGCCGGCTATTATTTTCTTGGGGAAACATTTGGCTTATTGCAATTTCTTGGCGCTGTCATCATCCTAGCCGGTCTGTATGTTGCCAACAACCAGAATAGCGCCCCGGCTGAAAAAAATTATAATGAAGCATCATAATCCGCACAGTAAAAAAACAGTCGCGCATTCCGGCAGGTTCGGAATGCGCGACTGTTTTTACGGCAGTTCCCGGCAACACATTACGTAATTTTTCCGGCTAACAAGCCTGCTTTATTTTTTTAATCTCTTCAATCAAAACTGGCAGCACTTCCAAAACGTCGCCGACAATACCAAAATTGGCTGACTTAAAGATGGGTGCATCGGCATCTTTATTGATGGCAATGATGATATCAGAGGTCGACATGCCGGCCAAATGCTGGATAGCACCACTGATGCCGCAGGCAATATAGACCTTGGGGGCGACTGTTTTACCTGTTTGTCCAACCTGGTGAATCGCAGGTTTCCAGCCAGCCTCAACAGCCGCGCGGGAAGCGCCGACGGCGCCGCCCAGAACTGAAGCCAATTCCTCAATCAGCGCAAAATTCCCGGAGGCACCCAGCCCCCGGCCGCCGGCGACAATAAACTGAGCCTCTTCCAGGTTGCAGGCTGCCGTATCACTAACTGACAGAATTTCAATCAGCTGGGTACGGATGTCTTGCGGTTTTATTTTGCCGGCAACACGCACAAGTTCCCCGCGGCGGGTACTGTCCGGCACCGGGCGCTTAAATACGTTGGGGCGGACTGTGCCCATTTGCGGACGATGGTTAGGGCAAAGGATCGTAGCCATAATATTGCCGCCAAATGCCGGCCGGGTCCAGGCGACAAGCCCTGTTTCTTCATCAATGCCCAGACTGGTGCAGTCGGCAGTCAGACCAGTGCCAACCCGGCAGGCCACCCGGGGGCCAAGGTCGCGCCCGTCATTGGTGGCGCCCATAAGGATAACCGCCGGTTTATAGGTATCAATTAAATCGGTAAGCGCAGCCGTATAGGCATCGGTGCTATAGTGCCTGTATTCCGCTCCTTCTACTACATACACTTTGTCAGCACCACTGGCAAACAGTTCCCCGGCCAGTGGCTCAATGCCGTCCCCGATGACAACAGCCGCTAACCGCTGTCCCATGGCCTCAGCCAGTTTACGTCCTTCTCCCAGCAACTCCAGCCCAACATTACGGGCCTGGCCGGCAAACTGCTCGATATATACCCAGACCCCCTGATAGGCACTGATGTCTGCTGCCGGTTGCGCTGCCGCCGGCCGGCTAATCGCCGTTACGGGGCAGACATCAATACAGGCGCCGCATACTGTACAGGCATCGGTAATTACAGCCTTATCCGCTTCCATAACAATCGCGTCGAACGGACAGGCACCGACGCAGGCACTGCAGCCTATACATTGCTCTTTTTCAACATGAACAGCCATTGTAAAGTCCCCCCTGATATCAGATGATTTTGGCCTGATTAAGTTTAGTCAGCAACCGTTTTACCGCAGTACGGGCGTCATCCTCCTGAATAATCTCACCCTGAACCCGCTGCTGGGGGGTAAAGATACGGCGCACCTGGGTAGGTGACCCTTTTAGCCCGATTTGTTCCGGCTGAACATCAATATCGGCAGCCGTCCAGACAGTTATCTCTTTCCGGTTCGCTTTCATAGTACCCTTGATGCTGGGATACCGCGGCTCATTAATCGATTTTACCACACTCAGCAGCACAGGCAGCCGGGTCTCAATAATCTCATACCCTTCCTCATGCTCACGTTCAGCCCGTACAGTCCCGTCTGCAATATCCAGCCTGGAGACATAGGTAATCTGAGCAATAGCCAAATGTTCGGCAATCTCCGGTCCTACCTGGGCCGTATCGCCGTCTATCGCCTGCTTGCCGCATAGGATGACATCAAAAAGTCCCAGTTTTTTGATCCCTGCTGCCAGTGTATGGCTGGTAGCCAGCGTATCGGCGCCGCCGAAAGCACGGTCACTCAGTAAAATCGCTTCGTCAGCCCCCAGGGCAATGCACTCCTTCAAAGCGTCCTTAGCCTGCGGCGGCCCCATCGAAATTACAGTTACCCGGCCGCCATGCTTTTCTTTCAGCTGCAATGCCTCTTCCACCGCATTTTTATCAAAAGGATTTACAATACTGGGTACTCCCTGGCGAATCAGGGTATTAGTCTGCGGGTCAATTTTAACCTCAGTAGTGTCTGGCACTTGTTTCACACAGACAATGATTTCCATCACACGTCCCCCTGTTGTCGATATCAGATAATAAGTACAATATAACATCTCTTATTTTAATATTATTTACTGGCAAACTGCAACATTTTCGTATAAATACCCAATTCCGCCATAAAAGCCAGCCTGCCCCCGCTCCGCAGGCAGATACGGGTCAGGCAATCTGCCTGCGGAGCATACAGCTATGCTGTCATTTCTTATGCTTAACAGGTAACCGCCCCTTTGCCCAGAAGCCCTTCAATAGCCGCGAAAGCGGCCGGGGTCGGTTCAATCCAAAAATCCCGTTCAGTTTTGATAATGCGTTTGCTGTCAACCAGATGCAGATAGACAGCCGCTGACCCCGTATATTTATTCAGCAGCTTTTTAAGCGCGGCCAGAGTGGCCGGTGTTTCCTGCTCTTTACGCAGGGTGATTCTGACCTCAGCCCCGGCGCTGCTCAGCGGGCTTATATCATCAGCCATGATTTTGACGCCTTCTTCATGGATATTAAGGCGGCCGGAAACTACCACAGGCAAGTCCGGCGCCAGCAGGCGGCCGGTTTTTTCAAAAATCCGGGGAAATACGATAATCTCCGCCTGACCGGTAAAATCCTCAAGATTAATAAAACACATCATACTGCCATTTTTGGTATTAATGCGCTTGGCACTGGCGATCAGCCCCCCGACCCGGATGGGCTGGCCATCGGCGTACTGACCTTCGGCTAAACTGCCAAGTCCGGGCAGGGAAGCAAGCCTGGTACGGTATTTATCCAAAGGGTGACCGGTTACAAAAAAGCCGGTTATTTCTTTTTCCAGCGCCAGCAATTCTTCCTGCGGCAATTCCGGTAAATCAGGCAAACTTACATCATTGACACAGTCCAGAGTGTCCTCGCCAAATAAGCCCAGCTGGCCGCTGGCCGCATCTTTTTGCCGGCAGCCGGCCACCTCCACCGCCTGCTCCAGAACTGCCAGTAGTTGTGACCGCCGGGCCTTCAGTGAATCAAAGGCCCCGGCTTTGATTAAACTCTCGATCACCCGTTTATTTACCACCCGCATATCGACACGGGCACAAAAATCAACAAGGGAGGTAAACCTGCCGCCCTGCCGCCGGGCGGCAATAATGCTCTCCAGGGCATTGCCGCCGGCATTCTTTACCCCGGCCAAACCGAACCGGATGGCCGGGCCGTCAACAGAAAAGGCCCGGCCGCTGGCATTAATGTCAGGCGGCAACACAGCAATTCCCCGGCGCCGGCATTCCTCAATATAATAGCCGACCTTATCGTTGGTCCCCATTACGCTGGTCAACAGGGCCGCGTAAAATTCCTGGGGATAATGAGCCTTCAGATAGGCTGTTTGATACGCCACCAGCGCATAGGCGGCACTATGGGATTTATTGAAGCCATAGTCGGCAAAATGCGTCATAAGCTCAAAAACCTCATGCGCCAGCTTGGCGTCAAACCCCCGCTCCGCCGCTCCCTGCAAAAAAGATTCCCGTTGGGCAGCCAGCACTTCATGCTTCTTTTTCCCCATTGCCCGGCGCAGGAGATCGGCCTGACCCAGGGAAAAACCGGCCAGCACCGAGGCAATCTGCATAACCTGCTCCTGATATAAAATAACACCAAAAGTATCTGCTAAAACCGGCTCCAGCACCGGGTGCAGATAAGTAACTGTTTTTTTGCCATGCCGGCCGTCGATAAAATCCGACACCATACCGCTGCCCAGCGGCCCGGGCCGGTAGAGGGCAACTAGCGGGATCAGATCGTCAAACCGCTCCGGTTTAAGATCCCTGACCAGATTGGTCATACCGCCTGACTCCATCTGGAATACACCGGAGGTGTCGCCGGCGGACAGCATCACACAGGTTTTCGTGTCCTCAAGGGGAATCTGCTCAATATCAAGCTCTTCGCCCCGGTTTTCTTTTATTAAAGCAATGGCATCACCAATAACAGTCAGGGTTCTGAGTCCCAGCAGGTCCATTTTCAGGAGGCCAATCTCCTCTACCCGGTCTTTGTCAAACTGGGTAGTGACAAACCCGTCGCTGGATACCTGCAGGGGCGCGAAGTGAGTCAGCGGCTCCCTGGCAATCACCAGACCGGCCGCATGGGTTGAGGCATGACGCGGCAGACCCTCCAGCGCCATCGCCAGGTCAACAAGCTTCCGTACCGTAGCTTCCGTATCATATAAGCCTTTCAGTTCCTGATTGGCAGCTAATGCTTTTTTCAGGGTAATGCCCAGTTCGGCCGGCACCAGTTTGGCAATCCGGTCAACCTCGCCGTATGGCAGGTTTAACGCCCGCCCCACATCGCGGATAGCGGCCCGGGCGGCCATAGTACCGAAGGTAATAATCTGAGCTACCCGGTCGCTGCCATACCGTTCCACAACATATTCGATGATTTTGCTCCGCCGTTCATAGCAAAAATCGATATCAATATCAGGCATCGATACCCGCTCCGGGTTCAGGAACCGTTCAAACAGCAAGCCATATTTAAGCGGGTCAATATTGGTAATCGCCAGCAAATAGGCAACAATACTGCCGGCCGCCGAACCCCGGCCCGGCCCTACCGGAATCGCCTGACTGCGGGAGTAATTGACAAAATCCCAGACGATCAGAAAATAGCTGGCATAGCCCATCTTTTTTATAACGCCAAGCTCATAATCAAGCCGGGCATGTATTGCCGGCGTTGGCTCAGGATAGCGCTTGCTGACAGCCTCCCGGCATAATTGTGTCAGGTATTCCTCGTCACTTATTCCGGCCGGCGTGGGGAAATCAGGCAGATAAAGCTTGTCAAAATCAAAGGCAACCTCGCAGCGCTCGGCAATTTTACAGGTATTAGCCAGCGCTTCCGGGTAGGCGGCAAACAACTCCGCCATTTCCGCCGGGCTTTTCAGATAAAACTCATCACTGGGAAATTTCATCCGCACCTGATCGTCAACGGTCTTGCCGGTCTGGATGCAAAGCAGGACATCATGGCATTCTGCATCCTCTTTGTTGATATAATGGGCGTCATTTGTGGCAACAAGACCAAGTCCCAGCTGCTTCGCCAGCTTAACCAGGTGTTGGTTGGCCTGTTTTTCCTCAGGCATGCCATGATCCTGCAGCTCGATATAAAAATTCTCGGCCCCGAATATCTCACGGTACTCAACAGCCAGCGCCTCGGCTTTCGCCAGGTCCCCCCGCAGGATAGCAGCCGGTATTTCACCGGCGATACAGGCGCTTAAGCCAATTAAACCGGCACTGTAGCTGCGCAGTATTTCCCGGTCGATACGGGGTTTATAATAAAAACCTTCGCTATAGCCACGGGATACCAGCTCAATCAGGTTACGATACCCCTGCTCGTTGGCGGCCAGCAGGATCAGATGATAATAGGCTTCGCCCTCTACGGCGGCCTTATCAAAACGGGAGCGGGGGGCGATATAGACCTCGCAGCCGATAATTGGCTTAATCCCCTGTTTTTTGGCTTGTTTATAAAAATCAATGGTACCATACATCGTGCCATGATCAGTCATCGCCACCGCCGGCATCCCCAGTTCCTTCGCCCGGCGTACCAGGTCGCTAATCCGCCCGGCCCCGTCTAACAGACTATATTCAGTATGATTGTGGAGATGGACAAACGCTATACGCTCGCCATGTTTTATTCCGGATTCGTTCAACATTTTTTACCCCTCATATATAAAAGCATCGAACTATCTATCACTGCTTTTTAGTGACAACCAGAGCAGCAGCCACCACAGCCGCCTGAATGCTTGGCCATATCGCACCCAGTTGTTGACCGCTTAGCCATCTGGGATGGTGCTGTTACTGAAAGCACTTTGGTCAAAGTGTCTTCACTACAGGCAGGACAAGGTATACCAGCGTTATCTGCACCACTTTTCTGCAACAATTCCACTGACTTACCACATTTCTTACAAGAATATTCATATATTGGCATTCTGATACTCCCCCGCAATTGTAATAGCTATTCCAACATGATGGATTACTCTTTATTTTCTATAAGGTTTTTGATTTTCCTATCAAGCCATACGAAATTTACTTGGTTATTCTGTATTGTATATAGCCACTGGGACATTTGGAGACGTCTGTTGTGCGAAAACAAAATTCTAAAATTTATTTCCACCATGTTATTGTTAAAATATTTTCGCACAGCTGACGTCCCTAATTGTCCCCTTCGTCTTGTCCATCTCCTCAGAAACTCCCCGCCGGTAGTCATCTGTACTTGCATTTTACTGCAAACAGGCTATAATTAGAAATAAGGTGGGAATTAAAAGGTCGCCGTGACCTGAAAGTGTTAGCGCACTTCCAGGCCCGTGCAAGGTGAGCACATCACCTACACGTAACAGCCAAGCTGTCCACGACGACATTTCTATTATACACCGCTCTTCGGTCGCGGCACAAGCGGGGGAGCGCGGGGGTAATAGCCGTTGCCGCAGACGCTCCTGGTTGTGAGTGCGACAGGACGCAGCAAATGATTTTGACTAGCCTCAGCAGCTGAGCAGCAGGCAGACCGGAACCTACGGGTTTGTGGCCGCCTGGTTGTTTTGGCCGGTTATGCCGGCTTATTAGCGTTGAGTATGTAACAGATATCACAACAGAACGCATGTGTAGGTTTAAAACCTTTGCATGCGTTCTTTTAATTTCCCCCTGTAAAAAAGCTGACGGCCATACCGGCCGCAGTATAAATATAGGGGGTATATATATGTCTGACAAAATAATGGCATCCGGCGCAGTTTCTTGTCCGGGGCTGGTGTCCGGCCTGCCGGTAGAGCGGGACTGGGCGCCGCAGCAGCCCGGGGCAGAGCAGGATGACCGGCTGATGCTGCAAAGCATCTTAACCGAGGCCTTTAATCAGTATATCTTTGTCCGGGTGGACAATATCCTCAAACTGGCCGGCACCAACGATGCCGAATACAGTAAGACGGTCAGTAAAGTCGGCGCGACCCTCGACCGGCTGCTGGCCCTGGCCGGGGAACTGGAGGGCCAGTATCCGGAATTGCTGGAGCTGGTCATGGATTTCGAGTCCTTCACCGCCCTGGAGTCCGGCCACTCGGCGGAAATCGCCTACAAGCAGGGCTTGCGGGACTGCAGCCATATCCATCAGGAGTTTATGACCTTCTCGCAGCAGCGCTAGGCTGGAAGTGCAGTGCTTAATTCCTGCGATTAAGCGTCTAATGAATGATAGCGGGCAAAATAGCCCGCTATCATTCATTAATTACTGCATACTAAGGATAGAACGGCGACTGCCGCCAGCAGTCGGCTATTCGTATCTCAACCAACATAGAGTTTTCGCACAACCTGACGTCCCCATTTGTTTGTCCATTGTTTGATATTGGCATTTATTCCCCCAACAACATCTCCGTATTGGGCGTTATAGTATTAAATATTTAACATCTAATGCAAATTTTTTAGCCTTATCAATAACTTCTTCAGTTTCGAAATCAGTAATTCCGTTAATATCTCTAACAGCTAACATTCCCAGATAATGAAGATGTGAATGTTCAACAAGGCGCTTTACTCCTGCTTCAAATAAATCCGCACCATTTTTAATTTCATAACCACAAGTAGCTATAATGGCGCACTTTTTACCTTCCCATAGGCTATAATGCCTCTTGGTATTTCCATAATATTTATTCATACTGAAAAGTCTGTCCATAACGATCTTCATTGGCGCAGTGCAAAACCAAGAGTATATTGGAGTGGCAAAAACTATACAGTCAGCTTCCAGAATTGCTTTGTAAATCTGTTCCATTTCATCGTCAATAGGACAACCGGGTCGGCCTTCAATGCCTTGACAAGCAAAGCAACTCCTGCATGGTTCCATATGCTTGTCACAAAGCCATATATATTGAACATCTATTCCCTCAAATTTTAGTTGCTCTATAAACGGCCGTAACAGCGCTTCCGTATTCCCGTTCTTTCTCATACTGCCCATCAGAATACATATACTCATGACGTGATAACCTAATTCCCTCCCCTGCTCTATTTTCATGTCCTGCAGTAACTATAGCATCAGCAATAAAGAATTTGAGATTTTGCTCAAGATTATTGTCAGCAATAGCAGTTCGTCCGGATCCATCAGGTCGGACATTCGGTCGAGTAGAGGCCTATCTCGCGACGGCCCCCCTCACAGAACCGGACTTGCCCTATTAAGGCATCCGGCTCTTCATAGCAGCATTTACTTACGCTTAGCCATAGCTATTGTTTGGCCAACTCAGCTATCCTTGTCAGTTTTGTTTCCAATGGTTTCTCTGCCTCTAGTGCAGCCATTGTTTCTCTTTCCAAGGGCTCTACTATATTACGTCCTTCCCTCCGCAGGCATTACCCTGCTTCCTTGGTACTACTACGTAATCCGACTCCCTGCCACTTATTTGGCTTCCTTGTCTTCAACTTGTCGGCCATACTCCTATCGGAGAGCGGCAGGGTCTCCCAAGTTCACACGGAGTAACAGTGTGTAGCATGCCAAGACCTTCGATCCCGGGGCGCCGGGCTTAGCTCGCCTTTATCGCTAAACTCGGTATTGTCTTCTGCTCGTCCCATGCATCGACCTTTCCCATTAGGGATTTCGGGATTCTACATCTTCAGCTTGCGCTTTCGCCCTACTACCTTTCCTGCCTACGCTTAGACCTGGCGTTACCGCTTCAGTCCCAAGGCTGGATACTGGGTGACTGGCTAGGCCTTCCCAGGCGGGATTCCCACCCGCTATACTCCGTGTGCTTCTTGGCGCACGGGACGTTCCTTTTCTGTCTACATTCGGCAACGATTTTATTTATTCAAAGAAATTATCTGCTGCAAAGCATCCTCAATAAAGGTGGGGATTACGTAAGGTTTAATGCCTTTCGATATTAATTGCTTCTCCATAGCAGGCCCTATTTGGCTGACTAGTACGAACCGGCAGTCAGATATACGCTCGATTGCTTCAGACATTGCATAATCGTGGCGTTCATCATAGCTCTTTGAAGGCGCATTCTTTCTGGTTTCGATATATTTATACTTGTTCTCATTCACTTCAACAATATGAAATTCTTTTGCTCTGCCAAAATGTTCATTAACAAATTTTCCGTCTAAACTCGCTATTGCAATTTTGTATGACATTTACAGCCTCCCGTAAATCCTTTTATTCTATTTATTTTCATTTATCGCAATTGTTTGTATCCATTTTCGACTATTTATATATAAATGCCACACTCTCGCTTGCTGTCACGTTGTTCATACCGCACCCCCGGTTCTACAAATACCATATGTGGTTCTACTTCCACTGCCTTTGCACAAGCTTCAAGCCAGCCTTGAAAGGTGATAGAACGTTCTCCTGAAATGTTGTAAATTTGACCAAAGCTTTTTTCTTGCAACATAGATTGCATAACCGCATTTACCAAATCATCAATATGTCCAAACTGTACAATTGTCTGGCCTTTCCTGGGAACGATAATTGGCTTATTTTGCAATAACCACCGGAATACATAAGTTTCTCTATCGTGGCTATTACCTGGACCGTATAGGTAAAAAGGACGGAATATAGTAATCGGAAATAATTTTTCTTGAAAACTTCTGCGCAATTCTAGCTCACAAAGATACTTGCCTGTACCATAAGTCCCCCATATTGAATTAGAACCTGTTTCACTTTCCTCGTTTAGCGGATACTCCTCGGTATGCCTATAAACAGTTGCACTACTAATATGGATAAAATGACCGATTCTTCCCGCTAAACAGTCTATTGCTATCTTTGTTTGTGCAGGATTATAAGCCGAAATATCAAATACAACATCAAACTTTAATCCTTCGAGTACGCTCATAACCTCACGATGATTATTTCGATCAGCCAATAATTGAATACAGTCTGGGGGAGTAGAATTATTTCCCCGGTTAAGAATATAAACTTGATTTCCAGCTTGTACCAATCTTGTTGCAACTGCTCGCCCAACAAATTTGCTGCCACCAAAGACTAAACACGTCTTCATTGCTATAACCATTCCTTCCGCCTTGCCAAGGCACAAAACATAATGAAATATGAAATGTGGCGAAATGTTAGCATGGCTTTCTTACAGCAAGCTCCCAAAGTATTTTGTTATCGTTATACCTGTTCATTGCATATTCGCTGCATTGTTCGACTGCCCATTCCGCAAAAAGTCTGTCAAGCTGCTCTTTATCAAAAAAACGTTTAAAATTCCCGTCAAGGCAATAAAAATTTTCTTCAATAACAGTCCCCTGGCCAGCACCGTGCTTAGTGTCCTTCACCGAGTTCACCCGCACCAGCAAAAACCCGTCTTTTATCAGCACCCGTTTGATATCGTCAACGATCTCCCTCGTCTTACGCCAGGGAAAATAATGCAGAGAGAGATCGGCAATCACCACCTTCGCACTGCCGTCGGCAAACGGCAGCCCCTCAGTCATATCAAACCGCTTTGTCACCGGCCTCTCTATAAAAAACTTCAGCCTTTTCAGAGCTTCACCGGAAAAATCACAGGAAATCACCGCATGGCCTCTTTCGCTTAAATATAACGTATCATTGCCACACCCGCACCCCAGGTCAAGAATAGGGAAGTCCGGTGTATTTTGTAAAATGTCGGTGTACTTTTCCAGCCACAAATCGTAGCTAGGTTTCGCAATTCCTATGGCAGCATACAATTCATCCCAAAATTCATTCGGCTGTTTCATGCTTCCGCCCTTTTTACTTTGATTATTGACCATTAGCCCATCGAAACCTCGATAATCTTTCCACCTGTTCCAGGGTGGCAAACTGGACAATAAACTGCGGCTCCAGCCCCAGGCGGTTCAGCAGGCGGATAACCTGCGCCCTGCCAACACCGGCAAAATTAATGATATTCACCAAATCAGGCCGTTTTTGCTGTGCCGGTTTTACAATATAAGCCAACAGGGCATGGAAGGCGGCATCAAAGCCGGATGCCCACAGCTTGGAGCAGAGCCCTTCGCAGTGAACCGGCACCAACGGCACAGGGATTTCTTTTTCCATTCTTTTAAAATTCCACTGACATCCTCGCCAATAATGCCGGACACGCAGGACGTTGTCACAAAAATGACTTTCGGCTTGAAACGCCGAATCCTTTACCGAGCCCTTATACGCAATAATAGCAGACAGCCGGGTCTCTCTCACCTTTGCTTCTGTTACTTTTAAGTTAATGGCCATTACACTCCGCCTCTTTCCCGTTTTCCATCTGAATTAATACTTCCGATTGCTGGATTGCTCGCAGGAGACCTGGCCGGGCTCTGCGCCGTCTCTGTCAAGCCGGCAACTGTTTGATTAACCGACGGTGCCGGGGGACTGTTGTCCCCCGGACCATCCAGTCCAGCTAGTTGGAAAACTCCTTAGTAACCAGATCGTTTATACTTAGCTGCCCTTCTTTCAGAAAACCGTCTTTGACAAGATCGTCAATCCAGGGTTGAAGCAATCTGTCCGGAATGCCCTTGCTGGTATAATAATAGTGAACCGCATTGACCGGCTGCCCGATATAATCCCCGGTCAGTTTAATGGCTTCGTATTCATTTTTCGGATCGACGCTCCAGGCGTTAGCTTTTCGGATCGCACGGACAAAGCGCGCTACGGCCTCCGGGTTTTCCTCAATAAATTTTTCCCTAAAATAATAAGCTCCGGTTCCCGCCGCTTCCCCAAGACCGGTGTCCAGCGTGTCAAATACTTGCAGCAGCTTGGAATCCGCCGCCAGCTTGTAAAAGGGAGGGTGAACCCCGACAATATCCAGATTGCCCTGTTGGGCAGCCTGCAGAGCCGCTGTATCGCTATCAAAAGATACGAATTGAATGTGCTCCCGGCCATAGCCTAAATGATCAAAAGCGTTGTCGGCGATAAATGTCGTACAAATAGGCTTCGTACCGTTAATCGTAACCTTCTTGTTTTCGCTTTTTCTCAGTTCAACCAATTCCGCCAGGGAGCTGACCCCCAGTTTCGGACTCAGATAATAGCGCATATGCCGGTATTTCGGATCCACGTCCGGGGTGGGGTCAACACCGTTTAAAGTGACCGCTTTAATTTTGGCGCCGGCGGCGATATACGTAGCCAGCGCGTTGATATGGGCTGTTGCAACATCATTTGTTCCGTTTAACACCGAAGGCAATATCTGCGGGGTTTTCAATTCACCGGTGTATTCAACATTCAACCCTTCCTCGGCAAAAAAGCCTTTTTTCTCGGCAACGACCCAGGGCGTGGAACCGCAGTTCTTTTTGGTATCAGTCTTAATTGTCAGCACCTTTTTCCCGGAAGCGGCCGGGTCAAAGCCGCCGCTCTTTAAGTCCCTTAAGCCAACAGCTCCCTGTATTTCAGATCCCGTTGAAATCCCCTTCTTTGTTTGTCCATAAAAGCTGCCAATCCCGATTGCCACCGCCAGAACTGCTGTCACAGCCCCGATAATGATAAATTTCTTTTTTTGACCCCTGTCAGCCATATTTTTTTGCCTCCTTATTTGTGCTTATGTTTATTTCAATCCGGTTCATCCGGACTTGTTTTCCCGGCGGCTTAGCTCAGTTGCGAAGCCTCTTTCCAGACCAGGAAACGTTTTTTCAGCCGGGCAAAAGTAACGTTGACCCCAATTGCCAGTATGGTAATATAGAGAACGATACCGTACATTAAGGCCAGCTCATATCTATGCGTGGAGCTGATATAGAACCAGCCAAGACCGGTGCTGGCGCCAATCACCTCCGAAGCGATGATCATAAAGAAAGCAATTTGCGCCGCTATCTCAATGCCGATAAAAATATTGGGCAAGGCGTAGGGCAAGATGACTTTGCGCAACAATTCCCAGCGGGTTGTTCCCATGGAGCGGGCCGCCTTTAGCAGATTGCGGTCCATATTGCGCGCGCCGGTCATCGTATTGAAAAGCACTGGCCACAAGGTGGACCAAAATATGACCACTACTTTCTCCAGCGTACCGATGCCGAAAAAAATCATAAAGATGGGAATAATCGCAAAAGGATTCAATTTTTCACATGTGCGCAGAAAAGGCAGCAGGGCCTTCTCCGCCGATTCGAAAAAAGTTCCCAGCAAAAATCCGAGGGGCACGCCGATCAGCACAGACAGACTAAAACCCATGACGACCCGTTCCAAACTGATCAGTGTCTGTTCCCACAATATGCCCGAAGCCGCCACTTTGAAGAGGGCTATTATGGCATCGGAGGCTGGGGAAATAACCCCCTCGGGGATTAGACGGGGTCCAAATTCCCAAAAAATAAAGAACAAAATAATCGAACTGCTGTTAAAGGCCAACCTTTGCAGTTTAGGCAGCAAAAGTTTCATGTAGCGGATACCTCCTCTGGATAATTTTATACTTGCCGTCGTTCCGCTGTTCAGGCGGCAGCTCTTTTCATCTCTTGGGGAAACTCCTGCTCCTGCCAATAGAGCACAATGCTCTCCAAAGTTTCAAGCGCATAATTCAAAACAAAACCTACGCCTGCGACCAGGATAGCGCCCAAGTAGATCCGCTCTACAAAGCCCATGCTTTCCGCATTGTGAATCATCCAGCCCAACCCGGAATCCGCCCCCATACTCTCAGCGCCGATCAGCATAAAGAAGCTCATCGTCAAACCCGTCCGCACGCCGGAAATAATGGTCGGCATGGCGCCGGGCAGCACGATTTTAAAAAAGATTTCCAGCTTATTGGCATTCAGCGCTCTACCGGCCCTGATTAAGAGAGTATCCACATTTTGAATGCCTACTATTGTCGTAAACAGGATCGGCCAAAAGGAAGACCAGAAAATAACGAGTTGAATACCACCCTCGCCAACCCCCACGATAATGACAAAAATCGGGAACAAGATAAACGGCGGGATACTGGAGAGAAAAATCGTCAATGGCCTGAGAAATCTGGCCAGCCAGGGCAATGCTCCGGCCAGAATAAAGCCCAGCGGCAACGCCAGCAAGGTAGCCAGGAAAAAACCGGTAAAGACCCGCTTGAGGCTGATCGAAATGTAAATCAGGACATTGGGCAATCCTAAATCGATCGCTGTCCGGATAACCCGGGACAGCGGGGGGAGAAATACATCGCTGGCCCAGCCTAACCGTGGTGCTATTTCCCACAAAATTAACACCAAAAGATATAAATAAACCCCGAAGAGCTTGTTATGGACTGTTTTTATAATCTTTTTCATACGTTCCTCCTTAGCCTTATAACTAATCAGCCGAATTAGCTTGATTTTAGGCAATTTTCGCCATTCACACACCGGCAATACCGGCAAAGCTCCGGCCGCGGCCTCCTGGCGACCCGACGGCGACATTCTTTCAGTTCAATCCGCTGCCTGCTCACAACACATTTCCCTCCCTGCTTTTTCGTTCCTGTGTTAATCCCCGCCCTTGCCCCTCCTTATATTAAAACTAAAGGCAGAAAGAAAATTCTTTCTGCCTTTAGTTTTTAACTAATCAGCCCGTGCACCTGATTTAATGCAATTATCCGCCATCATACACCCGGCGATACCGGCAAAACTCGGCCGCAGCCTCATGGCGACACCGACGGCGACATTCTTTCAGTTTATTTCTTATTTCGCTGCCTGCTCACAACACTTTTCCCTCCAGCTTTTTCGTTCCTGCGTTATCCCCGCCCTTACCCCTCCTTATATTGAAACTAAAGGCAGAAAGAAAATTCTTTCTGCCTTTAGTTTTTAACTAATCAGCCCGTGCACCTGATTTTTATGCAATTATCCGCCATCATACACCGGCAATACCGGCAAAGCTTCAGCCGCGGCCTCATCACGATAAAATAAAGGCTGTATCCCGTTAAGGAACACAGCCTCTAGTTTAATTCCAGTCAGCAATTAGTACTCTATTATATTGATACTATAATAAACCGTCTCTTCCCAGTTGTCAATCTCATCATTGCATTTATTTTTAGGGGATATGAAAATTCCAGCTAGGTGCAGCGCAAAGATATTCACCTATTTTACCCCAGTTATGGCAGGTATTAATCAAATAAATGTGGAAACTGTAATAAAAAAAGAACCAGAGGTGTTGTACATTTGCATCATATTGGCATTCTCCAGTTAACCCAAAACCTTGACGACGCCGTGCACGGCTTTAAAGCCGGCCTGGCAGAGCAAAACCTGACCGCTGAATTTTATTATGTGAACGCCGACGGTGCCGTAAGCGACCTGCCGCGGCTGGCCGGCAAGCTGGCAGAGCAAAAAGTAAACCTGATCTTTGCTTGTTCAACCCCGGCCGCGCAGGCGGCTGTACAATTAGACGGCACTATTCCGGTGGTATTCACGCCGGTGTTTGATCCGGTCGGCGCAGCCCTGGCCCGGACACTGGACAAACCGGGCGGCAAAGCTACCGGCGTGGCCGGCATGGTCCCGGCTGCCGCTAAGGCTGCTTTTATCCGGGAACTGCTGCCTGCCGCCAAAACCATCGGCATTTTGTACCATACCGGTGACACCAACGCCCTGCTGGAGACAGCAAATTTCAAACAGGCAGCCAGCGAACTATTCACCCTGGTGGACCTGCCTGCCGACAAGCCGGCAGATCTGTCGGTACTGCCTGACAGACTCCCCCCCGGCCTGGATGCTTTATTTTTGCCAATTGGCCGGATCATCGAAGAAAACTTTGCCAGCGTGGCCTATTATGCCGAAGCAGCCAATCTGCCGGTTATTACCTCGCACGCCCCCAATGTGCCGTCAGGGGCGTTAGGGGCGCTGGTGGCTAATCATTACGAACTGGGCCGGGCCTGCGCCGTTAAAGCTGCTCAGATTCTGGCCGGCGCCAAACCGGGCGATATTCCTGTCGGTCTTGTCGATCGGCCGGAAGTTCAGCTTAATGCCTTTGTTGCCGCCAATTTAGGCATTGAACTGCCCCCGCCCCTGCTGGCACAGGCTAAAGAGATATTTGAATAATTGACTATATAAAATCTGGAGTGAAATATACATGCTGCTAACCCCGCAATCTGTCGAACTGCTGGCCCCGGCCGGCACCTGGGAGGTGCTTGAAGCCGCGGTTGCCGCCGGCGCTGACGCTGTATACCTCGGCGGCAAGCGTTTTAATATGCGCCTGCACCGCACTGATACCAATTTTGATGATGAAAAACTGGCCCGGGCCGTACAATATGCCCACAAGCACAAGGTTCGCCTCTACATCACCGTTAATAACCTGATCAGCGAGCGGGAAATCCCCGGCATGCGCGATTACCTCCGGCTATTGAACCAGCTGCAGCCGGATGCGCTGATTGTTCAGGACCTGGCTGTTCTCGAGCTGTCACGGCAGCTAAATATGACCGTGCCGCTCCATGCCTCGGTCATGATGAATACCCATAATGAACATTCCATAAAAACGCTGATGGATTACGGCATAACCCGGGTGGTAACCAATCGCGAGCTGACGCTGACTCAGCTCAGGCTGCTTAAAGAACGTACCGGTATTGAACTTGAATATTTTGTCCATGGCGACATGTGTGTGGCTCACAGCGGCCAGTGTTACCACTCCGGCATCGTTTTCGGCCAAAGTTCAAACCGTGGCCGCTGCCTAAAACCCTGCCGCTGGCCATATCAGCTGATCGACAGTGCTACCGGCCGGCCGGCAGCCGCCGACCCTGGCCCTTATAAGCTGGCAATGAAGGATATGTGTATGTACAACGCCTTGCCGGAGCTCATTCAGGCTGGCGTATGCTCCTTCAAGATTGAAGGCCGCATGCGCACCGCCGCTTTTGTCAGCCGCATCGTAAAACTCTATCGCCAGGCAATAGACCGCTATATTGCCGACCCCACCGGTTATTCCTTGGACCCTGCCGGCTGGCAGGAACTATATGCTTACCGTTCCCGGGACTTTTCTACCTGCTATGCGCTTGGCAATCCCGGCGCCAGCTCGATCGGCTACACCGGCGAACGGGAGCCGCGCTTTTTCAGTCAGGCAGTCCAAGAGGCCGGGCTGGCCGTTCCTGCGGTCTTGCCGGCAGCCAGTATCCCCCCCCGGCCAACTGTCAGTCAGTTCCCGGCTGAACGCCCTACACTGGCAGTACGGGTTGCCGGAATTGCGGCACTGGCCGCCGCCTTTGAAAACGGTGCCGACGTTGCCTACATTGGCGGTGAGGCTTTCAAGCCGGAGGAACCCCTGACCTTACAGGAGATTAAGCAGGCTATTACCCTGGCCGGCCAATATAACACACAGGTTATTGTTACCACCCCCCGTATTACGATGGAACGGGAAACAGGTGAACTTGAGCAGTTATTTACCTGCCTTGAGGCCGTTAAACCCCACGGCCTGCTGGTTGCGAACAGCGGCATGCTGCGTCTGGCCCGGCAAACCACCAGTCTGCCGGTTCAGGCTGATTTTTCGTTCAACCTGTTCAATCACCTGACTACAGCCTGGCTTAAAGCCAATGGGGCCAGTAAGGCCACCATTTCCCTGGAGGCTGCTTTTGAACAAATTGCCGAACTGGCTCCCGGCAGCCACCTGCCGCTGGAAATTATTGTCCATGGTGCCCTGGAAGCCATGGTGCTAGATCATTGCGTACCGTCTGCAGTCCTGGCAGGAGCACCTGCTCACGCCTGCTCCCAGTTGTATCCGTCACAGCACTATGCGCTATTGGACAGTGCCGGCGAACGGCATGACATTAAGATCGATCAGTATGCCCGCAACCACATCCTGTTTGCCAAAGACCTTTGCCTGCTGACCCATTTACCCGCACTGCTCAGCACCGGTATCAGCAACTACCGGATTGAAGGTCAGCATTACCGGCCGGAGCTTGTCGGGCTGCTTACCGCCGCCTACCGGACCGAGCTTGACAGGCTGAGTGCCGGTGATGCCGGCAGTTTTGATAAAAACCTGCTCAGCAGGCTGGGAGCGGCCAGCCCCCGAAAATTGGGCATCGGTGCTTTCCGCTACCGTCTATCCAGATAATACTACCGCTGTATCAATTAACCAGAGAGGTGAAACCATGACTGACATAAACAGCACACCCTACATCGGACCGGAAGAAGTCGTCCGGAAAAAGAAAGAATATATCATTCCCTGTGTTTACCATTTCTACGCGCAACCGATGCAGCTGGTCAGGGGCGAGATGCAGTACCTGTATGATCATACCGGCAGGCAGTATCTTGACTGCTTTGCCGGTGTATCTGTTGTCAACTGCGGGCACTGTCACCCCGAAATTACACAAGCGATCTGCGACCAGGTTACTACTCTCCAGCATACCTGTACAATCTACCTTACCGAAAACATTGTTAATCTGGCTGAGAACCTGGCCCAAATCACACCAGGCCGTCTGCAAAAAACCTTTTTTTGCGCCAGCGGTACTGAAGCCAATGAAGGAGCCGCCCTGCTGGCCTCGCTTTATACCGGCAGGCAGGAGTTTATCAGCCTGCGGCAGGGACTCCACGGCCGTACCAAGTTGACTATGAGCCTTACCGGCCTGTCCATGTGGCGCACTGATACCAGCCCGGTCGGCGGTATCAGCTTTGCCCCTAATGCCTATTGCTATCGCTGTCCTTATGGCAAACGTCATCCCGAATGTGACTTAGCTTGTGCCAATGAGCTTGAAGCGGTAATCAAAACGGCCACGTCCGGCCGGGTAGCAGCGTTGATTGCCGAGCCTATTCAGGGCAACGGCGGCATTATTACCCCGCCCCCCGGCTATTTTAAGCGGGTAAAAGAAATTCTTGCCCACCATAATATCCTGCTGATTATTGACGAAGTCCAGACAGGCTTTGGCCGTACCGGCAAGATGTTCGCCATTGAGCATTATGGCGTTGAACCTGATATTATGACCATGGCCAAAGCCCTCGGCAACGGGACCCCGGTCGGTGCCTTTACTTCCCGTTCCGAAATTGCCGATGCCTATACCCGTCCCGGTGCTTCGACGCTGGGCGGCAATCCGGTAACCTCGGCTGCCGCCCTCGCAACCCTTAAGGTGTTAACAAAGTATAACCTGCCTGATCGGGCCGCAGAACTCGGCCGCTATCTAAAATGCGGCCTGACCGAGCTGCAAAAGCAACATCCGCTGATTGGTGATATCCGCGGTCATGGTCTTATGGTGGGGGCTGAACTCGTGAACCCTGACAAATCGCCGGCAGCAGCGCAGCTTGATGTTATCCTTGAACATATGAAAGCCCGGGGGATTCTCATCGGTAAAAACGGGCCGGAACGCAATGTCATGGCCTTCCAGCCGCCGCTTGTCATCACCCGCGCTGACCTGGATAATATGCTCAACCAACTGGCCGAGGTATTGAAGCTGCTGGCTTAATTGATATCGCGGCTTGGAAACGTCCCGCTAACCGGGACGTTTTTTGCATTTACTGTAAGTCCCATTCCCTAACTTTGCAGGCCCCGTACTGAACGCTGTTTCTTCCGGGTACGGGCATCTTTAAGACCAGGCGTAAGCGGTACTATTGCCAGACGGCGTTCCCGGGGCGCTGCAAGGCGGACAACATGGGCAGCCCCCATGACCAAAGCAAACCCGCCCCAGAAAGCAATAAAGACTTTGCCGGCGGTTGATCCCAGGAACACAGGCAGGTTAACAGCAAATAGCATTAACATGGCTGTCAGTGCAATTAAGCTGACTAAAGATGCAAACTTGCCGTTTTTTCTCTTAAACCCTTTCATCTAACCGCTTCCCTTCATCAGAACTCAGGCCTTTTCTTTAGAGTATATGACAACAACCTGGTCTTTATTAATCAAAAACAGCAGCAGCTTGCCAAAGCCACTGCTGTTGCCGGTGTATTTACACCTTACTTTTAACAGGTAAAGTGATATAAAACTGTGTTCCTACGTTAGGTACGCTCTCAACCCGGATTCTGCCGCCATGCTTTTCAACAATCCACTGCGCAATCGAGAGGCCGAGTCCGGCACCGCCGGTTTCCCGGTGGCGGGCTTTGTCACCGCGAAAGAAGCGGTCAAAAATACGGGCCAGATCCTCAGGCAATATCCCGCAGCCGGTGTCTGCCACTTTCAATAGAACCTGATTTTGCAGCCGCGAACAGGTAATGGTAATCTGCCCTGGCGGCACGGTGTATTTTAAAGCATTATCCAGCAGGATAACCATCAGTTGATGCAGACGCTCCCTGTCACCTGTTATCTCAATCTGCGGCTCGATATTGACATGCAGTTCCAGCCCTTTAATTTCGAACAGGGGCCTGAATTGCTCAGCTACTGTCTCAACCACGTCATCCACCATACACGCTTTGAGCTGCAGCTCCAGCTGATTGGCATCCGCTCTCGCCAATGTAAGCAGGGTGGATACAAGTTTGTTCATCCGTATCGCTTCCCGCAATATATTAGTTACCCGGGAGCTCTCCTGCTCGACAGTATTTTCCGGATGCCGCAGCATGATTTCCGCATTGGTTTTAACCACCGCCAGCGGTGTCCGCAGTTCATGCGAGGCATCAGCCACAAACTGCTGCTGCCTTTCCCAGGCTTTCTGAATAGGAACAAGCGCCAGACGGGCCAGGTAGTAGCCGGCTAAACCAATAACCACGCTGCCGGCAAACAGGCCGCAGGCAATAATGATTAGCAAATTGCCCAGCATGGCAACCTCTGAATCAACAATACTCACGGCGATAACCTCTTCGATTTCCAAAACCTTGCTGCCGTCTGAGCGAAATAATACTTTTTCTTCATACTGATAAGGCAAACATAATACTCTATAGATGTGGTCCGCATAGGTTGTTACCGTCAGACTGCCGGTTTCCAGTTGGGCGGCCAGTGTTTTAAGATTGTCCCCCTCTTCCGACGAGAACGGGGTTAATATGACAACCTGCCCACTGGCATCCCGCAGCAGCATAATAACCCGGGGATCAAAAAATATCGAACGTCTTAAAGTAACGTCAGGCCGGCCGTTAACAACCCGGAAGGAGCTAATCCGGTCCCGCATGGACTTGTCAATATTTTCGAACAGCTGCGAACGCACATAGGAATAAAGCGTTGCCCCAAAAACCAGAAAGATTAAAATAAAAACCACCGAATTCATTAAGGTCAGTTTACGGAGAATACGGGTAAACATGCCTATTTGGCCCTCAACATAAATCCGGCACCACGGACGGTGTTAATAAGAGCATCCCGGCCATAAGGGGCTAATTTTTTTCTTAAATAATGCACATATAAATCAACAATACCTGCTGTTGTCTCTGATTCAAAGCCCCAGATCCGGTCAAAAATCTGTTCCCGCGTGAGTATCTGTTCGCTATTTAACACAAAAAACTCCAACAGCTCAAATTCTTTGAGGGTCAAGTCCAAAAGCCGGTCACCCAGCGAGGCCTGTTTGAGCTTGTCATTAATCAAAATATCACAATAGGAAATTTCCCCTTCCTGCCCGACATTGCCCCGTCGGCGCAGCAATGCTTTGACCCTGGCCAGCAGCTCAGGTACCGCAAAAGGTTTTACAAGATAGTCATCCGCCCCGTTATTTAACCCTGTCACCTTATCCTCCACACTGTCTCTGGCCGTCAAGAGGAGAATAGGTGTGGTAATCCCCTTGTTCCTCAGCCGCTTAACTATTTCCAGCCCGGTTATTTCCGGCAGCATAATATCTAGAATAAACAAATCATGGATCTCTTGTTCGGCCAGGTATAATCCCTCATCACCGGTGCCGGCACCATCCACCAGATAGTTCTCTTCCCGGAGTACATCAGTAACGGCTTCACGGAGCGGCTTTTCATCCTCAACAACAAGAATCTTCACTTGGAACCTCCTGATAATTAAAATACTAAAGCTAAGATATGCTTAAATAAAAAAGGCTATGCAAAACTGCCTGATAGCAGTTGCGCAGCCCCTGATACATTATTCTTTTACCCGTACATAGGTGGGTACCGAATAGGCAAATATTTTTTTATCAATGTCAATATTCGCGTACGTATACAGGACTACCTGTTCGGATATGCGCTGGACGCAACCATCCAAAATATAACACACGCCATTGAGAAAATCACTCATGCGCTGCTGTGTGGCCAGATCGACCTGCTGATAATTAACAATAATGGCAATACTATTTCTCAGGTGATCAGCATAAGCCTGGACATCATCAAATCCTGTCGGCAGATCAATTATTATTTTCAGGGGTCCTGCTGACTGACTATGGACTTTCAACCTGGGGCGGCGTTCGCTTTCCTGCCCACTATTGTCTTTGACAGCAGGTATTGCCGCCCTGTCAGACCCCGCAGCCTGATCATCAGGTGGTATTAAAAAACTTGTTAATTTATCGATTAATCCTAGGGCCATTATTATTGCCTCCCCACCGGAGATTACTCTGTTTTTCGGGTTATTCGACACGCATGTGCTAATTCCTGCCAGTTCAGGGCGAAAAATACTGCGAATAATAAAAAAAGAGGAAAAAAGCCTACTTATCCGGAAATTTCCTCTACCAAAAGACAAAATCCCTGGTAATATCAGAGACAAATACTTTTCTTATACCCAGGTTCCTGCCTGACAACGGCTGAAGCCTTAATCAGCCTTGGTTTTTATCAGCAAGAAATGGATCTATAATAATACAAAAAAAGACTACTTTTGTAGTCTCTCTTTGGCGAAGTGCCTGCTTAAAATTTATAGTTTGCACCAAAACCCATACCTTTGGCTTTAATACCCAAATCATCATTCTCAAAACTGCGATACCCGGCATCCAGGGTAATGTTGCTTGCTAACCCATAAGTCAGGCCGGCTTTCCAGTCTTGTACATTTTCTGAGCGGATATAGGATGCATAACTGTCCACCTTGTCGGCAATGGCACCTTTATAGGCCACACCGGCAAATATTTCACTTGTTGAAACAGAATCATTACTTGCTTTAAGCTCAGATTTTACATTACCGACAGAAACAGCAACATTTTTGTTCAATTTATATTGCAGCCCGATTTCGGTGGAATTGAGATTCATATCGTTAAAGTAGCCATAAGCAGGTGAATAGAAGGTTTGCGACTCAGAATTCAGATAGTCACCGGTAATAGCAAGTTTATCACTTAAACCATAGGCAGCCTGAAAATTATTATTTTTCAACTTGCCCATATCCCCAAGTACATCCACACTGCTCTTTAGATTATAATGCGAATAACCAATCTCTCCTTGTCCTGCGGCTGTATCGATACCCGGTACACTTGCAAAAGCAGTACCAGCCAAAGTAAGAGAAGCAAGCATGGTTGTCAGGATCACTTTTTTCATGAGTAATCTTCCTCCTCAATGTATTCGGTTATAGATTAACTTAACATACCGCTAGTATACTATTCATTTTTTTGATTTTTTTTAGAATGGGGTTAGCATTATTTAGCAGCCCTTGCTACCGCGCAGGCAATAATACCGGTATGGCCAGAGTCCTGAAAATATTGCAGCATATTCTGCTGGCCGCCGGCTCAGTCATCACGGCCCGAATCAGGCCTGGTTGCTGAGAAGCAGCTCCTATACTCTCTAAAAAAGCTAATCTGTGCACTTTTACTGCACAGACTAGCTTTTTACCACGCCAAATAGCAAATGTATGCAAATTTCTGCCGCCCAGCCCAAGAGCAGGCGGCTTCTGCCGGCAGCGTCAGGGACCTGGCACCAGCTTATTGTCCGGCAATACCCACCTACTTGACCAGCTTCGAGATTGTTTTAAAAGCCTCCGACCCAGCCTGACGGCAAAGCTCAAACAGGATGGATTCCACCGTGGTCAGCACGGCCCCCGCCTGTTCCATCCGCCGTAAAGCAATCTCATAATCCCGGTCAGTGCGCGAGCCTACCGCATCAGTCACAACAACAGGCACCAAGCCGTGCTCCTTCAGATCAATCACTGTTTGCAAAACACAGATGTGAGCCTCAATCCCGGCAATAATGACAGCTTTCCTGCCACTCCCCTGTAACTGGGCCAGCAGCGGCTCACTGCCGCAGCAGCTAAAGGTCAGCTTATCCCAATACCCGGTAGTAAAATATGGGCGGAGCTCTTCAATTGTATCGCCAAGCCCCCGGGGATATTGCCGGGCGGCCATCATCGGCACGGCCAGAGCTTTTAGGCCGGCCAGCAAAATCAGCGTTTTTTTGATTAGTTCCTGATGGCGGTTAATGTGCGGAAACAGTTTTTCCTGCATATCCACTACCAATAATAATGCGTTTTCCTTTTCAATTCGCACCTTTTTACCCCCTCTTCATGTCCTGAACGAAATTGAGGAAACGAGACTGCCACGGTCTGTGCCTGTGAAACAATCTCGCTTCCGGTTTACCTGCTTACTGGGATTCTTTTTTCCGTTCGCGGCCGCGCAGATGCCTATCCAGGGTTGCCTTGCGCAGGCGGATACTTTGCGGTGTAACCTCCACAGCCTCATCGTCATTAATATATTCAAGCGCTTGTTCAAGGCTCAGGATGCGGGGCGGGGTTAAGCGGACAGCATCATCTGTCCCGCTGGCCCGCATGTTGGTAACATGTTTTTTCTTGCAGGGATTAACATCCATGTCCATTTCCCGGGCATTTTCACCGACAATCATCCCCTGGTACACAGCCTGCCCGGGCACAACAAACATAATGCCCCGGTCCTGAATACTATTGATGCCATAACCTGTAGTCTCACCATCTTCAAAAGCCACCAGCGCGCCCCGGGTACGGCCGGGAATATCGCCCTTGTAGGGGACATAACCATGGAATATATGATGCATAATGCCATTGCCTTTGGTATTGGTCAAAAATTCAGATCTAAAACCGATCAGACCCCGGGCCGGAACAATAAATTCCATCCGCAGGTAGCCGGCCAGTTCAATCATGTTGACAAGATCAGCCCGCCGGGTTCCCAGTGATTCCATGACTGCGCCCATAAATTCCTGCGGCACATCAATTGTTAAAAACTCCATCGGTTCGCAGCGCTTACCGTTAATCTGCTTATAAATTACCTGAGGTTTACCGATTTGCAATTCATAACCTTCCCGCCGCATGGTCTCAATCAGGATGGACAGGTGCAGTTCACCCCGGCCGGCCACCTCAAATGAGTCGGCATTCTCGGTCTCCGTTACCCGCAGGCTGACATTGGTTTCCGCTTCCCGGAACAGACGGTCACGAATATGGCGGGAGGTGACAAACTGGCCCTCACGACCGGCAAACGGGCTGGTATTGACGGCAAACGTCATTGCCAGGGTTGGCTCGTCAATTCTGATTGTGGGTAATGCCTCCGGGTTCTCGGTATCTGCCACTGTATCGCCAATATTGACTGATTCAAGACCAATCATGGCAATAATGTCACCTAACGCCGCCGCTTTAACCTCAGTACGCTTCAAGCCTTCATAGATGTATACTTTGCCGATTTTTGCCTTGGTTTCGGTCTCGCCGTTCAGAATTACAACATTTTGACCGCTGGCAACACGGCCTCTGACAACACGGCCAATCGCAATCCGGCCAACATAATCATCATAATCAAGGGTGGTAATCATAACCTGGAGCAGTCCATCAATGTCGCCCCGGGGCGCAGGTATCGTTTTTTCGATACATTCAAACAATGGCTGCAAATTATCGCTGGCATCATCCATGGCCATTTTGGCAATGCCTTCCCTGGCAGTGGCGTACACGACCGGGAAATCGAGCTGTTCATCATTGGCTTCAAGCTCAATAAACAGCTCCAGCACCTCATCAACAACGTCCTCCACCCGTTGATCCGGGCGGTCAATCTTATTAATCACCACAATGGGTTTAAGTTTTTGTTCCAGCGCTTTTCTTAAAACATATTTGGTTTGGGGCATGGGGCCTTCAAAAGCGTCCACTAACAGCAATACGCCGTCAACCATATTGAGTACCCGTTCAACCTCGCCGCCAAAATCAGCGTGGCCGGGGGTATCGACAATATTAATCTTAGTTTCCTTATACATTACCGCCGTATTCTTGGATAAGATAGTGATGCCCCGCTCACGTTCAAGATCATTTGAATCCATTACGCGTTCCGCTACATGCTCATTGGCGCGGAAAACATTGCTTTGTTTAAGCATAGCGTCTACTAATGTCGTTTTGCCGTGGTCAACGTGAGCAATGATGGCAATATTACGTAAGTCTGTGCGTTCCATATAAAATGATAGTCCTCCCTATAATGAACAAAAGGATGCTATTTTGCACCCTTTTGTAGTGTCATGCACAATTCACTATATTATACCAGTTCGCATATGTCAAATTAAATTTTACTTTTTCCTGTTTTTTTCTAATTATAAATCTTTCAGCGTCTTTCTGGTAAAGGTGCGGATTTTATCGGCGCGGCGGAGGGCATCCGGGAGCTTGCCGGCATTTATAGCCACAGCGTCTTCCAGTTTGAGCCGCAATTCAGCATATTCCCGCTCCATTTCCGCCAGATAATCCCGTAATTGCTGCACCGCAGGTTCAACAGCCTCGATTGCCGAAGGTTCAATTTTCCAGTCACGCCCGGTAATCAGGACTGAATCACCATATTGCGGGACATAGGTGGCGATGCCGAACTTTTCATCAATAAGCTGAGCAAACGGTTCTGCCATCTCTTCTTCGCCATGGACAATGAAAATGCTGGCAGGTTTGGATTCAAACTTACCCAGCCAGGTCATTAACTGATCCTGGTCGGCATGGGCGGAAAAACCATCCAGGTTATAAATTTTGGCTTTAACACTGATTTCCTCCCCCATAATTTTAACCTTTTTAATACCCTCCAGCAAGCGCCGGCCCATACTGCCCTGGGCCTGATAGCCAACAAACAAAACTGCACTCTCCGGCCGCCACAGATTATGTTTCAGATGATGAAGGACACGGCCGGCATCAGCCATGCCGCTGGCAGAAATAATAATGGCCGGGCGGTCCAGCTTATTGATGGCCTTGGACTCATCGGCTGTCTTGGTATAGGTCAGCTGCGGCAGCTGCAGGGGATGCTGATTGTCTTTATACAGCATATCGTAGGCTTCCCGGTCATACTCCTGGGAATTTTTCAAAAATATATCTGTCGCCGAAATAGCCAGCGGGCTGTCAATAATAACAGGTATGTCAGGAATGAGACCGCCCTTAAACAGCATATTCAGATGGTATAGCAGCGTCTGGGTGCGGCCAACGGCAAAGGAAGGGATGATCAAATTGCCGCCTCTGGCCACAGTGTCATTAACATAGGTTGCCAGCAGTTCCACAGGGTCCTCCTGCTCATGCTGGCGGGCACCATAAGTAGACTCAACGACAATATAGTCGGCCTGGGCAATCATCGTCGGGTCCTTGATAATAGGCTGATCAGGCTGACCCAAATCCCCGGAGAATAAAAATTTGACTGTGCCCCCATTTTCAGTGATCCAGATTTCCACCATTGATGATCCCAGTATATGACCGGCATCCCGGAAGGCAACCGTAATTCCGTCGGCAAGCTCCAGCTTGGCGTCATAGGCAACAGGGGAAAACTGCTGCAGGCAGGCATAGGCTTCATCAACAGTATAGAGCGGTTCCACGGTCTTACGACCGGCCCGCTGTCCTTTGCGATTGGCAATCTCAGCCTCAAACTCCTGGATATGCCCACTGTCGGGCAGCATAATGCTGCAAAGTTCAGTTGTTACCTTAGTGGCATAAACAGGTCCTTTAAAACCCGATTTGCACAGCCGCGGTATCAGACCGCTATGATCAATATGGGCATGGGTCAAGAGTACCCCGTCAATGTCAGCCGGGTTATAGCTAAATGGCCTTCTGTTTAGCGCAACAATCGCTTTCGAGCCTTGAAACAACCCACAATCAATAAGGAATTTTTTTGAACCGATTTCTAAAAGGTAGGACGATCCGGTAACCATGCCGGCAGCCCCCAAAAAAGTTAACCGCATAAGTTTGACTCCTTTTATCCCATTTTTCATAAGAAACAGGTCACAGTTGTTGAATATTTAGAAACCTTTGCCTTTAAATTCTACACAAGCTGCTGATTTCCTGCAGAAATAGCAAAACCGGGACCGAGGCCCCGGTTTTGCTTATTATCCGGCAAAATATTATTTTTCCCCCAGTACCCGTACTTCCGGATGCAGTGTAATCCCAAACTGTTTATAAACCCCAGCCTGAACTTTACTGATAAGTGCCAGCACATCCTGGGCAGTAGCCCCGCCGGCATTGATAATAAAACCGGCATGTTTTGTCGAAACCTGCGCACCACCGATGCGGGTGCCTTTCAGCCCGGCCTGTTCAATCAGTGTCCCGGCAAAGTAACCCTGGGGCCGCTTAAACGTACTGCCGGCACTGGGCATTTCCAGCGGCTGCTTGCTTTCCCGCTTGCTGGTGTAGTCATCGAGCAGAACACGAATAGAGTTATCTTCTCCCTCAGCTAAACCCAGTTCCACTTCACAGACAAAACAGTCATTCTCCTGGAATACACTATGGCGATAACCGAAATTAAGCTCCTCCCGCGTAAAACGTCTGAGGTCACCATTGCCACAGACGGCGGTAACAGCCTGCACTACCTGGCTCATGTCACCGTCATAAGCGCCGGCATTCATAAATACCGCACCGCCGATACTGCCGGGAATACCGATAGCAAACTCAAAGCCGGCCAGATTATTGGCTGCTGCATATTTTGATACCTCTGCCAGCAGTGCACCGGCCCCGGCAAATAAGGTACTGCCGCTATGCCTGATATAGCCCATTTCCGGGCCAAATTTAACAACAAGACCCCGGATTCCCCGGTCTAAAACCAATACATTGGAACCATTGCCAAGCACAGTAACAGGTATCGCATATTGTTTGGCCGTATCCAGCACAGCGGCCACTTCCTGGACAGTTGCCGGCAGCACCAGATAATCAGCAGGACCGCCGATCTTAAAGGTCGTGTGCTTGGACATAGGTTCATCAACCAGCAGCCTTTCCGGGGGAATAGCTTTTTCTAATTCGGCAGCAAACTCCACAGGCTTTCTCACCAACATCTCATTCTTTGCCAAATAAATCCATTCCTTCGGCTACCGCATCGCCAATTATTTTGTAAATATCAGCAGCAATTTGCTGAAAACGCATATGAGCATGGATAAAATCCCGGGCTTGCGGCTGCAAAACAATCAGTTCATACAGCTTTTGCAGTTCCGCTGACTTCGCCTGATCTTCAGGATTACCAGCCATTAAATCATATTCGGCAGCCAGCTTTTTTTGAAAAAACTCCTGCACCATTTTTTTACCGGCCGCATCGCTGTCAAGCTGTTTTTTGGCAGATAAAAATGCCTGGTACTCCGCCGAGGTCCGCAACGCCCGGCCAAGCTCATGGGCTTTGTCATGTACACTCATTACCAATTCCTCCAGTTATTCACCATCTATCTTATGCGTGAAATAATGTTCTTATACGATTAAAAATCTTTTTTCAGCAACCCCTGATAAAAATCCTGCATTGCTATAGCATCCCGGGCCTGGGTACCGGCGGACTCACAGATAATCCGCGGTGTATAACCCTGCTCGGCAACCACTGCCAGCAGTGGCTCATGGGGCGGCCCGTAAGGATCGGCAAAAGTCCAGTGGCGTCGCTCGCCGGCTTTGGTAAACTCAATCCGGCTGAAATGGATGTGCAGGTTCCGGGCCGCCTCTGGCCCCAGGGTTTCGCCGATTTTATCAAATACAGCGGCAAACTCCTGCTTTGTCAGGTACCCCCCGCCGGTGACGGCATGTAAGTGACCGAAATCCACGGCCGGCCTTACCCGCTTAGATAGCTTGCACAGTTCCAGCACTTCTGCAAGTGAGCCCAGTTGATTTTGTTTACCCATCGTTTCCGGCAGCAGGTAAGGCCCTGTTAGCCCCAGACGTTCAGCCTGATCCAGCACTTGTGCAAACAGGCGCTTAGCCCGTTCCATTGCCTGCCGCCGGTCGCCCCCTTTGCCCGGTCCCCCGATATGAAAAACAATCCGGTCGGCTCCCATCCATTCTGCTACTTCCAGTGACCGCAGAAAGTGGCGCAGGGTGTTGCCGGCAATGGTTTCATCCTCAGTAGCCAGACTTATATAATAAGGGGCATGAATACTAAGCTTAACACCATAGAGGACAGCTTGTTCCCCCACCCGTTCAGCCGTAGCCTGCCCAACATGTACCCCGCGGCTGCATTGGTACTCATAGGCTTGTAACGCCAGGCCGGCCAGCCAGACCGGCATATCAGCCGAAGCCTTGTACCCGGCCTCATAAAAAGCGTCAGGATTGCCGGCCGGACCAAATTGTGCAAACATACAATTCCCCTTCCTGCCGGGGCTTATCTAAGCCCCGCAAAACCTTGCTGACGAAGAGCTTCATAGACGACAACGGCTACGGCGTTAGATAAATTCAACGACCTGGCCTCATCAAGCATCGGAATACGGATACAGTTTTCCGGATAAGCTGTCAGCAATGACGGCGGCAAACCTGCCGTTTCTTTGCCAAACACCAGCAAATCATCGGCCTGATACACAATCTCACTATGACACCTGTCGGCTTTGGTCGTATTAAAAAATATCCTGTGTCCGTGGTAACCTGTAAGTACCTCGCCAAAATTCTCGTGTACATGTACTTTGACCAAATGCCAATAGTCAAGCCCGGCCCGTTTCAAGTACCGGTCTTCCAGCGAAAATCCAAGCGGTTTCACCAAATGCAATTCACAGCCCGTAGCTGCGCATAATCTGGCTATATTACCGGTATTGCCGGGGATTTCCGGTTCTACCAGTACAATATGCATCAAAATCACCTCAGTTATACAGATTGCCCTGCCGGCCCTGGCTGCCACAAATCAGGGATTGCCAAAAGATCAAAGTAAGAACTATTCTACACAAAAAATAAAAATCCTACCCGCACCAGGTAGGATTTACAATTTGAATCACAGCCGCCGCCGGTAATTAAGCAGATCAACAAAAGCTTCCAGACGGGTAACCACACCGGCTTCGGCCGACTGCTCGTCAAACGCCAGGGAGAGTACCGGAATCTCATGATCATTACTGGTTTGGTGTAAAATATTTTTGGCGATCACCTCCGGCATACAGGTGAAGGGGAAAACATGCATAATACCGTCAAAGCCCTGCTTTGCCATTTCCACTGTCGCACCAATGCTTCTGAGGCCATGCCCGCCAACACCATGGCCAAGATAGGGTGCTGCCGCCGTGGCAATTTCATTATACCTGGCCAGATAAGGCTTGTTTCTTAACAAATGAGTACGGACATAATCAGTTAAAGACATCGTCCGGTGGACATGCACCCCCAGCCGTCCAAGCCGCTGTTCCAGGTCCAGATTTACAAAATTCTCCAGCATCACATAAATTTCACCTACCAACCCAATCCGCAGCGGCACCTGCCCGTTTTTTTCAACCTGTAACAGCTTTTCCCGGTAAATATCACAAATGTCCGGCAATTCTCCCGGCTCTGAGGCCGCCTCGATTTCGGCGACCGCTTCCTGGTAAACCGTATCCGCTGTTCCCGGCAGCTTTTCCGTGGCCCGGACCTCGCGCACCATGTCCCCCAGCCTATCTAAAGTATTCATTTTAGCCCCGGCCAGCGTAAAAGCCCGGTACACCGACTTCACCCCGGCCTGGGGCGCCAGCTGCCGGATTGTTTTAATAACCTGCAAGACATCAGGCTCAATCACTACCATCGTAAATTTATAGTTCAGTTCGGTAAGAATTTCCTGCTGGACCTGGGCGTAATACCCTAACCGGCAGGGACCAACACCGCCGCAGGTAACAATAGTGTCGGCACCGGCCTCCAGGGCTTCAATATAATTGCC
Source organism: Sporomusa termitida (assembly GCF_007641255.1). Classification (NCBI taxonomy): domain Bacteria; kingdom Bacillati; phylum Bacillota; class Negativicutes; order Selenomonadales; family Sporomusaceae; genus Sporomusa; species Sporomusa termitida. The sequence goes on from NZ_CP036259.1 coordinate 2,536,752, forward strand.
TAAAGTGACCTTCAGCGGCAGGCAGGCTGTCTCCGGCGCATAGCGGGCGCCGGTTTCCACCGTTTTCTTGGTGATGGGCGGCGGCGCCATTACCTTAAGGCCAAGGGTACTTAACAGGCTCTTCAGCGTTATATACAGTGGACCCATATGAGGAAAAGTGACAATCATCGGCGATTCCTCCGTTTGATCATATCGGTAAACGCCTCTAACCGGGTAAGAAAGCCAGCCTCTGCCGTATGCTCCTCGGTATTGAGCAGCATAAACGGTATGTTGCCGGCCTCAGCTTTGCGCCTGATTATTTCGCTGATCATCGAATCCGGGCCGCAGCTAAAGGAAGTCATAAAAATCAGACCGTCAACTGCCCTTGCCGCAATAAGTGCCAGGGCAGTTCCCGCCAAATGGTGGCAATAGGACCAATAGATTTTTTTATTGAGATGAAGAGCGGCCAGTTGAGCCTGCCGCACCGGCACCTGCTCAGGTGTAATAACCGCCATCCCCATAGCGGTGAGTTTGTCTCTGGCATTCATGCTGATAAACTTATCCTGAATAAGATATGAGTGACCAATCAGGCCAATCCGTAAACCGTCAGACACGCTGCCGCCGATTACAGGCTGCTTTACACCAGCCTGCCGCCTGGCCCAATACCAGGCCCTAAGGCTGGCTATTTTTCCCTGACCCAGCCGGCAGCCAATACGGAGTATTGCCTCAGCTAAACTGCCCTGCCGCTGCCGGAGGCTGACATCTGTATCGATAACCTCCGGCAAATTGTTGATATTGCTCCGGATAATATCAGGCAAACCCATCATTTTGGGACAGGTATACATCTGACGGGCAACACTCACAATCCGTGGCACAAACAGACAATCGGCCTTACCTGCCAGACTGACGGTGTGACCGACATATACCTTCAGCGGCAGACAAACCTCACCCAGCACGCCGCCGGCAGTAAGCATGGCCTTCGTAGTTTCTTCGGAGACAATGACCCGGGCACCAAGGGCGGCAAAAAAGTTTTGCCACAGGTCGCCGTATTCATAATATAAAAGCCCGCGCGGTAAACCAATACGTAAAGGTTCCAAAACTATTCCTCCTGACAGTGCTTGTAACCCCATTTGCCGCAGCGATCGCCCCAGCGCGCGGCCAGCTGATCATTCCGGCTGATTTCAACAACCTCACACATATTGGGACAGCCGTCACACTCAAAGCTGCGCGGCAGATAGATATCATCAATAACCGCAAAGCCCCGGAAGGCGGTTGAGTTGCCGGCTGTAGCTTCCTGCGCCAGCAGGGCGGCGCCAATCGCCCCCATGACATTGTAATAAGGCGGGATAATAACCTGACACCTTAATACCTCTTCAAAGGCCCGCTTCATTCCCTGGTTGGCTGCGACGCCCCCCTGAAACAGCACAGGCCCTTTAATATCTTTGCCTTTGCCGACATTATTGACATAATTGCGAGCCAAGGCCTGGCATAACCCGTTAACTATGTCACAGATCTGATGGCCGGCCTGCTGTTTATGAATCATATCCGATTCGGCAAAAACAGCGCAGCGCCCGGCAACTCTGACCGGAGTTGTTGATGCCATTGCTTTGCCGCCGAATTCTTCTATTGACAGATTCAGCCTTGCGGCCTGTTGATCAAGAAAAGAGCCTGTCCCCGCTGCACAAACCGTGTTCATCGCAAAATCAATAACAATACCATTACGAATAATAATCAGCTTGGAATCCTGCCCGCCAATCTCAACTACGGTTTTCACATCAGGTGTAACATGCATAGCGGCAACGGCATGAGCTGTGATCTCGTTTTTTACAACATCGGCCCCCACCATGATCCCGGCCAGCTGCCGGCCGCTGCCGGTTGTGCCGATCGCCTGAACCGTAAGGCCCGGGTTGCGCTCTTTTATTGTCTTAAGCCCCTGCTGGATAGCCGCAATCGGCTGTCCCTGGGTTCTTACATAAAGAGTATCAAATACCTGGCCGCTGGTGTCTAATACGGCAATATTCGTACTCACCGAGCCAACATCGATGCCCATGTAGCAGGCCAAATGCTGCTGCAAAACCATCCCCCCGTTCCATTGGTATACATTGGTATTATGACCTGCAAAAGGAAAGATATACTTAGGCCGCCGGCATCATACACATTATAGTGAAGACAGCAGTAATACAAAGCTGCAAAAAGGAGGTTGCAAATGGCGGAGGCAAAGATTAGGCACATGTTTCCCGGCGGTAATACCCCGCAGGGGTTTTTCTCCTACTACGGGCATATAATTGCTGCCGACGCAGTGCGGATTTTTTTACTGAAAGGCGGACCTGGCACCGGTAAATCAACGTTTATGAAAAGAATCAGTCAGGCACTGACCGGACAAGGGTTTGCGGTTGAACACCATCACTGTTCCAGTGATCCCGCTTCTTTGGATGGTCTGGTTATACCGGCGCTGAACATCGCCCTTATCGACGGCACGGCGCCCCATATTGTTGACCCCAGGTACCCGGGCTGTGTTGATGAAATCCTTAACCTGGGCGAATTTTGGCTGGAAAGCAGCCTGGTGAATAATAAATCAGCTATCCTGGCCTGTACTAAGGAAATCAGCAGGTATTTCCAGCATGCCTACGGGATGCTGCAAGCCGCCAAAGCGGTATATGACGACTGGGAGGCCGCAAACTGCGAGGCAATGGACTATACGCAGGCCAACTGGAAAGCAGCAGAGCTTATTGAAACACTGTTTGCCGGTGTAACCACTGCCGGCAACGGCAAAAATCGCAAATTATTCGCTTCTGCCATCACCCCGGACGGTCCGGTAAATTATATTGATTCTATTACCTCCGGTCTGGCAAACCGCTATGTCCTGACAGGGCCTCCCGGTACCGGCAAAGCCACCCTGCTGGCCAAGGTGGCCGCTGCCGCCAGCGTGAAGGGGCTGGATATCGAAACCTATCACTGCCCGCTTGATCCGCTGAAAGTGGAACATATCGTCATCCCGGCGCTGCATACCGCGCTGATTACCTCTGTCCCGCCTCATAATCATTCCCCCCGCGGTACCACGGCCATTATCGACATGACTGACTGCCTGGACCGGGAGCTCATTCAGAAGGCAGAGCCTGTCACCGATTATGACCGCACTGCCTTCTGGGAGCTGTTCGGCAAAGCCGGGGCCTATATCAAAGAGGCGAAGAAACTCCATGACCGGCTGGAAGGTTATTATGTGCCCAATATTAATTTTAACGGCATTGATGCCCTGTACGACAGGACACTGGCCAGGATACTGGCGTACGCCGGCCGGGAATAACTAAGGTTGCCGGAAATATTGTAAAATAGATCATATTCATTTCTCGCCAAATCATGTATAATAGGAATAAGACTATGGTCTGAGGCCTGGCGGTCAACCGCTCTGCCAAGGATACTAAAATTATGTCGCCAGTCTAAAAGCAAGGGCTGAGGCCTACGCTCAGGAAGAGGGAGGGAACAACACATGGCTAAACGTATTGGCGTAATCGGCATCGTAATCGATGATCCCCGCTGTATAGTTGACAAAATCAACAGCATTCTTAGCGATTACGGCAAAATTATTATTGGCCGTATGGGTATTCCCCGGCATGATACAGAGGTCAGCGTTATTGCCCTCATTATTGAGGGTACCACCGATGAAGTGGGTGCGCTTACCGGCAAACTTGGCAACCTTCCCGGCGTTACTGTCAAATCGGCCCTTACTGCCAGAGAAGCGGCAGCTAAAGGGGAGAAAAAAAATGATTGACAACGCGCAACGTACCTCAGATGCATTTATTGATGAGCCTTTAATTTATCAACTGCTGGCTGAGGCGAAAACAAAATCCCGGGATAAGGAATATGTCCGGGCCATTATTACCAAGGCGCGCCAATATCACGGCTTATCGGCCGCTGAAGTCGCGGTTCTGCTTGAGGTAACTGATGCGGATTTACAAACTGAAATGTTCGCCGCCGCCGCCGATGTCAAGCAGGCCATCTATGGCACGCGGATTGTATTATTTGCCCCGCTCTACATTTCCAGTCACTGTATTAATAACTGTACTTACTGCGGTTACCGGGCCGGCAATGCCGCCCAGCTGCGCCGCCGGCTGACCCTTGACGAAATCAAAGAAGAGGTTGAAATCCTTGAATCAATGGGCCATAAGCGCCTGGCTGTCGAGGCGGGTGAAGACCCGGTCAACTGTACCATCAACTACGTAGTTGATGCGATCCGTCAGATTTACAGCATAAAAGACGGGAACGGCAGTATTCGCCGCGCCAATGTAAATATCGCCGCCACTACTGTTGAAGAATACCGTAAACTAAAAGAAGTGGAAATCGGCACCTATATCCTCTTTCAGGAGACCTACCACCGTTCCACTTATGCCGCGCTGCACCCCACCGGCCCCAAACGCGACTATAACTGGCATACCACGGCTATGGACCGGGCCATGGAGGCAGGCATTGACGATGTCGGCATTGGGGTGCTCTATGGCCTGTATGATCACAAGTTTGAAACGGTGGCGATGTTCCTGCATGCCGAACATCTTGACAAGACCCGGGGCGTTGGCCCCCATACCATCTCGGTGCCCCGCATACGCCCGGCCAGCGGCATGGACCTGACTAAGTTTCCCTACTTAGTCAGTGATGAGGATTTTAAAAAGATTGTCGCCATTATCCGGCTGGCAGTCCCTTATACAGGTATGATTTTATCCACCCGTGAATCTTCTGCGCTTAGAGATGAGCTGATCAGATATGGTGTATCCCAGATTAGTGCCGGTTCCTGTACTGGTGTCGGCGGCTACCATCAGGTCTATAAAGAGCGGGAAACGAATGCCCCGGCCAAAGGTCTCCAGTTTGAGACTGGTGATAACCGTTCGCCTGAGGAAATTATCAGCATGCTCTGCGAGCAGGGTTTTATCCCCAGTTACTGCACAGCCTGCTACCGCCAGGGCCGTACGGGTGACAGATTTATGAGCCTTGCCAAAAGCGGCGAAATCCAAAATGTCTGTTTACCTAACGCCCTGTTAACATTTAAAGAATATCTCCTCGATTACGCCGCCCCTGCTGTCAGGGAGATTGGCGAAGCCACTATTCATAAACACCTCACCGCAATACCGGCGGCAGCCACCAGAGAAGCCACGGCCCTTCGTTTAAAAGAAATCGAAGCAGGTACGCGAGATCTGTATTTTTAAGTAATAAATAAAAGAAGCTTTACGGAACTTCCGTAAGCTTCTTTTTATTATCAACGCCCATTGGACAAGGGTTGTTCGGTAACAGCCTGCTCCAGTTGCAGGAGCTCATCCCGGCGTTCTTGGGCAGCGGCAAAAAAACCATGGACACAGGCCCGGTCGCCGCGGCGAATAGCGCTGGCAACCTCACCGATAATCTGGCTGAATTTATCCAGGCTGTCGGCAATCGGCCCGGCATTTGTCATACACACATCGGCCCACATATCGGCGTTGGAAGAGGCAATACGGGTGGTATCACGGAAGCCGCCGCCGGCCAGCTTAATGCTGCTGTCTTTATCCTCAGCGTAAGACAATAAATTTACCAAAGCGGCCGCACCGATATGGGGCACATGGCTAATCAGCGCCGTACACCGGTCATGGCGGCCAGCCTCCATCTCCGTAATCCTGGCGCCTGTCCAGCCAACAACCCGGCGCACCGCCTCAATAGCAGCGGCATCGCTGTTTGCCGGCGGGATGAGAATATACCATTTATCACAAAAAAGAGTGCTGTCAGCGGCTTCAATGCCGCTTTTTTCCCGTCCAGCCATAGGATGGCCAGGCACATAAGAAACACCGGCCGGCAGCACTGCTGCTATTTCCTTAATTAAATAAGACTTCGTGCTGCAGGTGTCGGTCAGGATTGTTCCCGGCTTTAAATAGGGTGCTATTTCTTTTACCAAGGCCGCCGCCTGCAGTACCGGCGTACATAAAATAACCATATCGGCCTCAGCTGCGCCTGCCTTGCTGTCAGCAGTAACGCTATCAGCCGCGCCCCGCTGCCGGGCCCTAATCAGTGACAATTCGTTGGTATCAATGCCGGTAATTTCAATTTTCCCGCCCCTGGCTGCTTTAAAAGCCAGCCCCAGCGACCCGCCAATCAAGCCCATACCAATGATTGCAATCCGCCTGACAGCCAGACTCATGCCATTCTCCTGCCCACCACCGGCGCAATGGCCCTGATTTCGTTCATTAGCCCCCGGAAGTTCGCCGGTGTCAGGGACTGACTGCCGTCGGACAAGGCTTCCGACGGGTTGGGGTGTACTTCAATCATCAGACCGTCAGCCCCGCCGGCCACTGCTGCCCTGGCCATCGGCCGCACCAGCTTCCATAAGCCGGTCCCATGACTCGGGTCGACGATAACAGGCAGGTGGCTGAGATTTTTAAGCGCGGCCACGGCACTCAAATCCAGAGTATTGCGGGTGTAGTCCTCAAAAGTCCGGATACCGCGCTCACAAAACATAACATTGTAATTCCCCTCACTCATAACGTACTCGGCAGCGTGCAGCCACTCATTAATCGTCGCCGCGATACCGCGTTTTAACAATACCGGCATACCACTTTTGCCTACCGCCTTTAACAACTGAAAGTTCTGCATGTTGCGGGCCCCGATTTGCAGTACGTCAGCATAAGCACCGACTACCGCCACCGACTGAATATCAACAACCTCGGTAACAATCTTCAGGCCTGTTGCCGCTCCGGCTTCGGCCAGCATCTCCAGCCCTTTTTCTTCAAGCCCCTGGAAAGAGTAGGGAGAAGTACGGGGTTTGTAGGCCCCGCCCCGCAGAAACTGAGCACCTGCTGCTTTGACAATGCCGGCCGACTCCAAGAGCTGGTCCCGGCTCTCCACCGCACACGGCCCGGCCATGACGGTTAACTGCGGACCGCCAACAAGTACGCCGCCAACATCAATCACCGAGTCTTCATTTTTGAATTCCCTGCTGACCAGTTTGTAGCCGGCCGTAACCGATATTGTTTTTTCCACGCCGGCCATAGCTTCCAACGGCAGCTGGGCCATTAATTTTTTCTCACCGATAAGACCAATAATAGTACGCAGTTTTCCTTCTGACACATGCACCTTTAACCCGGCACCGGTTACCCGGGAAATCACTTGTTCAATCTCCGTTTGTGTAGCTGTTGGGATCATTACAATAATCATGCCTATCGCCTCCATAAAAATATAAAAAGCCCCATCCCTATACAGGGACGAGACTTCACTCGCGGTACCACCCTGCTTGCTAAAAATAGCAAGCCGCTCTTTTCAGGTACGGGAAAACTCCGATACCCTAGCCTGTAATAACGGTGGCAGCCGGCGCAGTCTACTTGATCACTTTCGACCTGCTGCTCACGGGTGTATTTCCACAAGCCCGCCTACCGGGTCACACCAACCCCCGGCTCTCTGATAATAGCGCTGCTCATGTACTTATCCCGCTCATTGCATTTGCGATATGCTGTTGCCAATGAATATACCAAATAACAATCTCATTGTCAAGAGATTTATGGCGTCATTGTCTCGTCATCTTTATAAAACCTAAGACTATACCACGCCGCCCCCTGCTCAGGTAATTGCTGCCAGCCGGCTTTTACCAGCTTTTCAACCAGGCCGTCCAACGCCCGCCGGTGGCGTTTATTTTTTTCGTCCGGTGTGAAAGAACAGGACATAATCTCAATCTGTTCTGACTTCCTGATCATAGGCTTTTGATTTTCCTGAATATTTATACCGTCAGAATTTAACAGGCGGGCCTGAAACTCACCCTTGTCACGGGGAAATATCCCCCAGCGTTCGCCTGTGACCTGATAAATAATTTCACAATACATTGCGCTTAACCCCTTAGTAAAAATTAATAGCTTCGCCGGCAACCGCCGCCCGGGGAACTACCGTGCCTGATACTCGGCCAGTGCCCGGGCCAGCTGATCCGGACAGGAAGTAGCTTTATCACCGCATCGAATACCCTGTAACTTACGAATAACATCTTCGACCTTCATGCCTTCGGCCAATCGGCTTACGCCCTGCAGATTCCCGGAGCAGCCGGACTGAAACTTAATCTTGGTTACACGCCCTTCTTCGACCACAAATTCGATTGTTTTAGCGCATACGCCACTGATCGTGTAAACTGGCATAATTCACATTCCTTTCTCTGGCTGTTATGGTAATAATGATACCATAAAACAGCAGCTTTTTCTATTAAAGCCGGCGCGCAGCATCAATCAGGGGCGGAACAACCTGCTTCTTGCGTGACATTACACCAGGCAAATACCAGGTGCCGTCAGGGCAAGGCTCACCGAAAGCAATAGTCACCACCCGCGCTGGCTGACCATAATGCAGCAGGTAGGTTGCTTCGTCCAGGATGCCGGTTATAAGCAGTATTGCCATATTATACTGTTCTTTTTCACAGATGGCCTGCATAGCCGCCTTCAGCTGCGCTTGCTGCTGCAACACATCTTTTTGATCCATAACTGAGATTTGACTAATCGCAACATAATACTCGCCAATTTGAAATTCTTTCAAATCGCTGGCTACTATATCACCCGGGGTCAGTTTATCGATTACCGAGCCCGCTTTCAGCATCGCCATACCAAAATCCTGGATATCCAGGCCGGCTATAGCTGCCAGTTTATAGGCAGCATCGCGGTCCTTATCTGTCGCGGTCGGCGATTTAAACAATACCGTATCCGAAAGGATGGCGGCCAGTAAAAGTCCGGCTATATCTGCGGGTAGCGGGACATTACGGTGCCAGTGCATGTTGGCAACAATAGTAGCTGTCGATCCTACCGGCTCATGTTTGATAAAGATCGGCTCACTGGTCTCCATTCCCCCCAGCCGGTGATGATCAATAATCTCAACAATCTTAGTCTCTTCAATCCCATCCACCGCCTGCGAACGTTCGTTGTGGTCAACCAGAATAATCTGATTCCGGTCAGGTACAATCAGCCGGTCCCGGTCAATAAGACCAACCATCCTGCCATTTTGCACAACAGGGTAATTACGGTAGCCGGTCCGGATAATAATTTCTTTCATATCGGCAACCATATCATCCGGTTTAAATGCCGTCACATTCGCTTTCATAACCTTCCCCACCGGGATGCTCTGGTTGATTAGGCGCCCGCAGGTATACGTGTCATAGGGGGCTCTGATAATATATGTCCCGGCCGCCCGGGCTGCCGCCTCCACCTCCGGCGCCACTTCAAAACCGCCGGTTATTATCAGGCAGGCAATACCGGCTTCGATGCAGGTCAGTTGAACATTAGTACGGTTGCCCACCAAAACAATATCGCCGGGTTTGATCACCTTCCCCATAGTTTGAGTCCGGGAAGCGGCAATTTTTACACGGCCTTCCAGCCTGCAGGTTAAATCACCGCCACATATAAGAGTGCCGTTAAGACACCTGAGAATGCCGGCATAATCAACCCCGGTTTCCCGCAAATCCTGCATGCCCAGTTCATTAACATACCGTTCAGCCAAATCGCCGACGGTAACCATGCCAACTAAACTGCCGTCAGCCTCGACCACGGGAATAGACTTTACACTGTACTGCTTGATCAATTGCCCAAGCTCTCTCAATGTATTCCAGGGATGAATAGTTATACTGTGTTCACGCATAACATCCTTAGCCCGCGGATACATATCCAGAATGAGCGCCGGCGGTTTTATACCCAATAAATCCAAAACATATTTAGTCTCAGCGTTGATCTTGCCGGCCCGTGCCGGAATTACATGCTCGCCCAAAGCTTGTTTGAGGTGTGCGTAGGCAATTGCTGAACAAATAGAATCTGTATCAGGATTACGATGACCAATAATGTAGATCGGTTTGGACAAGCGATACTCACTCCTAAGACTTTTCTTACCATTCTAACCCCGATACCAGGCAAATTGCAAGCGTTCTTCCTCTTTTTACCCGCTTAGCCGATATCCTGCGCTAAAGTAGCATATACTAAAGGATAATGAATGAGAAACTGATAAAAGAGGTACCTGGTTATGCGAATAAGGTTTGGTTATGTAGCAATTGCCCTTAATATTGCCGAAGGTTCACCCAATAAAAGCGTGACAGTAAAAAACCTGGAAAAAATTACTGATCCCGAAGGCCGCATCAATCGTCTGCGCCGCTTAACACGGGAAAACCTGGCTAATACCCTCCGTATCCTTCGCTACAACTCGGCCTATGACATTCATGTATACCGCCTTACCTCGAAAACAGTACCGTTGGCGACCCATCCCCTGGCGAATGACTGGAGCTATACGGAAGAATTAAAGACTGAGTGGCGGGAAATCGGCGATTACATTCAAAGCCGCAATATGCGCATCAGTGCCCACCCTGATCACTACACACTGCTGAACAGTCCGCGCGAGGATGTATTAACAGCCGCACTGGCAGACCTTGATTACCATGTGAATATGCTGGAGGCTATGAGGCTGCCGCCTGCTCCCCAGTTGGTCATTCATGTCGGGGGCCTGTATAAAGCCAAAACCCCCTCGCTGGAACGCTTTATCAGCCGGTTTAGCCTGCTCCCTGACCGGATTCGGCAACGGCTGATGATAGAAAATGATGATAAATTATACACCGCCGCCGATGTGCTCACCCTGTGTCAAACACTCGGCAGTCCCATGGTGCTCGATATTCATCACCATACCTGTATGAATCAGGGGGAAGATCTGGCCGGGCTCTGGCCGGCGGTTATCAAAACCTGGCAGGGCTGCCTGCCAAAAATCCACCTGTCCAGCCCGAAGAATGCCCAGGACATTCGCAGCCACGCTGACAATATCAATCTGGCCGATTTCCTTCCCTTCCTGGCGATTGCCAAAGAAACCGGCCATGATTTTGATGTCATGATTGAAGCCAAAAATAAAGACCAGGCACTGTTCAAGCTGTTGGACGAGCTCGAACAGACACCTGGCGTTAAACGGGTAGAACAAGCTGTTATTGAACTATAAACCTGTACAAACTAAGGCCGGGCGCACTCGCCGGCTTCCCCCCTGGCAATCGCTAATCCGTGTTCAAGCGCCGGCAGAACAACTGCCAGACATTCCCGCACGCCTTTAGGACTGCCGGGAAGGTTAATAATAAGGGTCCGGGCCCGCAGGCCGGCCACGGCCCGGGACAGCATGGCCCGCGAAGTTACCGCCATTGACTTGGCCCGCATTGCCTCAGGAATACCCGGGGCCTGCCTGTCAATCACGTCTAAAGTGGCTTCAGGGGTTACATCACGGGGTCCGAAACCAGTACCGCCGGTGGTAAGGATAAGATCAACCCGGAGGTTGTCGGCCATATGAATCATTGCCTGGCTCAGGGCCGCGCGCTCATCAGGTACGATTACATAATGATCGACCGTCCCCAGACCGGTCAGCATTTCTGCAATTGCTTTGCCGCTCAAATCCTCGCGCTCACCGCGTGAGCCTTTATCACTGGCTGTTATAATGCCAATACTAAACATTTCGCATCACCTCGATCGTATCGCCGGCAGCTACCGGCCCGCCGGCAAGGACAATGGCGAATATTCCCTCTTTCGGCATCACACAATCGCCGGCCTGATAATAGATATTACAGTGGGTATGGCATTCTTTGCCAATCTGGCTGACTTCCAGCAGCACCCCGCCAATCTTTATTTTTGTACCGATCGGTAAGACCGGCAGGGTGAGCCCTTCGGTAGTAATATTCTCAGCAAAATCACCAGGGTGAACATCCAACCCCATTTGCCGCATTTTTTCAATGCTTTCTAAAGCCAGCAGACTTACCTGCCGGTGCTGAAAGCCGGCATGAGCATCGCCTTCGAGGCCAAGTCCGGGCAAAAGTATAGCCTGGCCGACATTTTTCTTACGCTCGCCTTTATTTTTACTGGTACAGACAGCCACAATCTTTCCCTGCATAGTATTTTTAATCCTCCCTGATATAATCGCCGCTCTTACCACCCGATTTGGCCCGCAGCCGGACATACTCAATAGTCATAGATTTATCTGCCGCCTTGCACATATCATAAATAGTCAGCGCCGCGACAGACACAGACGTCAACGCTTCCATCTCCACGCCGGTCTTGCCGGTCGTCTTGACCACCGCCGTAATATCAATGGCCTTGGCCGTATCGTCGATGGCAAACGCCAGCGTGACTCCAGTCAATAAGAGCGGGTGACACATCGGGATTAAATCCCACGTCCGCTTGGCCCCCATTATCCCGGCTACCTGAGCAACACCCAAGACATCGCCTTTACCCATAGCCCCTTGTTTTACCAGTTCAAGGGTAGCGGGCTGCATTGTAATCCGCCCTTCTGCCACTGCCTCCCGTTTAGTTTCTGCTTTTACTGTTACATCAACCATGCGTGCCTTACCTGAGTGATCAAAATGTGTTAATTCCATGGATGCGTCTGGCTCCTTCGCGCAAATGATTTATAGTTAGTATTTTGCCATTTATTTAATAATTCCTGCAATAATACAGAGATTATTGCCGATTTATGCTATTACCGCTGTTAAATAAAACACAAGAGGCTGTAAGCACAGCCTCTTGTCGATTAACTATTTTCTTGTCCGCTTAAATAGCAGCCCTAAAGATATTTTCTATTTCGTCCTGGGTGGCTTGCTTGGGATTAGTAAAACCACAAGCATCCTTCAGGGCGTTGGCAGCCAAGATCGGTATATCACTTTCCTTAAACCCCTTTAAGTCTTTCAGGCCGGCAGGAATACCAATGTCGGCGGAAAGCTGGCGTATCGCGGCCAGTGCTGCTGCTGCGGCCTGTTCAACGGTCAAACCGGCAACATCCTTACCCATCGCCTTTGCAACATCAACAAACCGCTCCGGCACAACCTTAGCATTATAATCTTCCACCGACGGGAGTAAAATTGCATTGCAAACACCATGGGGCAGATCATAGAAGCCGCCAAGCTGATGGGCCATGGCATGAACATAGCCTAAACTGGCATTATTGAAGGCAACGCCGGCAAGATACTCGGCATAAGTCATCATTTCTCTGGCTTCCATATCCTTGCCGTCGGCAACCGCTCTTCTCAAATAGCCGGCGATCAATTCAATGGCTTTAATGGCGGCGCAGTCAGTAACCGGTGTGGCAATGATGGAAACATAAGCCTCCACCGCATGAGTCAGGGCATCCATACCTGTGGCTGCGGTCAGCGAAGGCGGCATGGCAACCATTAGATCCGCATCATCAACTGCAATTACAGGCGTTGTGTGCCAGTCGACTATGGCCATCTTGATGTGGCGGCTTTCATCGGTAATAATGCAGAACCGGGTCATCTGGCTGGCAGTGCCGGAGGTTGTATTAACAGCAATAAGCGGCAGCTGCGGTTTCGCCGATTTGTTAACCCCCTCATAGTCTTCAATCTTGCCGCCATTGGCAGCAACGAGGGCAATACCTTTCGCACAGTCATGAGGCGAACCGCCGCCGAAAGATACAACAAAATCACACTTGTTCGCCTTCAGCAATTTTAGGCCGTCATTCACATTGCCAACTGTCGGATTAGGCTGAGCCCCGTCAAAAATGACATATTGCACATCTATTTTCTCAAGCACATCGGTGAGCTTTTTGATAAGTTGGATTTGAACAAGAACCTTATCACTGACAATCAAGGCTTTTTTAAAACCCATAGGCTTTATGTAATCCGCGATGTCTTCAAGACAGCCAACCCCCATGATACTGACCGGAGGCATAAAATACCCATAAGATTTTTTTGTCATAATATAACTCCTCCTTGTTTATTAACTCAACTTTGGCTTACCTGGCAAACAACCAACCTAACCGGGACACCTGGCGAACCGACAAATCATTGGCCTCATTCATCCCTCCCCCTATAATCCGGTGTATTTAATAAGGTATCCCAAGGCACTGTGACCCTCAACCGCGCTTTTTTCAATATTCAGAATTTAAATTTCAGCATACTAAGCATGTAATTTCGTAAAAGCCAAAGTTCTCAGGATAGTAAATCACACTATAACATATAGCAAAAATCGTGCCATTCCATTTAGGCTTGTTATTGATTACTATTTAAGGCACATTATGGTAAATTGTTAGTCAAATGCAACATTTGTGACAAGATTGTGTTACATTTATTTCACACATTTAGGACACCTGTTTCGTATTTTTTAAAAACAACAATCCCGTACGGGATTGTTGTTAGCGTCCGATATGCATGCGTGTGGCCAGCAGCCATTCGATAGCCGCCTGTTTAGCATCGGCATAGTGTTCATATTGTTCATTAATTTTAATTTCCTGGCGCTCCTTATCAGGAATTACGCCAAAACCAGAAAGTAAATATCTGTTCTGGTTATAGGAGATCGCAATATAAATAGCGTCAACAGTAAAGGGATGCGCGTGGTTTGTATACGGCTCATAATAAATTGCACATTCCAGACCTTCCTGCCGGCTCTTATCTGCTTGTTCCACCCATACGCAATGGTTGGCAAGCGCAATATCCCGCAGTGGAGTTACGAAAGTATGGAGCGTAGGGATACGTGATTGAACGGTCTTCAACAGCTGCACCTTCTTTTTGTCTTAGTATATCTAATTGACTATCATAATAACAAAAAAAGATACAAAATCAAAAAAGCTTAACCTCTGGGGGCAAGAAGTTAAGCCTTTGCCTGGAATCAGCCGCCAATCTGCGACATTTGCCGGAAAAACTTAGTCTGTCCGCCGGCATTTGCCAGTGTATGCCCCTGGGGCTTATCTGTTATGGTCTTGTAAAAAAGTTCGGCAATTTCAATGTCACTGGCCCCCTGACGCAAGGCAGCCTTGACATCAAGCTCCTGATTAGATAAGAGACAGGGCTTAAACTTCCCATCGGCTGTTAGGCGAATCCGGTTGCATACATTACAGAAGTGCTCGGATATCGGCGTAATAAAGCCAAAAGTACCTTTGGCCTGTGGCAGATAAAAATACTTGGCCGGACCATTGCCTTGAATATTCAGGGTTGGTTTTAACGTCCCCCGGCCAAAAGCATTAATGATACCTTTAATCTCCTCAATCCCGGGACCGGCACAAACCTGACTCTCACCAATCGGCATATATTCAATAAACCTGACTGAAATTGGTTCCCGGTGCACTAAGTCAACAAAATAAGTCAGATCGCGCTCGGTAATTATATTCGTTAGAACAACATTAAGCTTTAAAGGTGTCAGCCCTGCTGCCAAGGCACTTTTCAGGCCGTCCATTGTTTTGGCAAGGTCCCCGCCATAGGTAATCTTGCGGAACTGATCCGGATCAACGGTGTCAAGGCTGATATTTACCCGGTTTAACCCGGCATTTTTCAGTTTGGCAGCCATACCGGCCAGTAAACTGCCATTGGTAGTAAGTGATATATCCGTGATCGTTTTAAGATTGGCAATGCTGCGGATAAAACTGACAATCCCCCGCCGCACCAGCGGCTCACCGCCTGTTAAGCGGATTTTACTGACACCATGCCCGCTCACCACCCGGATAATCCGCAGCAGCTCTTCGTAAGTGAGAATATCGGCATGGCTGAGCAGCTTAACGCCCTGCTCCGGCATGCAATAAGCGCAACGGAAGTTACAGCGGTCTGTTACTGAAACCCGCAAATAGTTAATTTGACGATTATAGCCGTCATGCATAGCATCAGTCCTTTGCTATTTCTGTATGCAGCACCCTTAGTTCCAGCAAAGCAGCCATGGGCCCCGGATCATCAAGCGGAAAATGCGGCACATCTTTATAGAGTATGGTATCACTCACGACAGCAAGAAGTTCAGGCTTGGCACCAAGCGGCTGATTGCCGGCAGCCTGACGATAAACCTCAATTTTCGGCTTGGGCTCCTGCTTATAGCCTTCAGTAATAATGATATCAACATTGTCTATGAAACCGGCTATTTGGTCAAGCGGCAGTTCCTGGTCTGTTTTCCTGATCATAGCTACTTTAGCCGGCGATACCAGGCATACGGTGTCTGCTCCCGCCTGCGTATGCCGCCAGGTATCCTTACCTGGCACATCAATCTCAAAATCATTGTGATGATGCTTAATAACCGCAACCTTATGCCCCCGGTACTTAAGCTCACCGATTAATTTCTCCAGGTATGTCGTTTTCCCGCTGTTGGACCGCCCTACCACAGATATTATCGGAATCATTACATGTCGCTCCTTTATCAACCGGACAATTATCTTTATTTTTAGAATTCTCCATATTACGTAAATTCCCTGCTTTCGCAAACGACAGAATCTTTTTTCTTTATTTTAGCAGGAATTTATTCAATAATCTTGGAAAAATAGTAACTATAATATAATCATGGAGGTGCAACCTTTGACTAACCTAACATTTCATGGCCATGCCTGTTTTTCGCTGGCCAACGGCAATACCTCATTATTGTTTGACCCGTTCTTTACCGGCAACCCACTCACCACTACCAAACCCGAAGATATTACCTGTGACTATATTCTGGTGAGCCATGGCCACGGTGATCACCTGGGCGATACTATTCAGATTGCCAAACAGACCGGGGCCGCCGTTATCGCCACCGCGGAGCTGGCCGCGCAGGTCGGAGAGCAGGATTGCGCCAATATCAGCATGCATTTGGGCGGCAAACGCAGCTTTGATTTCGGCTATGTCCGGGTTACCCCTGCCTTTCACGGCTCAGGTGTTCCCGGCGGACATGCCGCCGGCTTTATCGTAAACTTTTTTGGCAAGACCGTATATTTCGCCGGTGACACGGCCCTTTTCGGCGACATGGCCCTGCTGGGCCGTTTGGAAACAATTGATTACGCCCTGCTGCCGATTGGTGATAATTACACAATGGGACCGGATGATGCCTTCGAAGCAGTTAAGCTGCTCACCCCCCGCACCGTTATACCCATGCATTATAATACCTGGCCCATCATTGCCCAATCGCCGGCAGCCTTCAAAACCAAGGTTGAGGCCGGGTTGCGTATCCCTGTCACCATTATGGCTCCTGGTCAAAGTATTGAGCTATAAAGCGGGCCTTGGGCCGCAGCGGAAGCTGCTGTGGCCGTAATCCGGCAAAGATGTTGCCGGCCTTTTGCTAAAAAGCAAGCGGATGTGTCAATCTTGTAGAGCGACACGCCCGCTTGCTTTTATAGTTCTTTAACCATGGCAATTTCATCACAATTGGGAAATTTAGGACAGTTAATGCACTCTTTCCACATTTTATGCGGTACACTTTCTTTGGGTACTTCTTTAAAATCCAGTCTGGCAAAAAATCCAGGCTGGTAGGTTAAGGCAAACAGGGTTTTTACCCCCAGCGCCCGGGCCTCTTCTGTCAGCCTGTTAACAATTTCACGGCCGACACCGGTTTTGATCTTACCGGGATGTACTGCCAGGGCCCGGATTTCACCAAGCTCATCCCACACCAGATGCAAGGCGGCTACGCCGACAACTTTGCCGTCCTCCTCCGCCAATATAAATTCCCGCAGCCCTTCATACAGGGTATTGCGGGCCCGTGCCAGCATCAGTCCCTGCTCGGCATAGTCATTAATCAGCTTTAAAATATCTTCAACATCACTAAATTTTGCTTTACGAAAAATCATGCTTCAGCCCCCAGTACTAGTACTTCATCTTTCTTAAAGCCATAAGAATAGTTTGCGTAGATTTCTTCGCAATGCAAGGCGGAGGACGCTAACTGATTCATTAAGATCTGCTTTAATGATCCTGTATGATACGGGCCTCTTATTACTTGCACGGGCCTTGCATATCGGACATATGCAAGGTGACGACAACGCAGCAGTGCGGGAAAAAATGCGCAAACTATCCTTGGTGTTAGGGGAGATGAAGCACTATGTATCATTATACATTTAAAATAATATTTATACAACATCTTAATTATTTCCCAAGGCTGCTCGGGCATAAATCCTGGAGGGGACAGATATGACACAGCGGCTTAGCGGCCTTGCAAACCTTACGCCCATGCCAAATCAGCCAATGATGGGCATCGCTCCACTGTCCCCGGGGAATTGCCCGCATCAGCCCTTGCTCAACAGCCAGCGGTGTGTCACCGCTGGCCAGCTGCAGGCGGTTCGACACCCGGAATACATGGGTATCGACAGCAATGGCCGGAACACCGAACAGCTGGCTTAAAAGAACATTAGCCGTTTTGCGTCCAACCCCCGGCAATTGCACCAGGTCAGCAAAAATTCCCGGTACCTGGCCGCCATAGTCCCGGCATAATTTCTCACAGGTTGCCAGAATATTTTTCGCTTTACTCCGGAACAGGCCGCAATCACGGATTTCCTGTTCCAGCCCCGCCTGGCCCAGTTCCAGGATCTTTGCCGGCGTATTGTAGCGGGGAAACATCCGGGCCGTGATAATGTTGACCCTGGTGTCGGTACACTGAGCTGACAGAATAACCGCAATCATAAGCTCAAAAGGAGTCGAGTAGGTCAGCGCTGTTGTCGTGTCTTTATAAGCCTGCTCTAATCGTTCCAGCATTGTTTTCTTTATTGCTTTGGTAATGCGCATGGCCGCGCCTCCAGTTTCCTGTAATATAGTAAAGCTATTTTATCCTAATTATAATTGCAACCTCGAACTTTGTCTTTTACCCCAATCATGACTTTGGTATTCCTGGCAGAAAAAAGGCCACCATCTACGCCTGAACTCTTAGATGATGGCCTGAGTCATCATTTATTTTATAATTTTTTGTATAGCATGAGCAGCATAATCCACATCGCCGGCAGTAATGCCCCAATGGGTAATCATACGGCAGGCATAAGGCCCAATCGGTTTCACTTTTATTTGCTGCTGCAACAATGCCTCCGTAACCCAAGCCGCCTCTTTGCCTATTTTCTCAAAATCAAGCTGGACAACATTGGTTTTGACTTGTTTAACATTAACCAGCCGCTCATCAATAGCAGCCAGGGCGTTAGCCAGCCGGCAGGCGTTAGCATGATCCTCATGCAGCCGCTCGCGCATGGTTTCCAGAGCAATGATCCCGGCAGCAGCCATATGCCCGGCCTGGCGCAGGCCGCCGCCAAGCCGCTGTTTAATCCATCTGGCCTTCTCAATAAACGCCTGACTGCCAACCAGCATCGAGCCAAACGGAGCTGCCAGTCCCTTCGTCAGGCAAAACTGCAGGGCATCCACATCCTGCGCCAGTTCTTTCAAGTCACATTGCAACGCCGCAGCGGCATTAAAAATGCGCGCCCCGTCAAGATATACAGCCAGGCCATGATTACGGGCCAATTGCGCCATTTCTGCCTGATATGCCGGTGGCAGCGGGTAACCCCGGTTGAGATCATAAGTATTCTCCAGACACAATACCCGGCTGACCGGCGATTGTACGCCCCGGGGCCTGATGGACTTTTTTATATCGCTGACAGCAAAACGACCTTCCTGACTGGGCAGCGGCCGGGCCTGGACACAGGCCAGGGCTGCTAAAGCCCCTACCTCCAGATTGTACATATGGGCCTCTTCCCCTACTATGATCTCATCCCCCAGCTGGGTTAGCGCCATAATGGCAATCTGATTGGCCATTGTTCCGGAAACGGTCAGTAATGCGGCCTCTTTCCCAAACATCGCCGCACTCAGGAGCTCAAGCTTTTTAACCGTAGGGTCCTCGCCCAGTGTATCATCACCAACCACGGCTGCCATCATCGCCTGCCGCATTGCCGGGGTCGGCTGCGTAACCGTATCACTCCTAAAATCCTTCCACATAAATACCGCCTCCGCTTCTGCCTCCTAGTGACAACTAATATGTAAACTTTACACTACAGTATATAAGCAACCGCTGCCGGTGTCAATTCTTTTTCAGTCTGTCGCCAGCACTTCCCGGGAATACTTTTATATTTTGTTTTTACTACATTATTTACAGTTGTTTAAATAAAATTTTAATTCTCCAACATCGCTTGACACAACGTTCTTATCTGTTATAATAAATTCATGATCTAAAAGTAACACATACAGGGTGGTTTTTAACGATGGCAACCTCTCAGCAAGCTTACACAACCGCATACTTTTTCTTTTTTGCTTGGGCCAGCTTTTTTGGCGCAGGCTTATTTCCTTTTGATAACTTAATAAATGATTTACCGGTGAGTCCTTAAGAAAAATACAATTAAATTAATGTATAACAAACCTAAGGCTCAATTGAGACTTAGGTTTTTATTTTTATATACTATATATGTACAGGAGGCGTTTTTATTGGTCATTGTATTAAATTCTTCATCAACCCCCGAGCAAATTGAAAAACTAAAACAGGAGCTGGAGAACTTTGGTTGCAGTGTTTGGCCCACTTATGGTAAATTCCAGACCATACTGGGAATCGTCGGCGATACGGGAAAGCTTGACCGTGACTATTTATTAAGCAAGCCTTTTGTGGAGAAAGTACTCTCCGTACAGGAGCCATATAAAAAAGTCAATCGGACCTTCCACCCGGAAAACACGCTCATCAATGTCGGGCAGCAAACAATTGGCGGCAATCAGGTGGCGGTTATCGCCGGCCCCTGTTCGGTCGAAAGCCCTGAGCAAATTGTGTCGATAGCCCGGCAGGTCAAATCGGCCGGGGCCGGGTTCCTGCGGGGCGGGGCCTTTAAACCCCGGTCCTCACCCTACAGCTTTCAAGGCCTGCAGCAGGAAGGCCTTGAACTGTTAAAACAGGCAAGAGAGGCAACAGGCCTGCCTGTCGTGACCGAAATCATGTCCATAAAGCAATTGGAAAACCATCATGAGGACATTGACATTATTCAAATTGGTGCCCGCAACATGCAAAACTTTGACCTGCTCAAGGCGGCTGGTCAAATCGCTAAGCCGATCCTGCTCAAACGGGGCCAAAGCGCGACTATCGAAGAACTCTTAATGGCTGCCGAATACATCATGGCCGGCGGCAATGAAAACGTAATTTTGTGCGAACGCGGCATACGCACCTTCGAAACCTACACCCGCAATACCCTCGACCTTAGCGCCGTCCTGGCCATTAAACGGCTCAGCCACCTGCCGGTAATTGTAGACCCCAGCCATGCCGCCGGTCTCTGGTGGATGGTCGAAGCACTGTCCAAAGCAGCCGTTGCCGTAGGGGCCGACGGCTTAATCATTGAAGTCCACCAGGACCCCGGCAATGCCAGGTGCGATGGGCAGCAATCAATAAAACCCGACCGTTTCGCCGCCCTCATGAAATCCCTGCGGGAAATTGCCCACATCGACAATCGCACCCTCTAACAACCAGGCGACTTACGGGGACGGCTCTCCTGAGACATTTTTTCGCTGTTATGGCAGGACTTCCTGTACTCTGCCGACGATGCCGTCGGTCAGCCGGACTTTAATGCCGCGGTGATGTACGGCACTGCTTGTCAGAATGTCTTTGACGATGCCTTCGGTTAAATGACCGGTCCGCTGGTGAGGTTTTTGGATAACCTTTACTCTGGCACCTGGTGTAATATTTTTACGCTGTGTACCGTCCATAATCTGCTCCTATCCTGCCTGGGCTCATTGTTGCAGTCCGGGCAGTTGCTTTTTATTGCATAAAATAACCTTCTTAAAACTATAAATACCCTTCAGGGACTGTAAAACCGGCCACAAGCACTTCTTTCGCCTTGCGGCTCATGTGTTTTATCGCCCATTCCCGTTTCCGGGCCAGGCTGGCATTGGGCTGAAGCTCATAATAAATCAGGGCAACAGGCAGGCGGCTGCGGGTATACCGGGCCCCATGGCCGGCATTGTGAGCCGCCATTCTTGTAGCCAGGTTAGTCGTCCAGCCGGTGTAGAAAGTGCCGTCAGCACATTGCACAATGTATGTATATGCCATAAATACCCAACCAATAATCCTTACTGCGGTTGCCGCAAAAATTCGTACAGTGTTTGTTCACCGATATACAATTGTTCAATAACGCCATAACCGTCTTTAATCCGGACAGCCGCAACGCCTGTTTTGCCGGCCCTTTCCCGATAAGCATTTTCCGCCGCCGGCGCCAGGTTTTCCGGCAGATAATAGCGGGTAAACGGCAAATTCACATACGCGGTCCCGGGCCCCTTGGCATAGGCCCTGACTTTCACATAGTAGCCTTGCTCCGGGCGGTTAACGCTAACCCCGCTGATATACGCCTGGCCCCCGGCATTCTCGGCAATAAGGGCATATACCTGCTGTCCCAAAATCAGGTTATCCGCGCCGATAATCGGGGCGGTGTCCTCTTTAAACCGCAGGTCCACATAGCGGCCCTTGAAGGCATCCGCCGGATCAACCGGTGCGGTTTGCCAGTAAAACCGGTGTCCGGTCTGTAAAATATCTTCCCAGCGCCAGGCCATATAGAGGGGAACTGCAGCCTGCAGCAGGGAAACCACAATAAATAAACAAAGCAACAGCCGCTTATTTTTCATTTTTCCACCCCGCTTTGCGGCGTACTAAAACCACATTGGCAGCAAGGAAGCCGATGCCAAGCAAGACAAAGATCACGCCGCGCACGACAAAACTGACATCAATATCAAAGAACCGGGCCACAATCAAGGCCGCCAGCATGATCATACCCAGATTTACAATGCCAAGATGGAATTCTCTCACACCCTGGGCGATCAGGCTGATGCTCAGGCCCAGCATGTAAACATTCAACACGAGAGTGGCGCCTAAACCGCTATGATCATAAGACTGAATTAAATAAGCCAGGCCGACAACCCAGGGCAGCGCGGCAAACTTCCCGGCCTCCCGCTTGCGGTTCTTAATAAGCCTAACAGTACCGGCCGCCACCAGCACCAACAGCACCGCGGCAATCACCCAGGCTGCCGGCAGGACCGAGCTCCAGGCTAACGCCACATTCCGCCAGACTTCATTAAAGGTCAGGATAAAGGTTAACCCGATGCTTCCGGCCAAGCCTACCGCGGTAAACGGCAGGCGCCGGCCCTGATCGGGACTGATAAACCCTAACTCACCGCTTAGATAGGTTACGCTAAACAAGGCACTAAAAACAAGAAATCCCAGCCCGGCCAGATAGTTGGAGAAAGCTACTGTAAAACAAATATAAAAACAAACCGTTAATACCCACCAGGAAATAGCGGTCGTATTGGCATAACGGTTGTGCTTAAGCAACCCCCAATAATGCGGCAGTACGACGCCGAGCAACCCCCAGACCCATTGTTTGCTCAGACCATAATGGCTCCCGGCCCAGAAAGTAATGCCGACAGTATAGAGGATAGCCACGCTGGCCGAATTCAGCAAGTACACGACCGGCAGGGACAGCAACATCCAGGTAAGCAGAAAGACATCGGCATCCTCCACCAGATGGTAAGTCTGCCCGACTAAGGCCATGGCGGCGCCAACCATCAGCATCAGCAAAGTAGCAGCCCCCTCCCGCCAGGCCGTGCTGTCCCGTTTAAACCAGAGCACGCCGCCGGCCAGCACCTGGGCGGCGACCAGCAGGCTAAGGGAAACTGCCAGACGGTTTAGCTTGGATAATTGAGCCCAGTTATGCGCCAAAATCAGGATAATGCCAAGACCGACCAGCAATGCGCCAATTACTCCGAAGATAACGAGAAAAGTCCGTGTCCCGGTATTACCGTCAACAGGACCATAGTATTTTCTTATTCGTTCAGCACTTTCAGCCGGCAGGACGCCTTGGTCCACAAGCTCCGGCAGCTGCTGATAGAGCCACTCCACCGCTTTTTTATTCATAAGAAAAACGCTCCTGTTATAACAAATACTTACTTTATTTTCTTTCCCTGGCCGTATAATATTCCTTCAGCTCTGCCTTGACTGCCTTGTCCAGATTATGCCAGCGCACACCCTGCACAGCCCCTTCCAGCGCGTACAGCATTGACAGGCAGGTATCCTGACCGGTACCGCGAATGAGCATCAAGGCGGCTTTACTGCCAACTGCCCGTAAACCGGTCAGATCAAATATGCCTGCATTTTTTAGCCGTTCAGCCAGTACTGGGCCAATGTTAGGCAGTTCGGTCAATGGCGACATCCCCTAACCTCCTCTAAGACCGGGCAGCACCGAAGTGCTTGCATAATACGGCCTTAATTGCCGCATAGCTCACACCGTCAGGCAAAGCGTCTTTAAACGGCTTTAACTGCTGACCGCCGACCTCTTTAATCCTGGCAATAATTAATTCCTCATATCGAGCAGGGATAAGTTTATCCCAATCCACAGCATGCCCTTCCTGCGCACACCGGACCAGATGGTTTTGCACAGTATTAACCGTCAGGTCCCGTTCCCGCGCAATTTCCTCCAGGGCTGCCCCCTGCCGGTACAGCGCCAGGGTAACAACATGACTGGGCTCAGTCTCTACTTTGCCTGGGCTCTTCTTAGCGGCGGCCCTTTCCTTGGGCGCCGGTTTACTGTCAGGTAGCGGCCGGGGGCTGGTGGCGGCTGCACTGTTCTCTACAAGATATTGGGTAATAACTGTCAAAAATTCCTTACCGTATTTCTGCAGCTTTAGTTCCCCAACCCCCTTGATCTGCCGAAGGGCTGAAAGATCAACCGGCCGGTGCTGGCTCATTTCCCGCAAAGTTGTATCGGCAAACACAACAAACGGCGGTACCCCTTCCCGCTCGGACAGCCGCTTCCGGCACACGCGCAGCAGCTCAAACAAGCGGTCGTCTGCAACCAGCGGCTGCCGCTCGGAAAATACTTTTTGCCACACCTGGGCTTCACTTCTCAGGACCGCCATGGCTGCAGTTTCCAGCTTTACCACCGGATACTCGCTTTCCGTCAGACGCAGGTAGCCAGTGGCTACCAGCCGCTGTACCAGTGACTTTATATCAGGCAGGGTGCGCTCAGCCATCAGACCATACGTCGGCAGCCGGTCCAGGCCCAGCTGCTGGACTTTTTTATTTTTCGAGCCTTTCAGCACCTCGGCAATCACCGCGATCCCAAAGCGCTCCCGCAGGCGGTAAACGCAGGAAAAGACTTTCTGGGCATCCACCGTAATGTCCACCTGCTCGCCGTCAGCGGTGCAGTTGCCGCAATGGCCGCAGCCTGCATCAGCGGCCGGTTCACCGAAATAGCTTAATATATATTGCCGCAGGCAGTCAGGCGTATGGCAATAATCGACCATCTCCTGCAGCTTTTTTAGCTCATGCTGTTTGCGTTCCGGCTGTTCTACCGACTTGTCAATCAGAAACCGCTGCAGGAGCGGGTCCTGCGGCCCAAACAGCAGGATGCATTCCCCCGGTTCACCGTCCCGGCCGCTGCGGCCGGCTTCCTGATAGTAGGACTCCATATTTTTCGGCATGTTATAGTGGATAACATAGCGGACATTGGATTTATCGATGCCCATGCCAAAAGCATTGGTCGCGGCCATCACCCGGACATCATCATAGAGGAACCGCTCCTGCTGCGACATGCGCTCCTCATCACTCAGCCCGGCATGATAGCGGCCGGCAGCATAGCCTTTTTTCCGCAGCAGTTCATATAAGCCGTCAACCTCTTTGCGGGTAGCCGCATAAATAATCCCGGACTGAGCGGCGTTGGCCTTGATATACTGGAGCACAAACTGCTGCTTGTTCTCGCCGCGCAGGACGGTAAAGGACAAATTCGGACGGTCGAACCCGGTTATATGGATCTGCGGCCAGCGTAAGGCCAGCAGATTGGCAATATCGGTCTTGACCTCAGGGGTGGCGGTGGCGGTAAAGGCGCCAATAACCGGCCGGCTGGGCAGATTGGCAATAAAGGCGCCGACATTCCGGTAGCTTGGCCGGAAATCATGGCCCCACTGGGAAACACAGTGGGCTTCGTCAATCGCCAGCATGCTGATATTAATTTCGCCCACTGCCGCTTGAAACCAGTCGGCAGTCAGACGTTCGGGCGCCACATATACGAGTTTGTACCGGCCGGCCCGCAGCTGCTGCAGCCGCCGTCCGGCCTCGGAGCCTGTCAGTGAGCTGTTGATAAAGGTAGCCGGTATGCCCTGTTCGGTTAACGCATCCACCTGGTCTTTCATCAGCGAAATCAGGGGGGAAACCACGACTGTAATCCCGGACAGCAGCATGGCCGGGATTTGGAAACACAGCGATTTCCCGGCCCCGGTGGGCATAATCGCTACCGTATCCTTACCATTGAGCAAGCTGGCAATGACTTTTGCCTGCCCGGGCCGGAATTCATCATACCCATAATATTTTTTCAGCACTTTGCGCGCCATTTCCAGCATATGTCTAATCTCCCATTTTTAAATTAGCTCCAGCTTGCCCAAACCTCCGGGCAATAGCCAACTGTGGCCCTGGCGCCGTTCCGGACTATCGGGGTCTTTAACAGCAGCGGCTGATTCAGCAGCTGCTCTTCCACATCATGCACCAGATACTTCAAATTGCGTTTTTCATATTCTTTGCCGGTCTTATTAATCAGATTGTCGAACCCGCCGACAGCCACCCTAACTTTTTCCAGTTCGCCTTTGCTCAGGCCGCGCACCGTTAGGTCAACAAACTGAAAGGCAATTTTTCGTTCCTTGAAATAACGCTCCGCTTTCCTGGTATCCTGGCACTTTTTTGTGCCGAAAATCTGTATGTTCATTGCGAATGCCAACAACCCCTTTTATTTGTTGTTAAATGCTTCCACAAGCTCATTAAGGTATGTCCAGCGGTCCAGCAGTTCATCAAGCTGCGCCGCCAGCGCCTGCTGCCGGCCGGTGAGCTCCTGCAGCAATACAAAGTTGCTGCCGGCGGTATTAATCCCCTCAGCCACCTGGATCAGCTCCTGTTCAACCCCGGCAATGACCGCATCAATCTGCTCGTATTCCCGCTGCTCTTTAAAAGACAGTTTCTGCGGCCGTTCTTTCGGCTTGTCCACAGCCGCCGGCCGTTTATCGGCAATAGGTCCGGCCTTATCGGCAGCCTGGGCTGCGGCCACACTGATCCGGGCCTGATAGTCCGAATAATTCCCGGGATACTGCGTAATCCGGCCCTGCCCGGCAAAGGCGAATATTTTATCAGCAATCCGGTCCAGAAAATACCGGTCATGAGATACAACAATAACTGCCCCGGGAAAATCGTCAAGATAATCCTCCAGAATGGTCAAGGTCTGGATATCCAGATCATTGGTCGGTTCGTCCAGCAGCAAAACATTAGGGGCGCTCATCAACACCCGCAGCAGGTATAAGCGGCGTTTCTCCCCGCCTGATAATTTGGCAATCGGTGTCCACTGCAGACTGGGCGGAAACAGGAAACGCTCCAGGAGTTGGGCGGCGCTAATGGTTCCGCCATCGGCAGCAGGCAAAAAATTAGCTTCTTCTCTAATATATTCAATAACCCTCAGTTCCTGGTTCATCTCGCTGCTTTCCTGAGAGAAATAGCCGATCTTTACGGTCTGGCCAACCTCCACGGTGCCGTTGTCAGGGGTCAGTATGCCGGCAATCATATTAAGCAAGGTGGATTTGCCACTGCCGTTAGGCCCGACGATCCCGATCCGGTCGTCCTTAAGCACGATATAGCTAAAATCAGTAATTAGCTGTTTGTCCCCAAAGCCATGGCTGATATGCTCCAGCTCAACCGTCTTGCGCCCCAGCCGGGTGGCACCGGCAACGATCTCAATCTGGCCGTTGCCGGCCTCAGGGGTCTGGGCGCTAAGCTCTTCAAATCTCTCAATTCTGGCCTTCTGCTTGGTGCTGCGGGCCTGGGCCCCGCGCCGGATCCAGGCCAGCTCATTTCTTAAGATATTCTGGCGCTTGCGTTCACTGGCTTCCTGCTGTTCTTCCCGCTCCGCCTTGGCCTCCAGAAACTTACTGTAGTTGCCGGTATATGTATACAGCATGCCTTTATCCAATTCAATGATCCGGTTCGTAACCCGGTCCAGGAAGTACCGGTCATGGGTAATCATTAGCAGAGCGCCTTTGCGTTTATGGAGAAACTGCTCCAGCCAGGCCACAGTATCGTTATCAATATGATTGGTGGGTTCATCCAGAATGAGTAAATCAGCCGGATTAATGAGCGCGCAGGCCAGCGCCACCCGTTTGCGCTGACCGCCGGACAGAGTGCCGACAGGGGCGGTAAAATCATCAATGCCGAGTTTAGTCAGAATTGTTTTGGCATCACTCTCCAGCTGCCAGGCATTGTGGTTATCCATCTGCTGGGTCAGGGCAATAAGCCGCTGTTGGCGTTCCCCGTCCTCAGGGCGCCGCTGGGCTGCGATCAGGGCCTGCTCATAGGCTCTTAGCACCTGCATCACCGGTGACAGCCCTTTAAACACCTGCTCCAGCACGGTGGCCGTAGCATCAAACTCGGGATTCTGCGGTAAATATTCGATCCGGACACTGTTGCCGGTTATTATCTTGCCGGCATCGGCCTGCTCCACCCCGGCAATGACCTTTAAAAATGTCGATTTGCCGGTGCCGTTAACCCCGATCAGGCCGATTTTATCCCCGTCGTCAATGCCAAAGGTAATCCCGCCGAATAAGACTTTCTCACCATAGGCTTTGGACAGGTCTTCGATTGAAAGTAAGTTCATAGTACATTCCTTTTGTTTCATTTTCTTTATTTTAACATAGAAGTCCTTTTAATGAACAGGCCATGTTCTTTTTTAAAGGGACTTCAAAAAAACAAATAGATTTTCTCATCGCTTCGGTATATAATAACGGTAGCTACCGTAGCTACTGAGGAGGTTGTAATATGAACGTAATAAAAAAATATGAACCCATTCGCTATAACGTAAAGCAGACTAAAAACGAATATTCTAAAGTCAACAATCTTGCCATCAAAGGCTTAGAGGTCGTCACATATGCCCACAACACCAAAGAAGAAGTCAGCCATATTAAAAAGGCCATCTTTGATTCTCTCTTAAAGCACGTCACCTTTACGCTGGCAGAAACCTATGACGAAGAATTACAAGGCTGGACTGTTTCCGTTCCCGAAATTGACCTATACGGCGAAGGCAACACCAAAGAAGCCGCCGTCTCCGATTTGATCAACAGTATTCACGAATATATTTCGCTCTACACGGAGTCCAATTTTCTTTCCCAACATGAATCGCCGGAAAAACAAGCCGCAATCATCAAATTAATGCGTTGTGAAAACGATGAAGCGATGCGGAACGCGTTAGGTCTAAAATAATGCCCATACGTTTCGATCATGGCGATGTTCGCCGCTTGCTTAAACATTTCGGTTTCCAGCGCATGGGCAAAGAAAGTTTTAGCTACATCGGTCAAACATTTGGCGTAAACCGCACCGTTAAATTTGATTACCCTAGCGACCGCACTCAGCTCAAAGTCGGTACGGCCGGAGCGATAGCTAAGTCGCTTGGGTTCAAGGACCAACAAGAAATGAAAGACTATATCCACAAAAACCTGTAAAATAAAATCCACCCTCGCTATTACCCATCTGTACTTATGTCGCGTGCTAATATGACAAGGGGACGTTCCTTTTTCGTCAACATCTTGCCACTATCCCCCGTGATATTCCGGTTTCCCGCTCAATTTGACGAATTGACACTCCTGCTGCCTTAAGCTGCTTGATTACAGCATTCCGCTCGGGCTTGGACCACGACACAATTTCGTGCGGCTCTCGCCCCTTAGTTACTTGCAATATCTTTTGGCGAACTTGATTGTCACTCAAACTGGCTTGACCTGATACTTCAAATGCCTCATCACCCAAAACCCGGTGAAGCTCCAGCCATTCATTTTTCCCTATCATACTCAGAGATAATTCTGTATTGACCCAATCACTGCCGTGTAGGTATTCCCAATAGCTGCTAAACGCATAATCTTCCAGCTTTTCTACCAGATTTGCTTTTAGCGGATTTTGATGAATATAACGGATAAGTGTAATAAAGTACTCATCTACCTTAACCGGCACACTTTTATAACGACTGGCAATCAACGCCCCGCTGCGCTGGTATTTTTGATTGAAATACATGGCGTATTTAGTTAATATTCTTTTCATAATCATCGAAATATCGCCTGGTTCTTGTTCTTTCATCAGCAGATGTACATGATTGCTCATTAGACAATATGCGTGGATTTCGAAGTTCATAGTTTTTTTCAATGTTTTTAACGCCTGAAGCAGATACTGAAAATCAGCATCTTCCTCAAATAGGTGCTGATGGTTGATTCCCCGGAATATCACATGGTAAAACCCCGTTTCACTCAGCTGCCTTGCTTGTCTGCTCATCGTTATCCCCTCCATCTACAGTATACTATAAAGTTGACAAAAAAGGAACGTCCCCATCGACCCTGACAGCAAAGAATAGTCAGGTTATATTGCAAAAACTCTTTACTTTTATGGAAAATAGTAGTATATTAAATTGTTATCCACGCATAGCCTTTCCCGGGCTTGCACAAACTGAACTACCGGCATATTTCCGCAAAGAAAGGTGTTCTCTGATGTCAACAAATTTTTCTGCCTTAGGCATTCGCCCTGAACTGACTCAATTTCTACAACAATCCGGTATCACCCGGCCCACCCCGGTGCAGGTACAGGCCATCCCGGTACTGCTGGCCGGCAGGGATGTCATTGCCCAGGCCCAGACCGGTACCGGCAAAACCCTGGCCTTTTTGCTGCCGCTGCTGGAAAAGCTGCGGGCAACCGCGCCCCATGTCCAGGCCCTGATTATTACCCCCACCCGCGAGTTGACGCTGCAAATCACGGCCGAAGCGAAAAAAATCGCTGCTGTACTTGATATTAACGTATTATCCGTGTACGGCGGCCAGGATGTGACTGAGCAAATCCGCAAACTGCGCGGCCAGCCCCACCTGGTCATCGGCACGCCGGGGCGGCTGCTGGACCACGCCCGGCGCCAAACGCTGGTGCTGACCGGCGTGACCAAGCTGGTGCTGGATGAGGCTGACCAGATGCTCCACATGGGCTTTCTGGATGAGGTGGAAGCGGTTATCCAGCTGACTTCACCGAAACGGCAGACCATGCTGTTCTCGGCCACCATGCCGCCCAAAGTCCGGGCCCTGGCGTCCCGGTACATGACGAAACCGGCCGATATCCACATTCAGACCCAAAATGTAACCTTAGATGAGATTAAGCAGATTATCATTGAGCTGCCGGAAGCAGACAAGCTTGACAAGCTCTGCAGCCTGATTGATGAATCCCAGCCCTATCTGGCCATCGTCTTCTGCCATACCAAAGACCGGGCCAAAGCGGTGAATACGGCGCTGATTCAGCGCGGCTACCAAGCCGATGAGCTGCACGGCGACTTGTCTCAGGCCAAACGCACGCAGGTGATGAAACGCTTCAGCGACGCCAAACTGCAGATTTTAGTCGCCACCGATATTGCCGCCCGCGGCCTGGATATTGAAGGCGTGACCCATGTATTCAGCTACGATATCCCCCATGACCCGGAGAGCTATATTCACCGGATCGGCCGCACCGGCCGGGCCGGTCAGACCGGGACCGCCGTTACCTTTGTGGCCCCCGGTGAACACCTGTATCTGCGGCTGATTGAGCAGGGGATCAAATCCTCGCTGGAAAAATACAAAGCCAACGGTCAGAAAGTAGTAAAAGCGGCCCGCCCCAGCGGCAATAAAGCGGTGTTCAAAAAACCTGCCCCCCAAACGGCACCGGACAAGAAAGAGGCTGAGAAAAAAACAGTGAGCCATGGCGGCAGTAATCTCCGGAGCCGCCGCAAGCCGAAACCGGCTGCCGCCACCGGTGGCGACAAAAAATATAGCAGCAAACGGGCGAAAACCTCCAGGGGCAAGGCGTAATCAGCCTTGCCCCTGTTCTTTTACCGGCGGCAGCGCCGGTTTGTCATTGGCATCATCATAGGAAGCCCGGCAGGCCGGGTAACGGGAACAGCCCCAAAACTTGCCGTGTTTACCGGTTCTGGACTGCAGTACCCCTTTGCGGCAGCGCGGGCAGGGATAATCGCCCTTTAACGGGATCGCCGCCTGTTTGGCTTTTGTGCAAAGGCTGGAGGCAAAACGGGCCTGCTGCCCCAGAAAACTATCCAGGCTGGCATTGCCGGCCGCCATCTGGTGCAGGATATCTTCCCACAACGCGGTAAAGTCCGGATAGGTGATCTCTTCCGGCAGGATATCAACAAGCAGATAGGCCGCTTCCGTGGGCTTGAGATACTTTTTCTTGGTTTCCTCCCGCAAAAAACCCCGTTCAATCAACTCTTTGATGATGGTGGCCCGGGTAGCCTCAGTGCCAATGCCGGCCACATCCTTGAGCTGTTTTTTCAGTTCAGGGTTTTTTACATACTTATGAATCTCTTTCATCGCTGCCAATAAGGTCGCGGCAGTAAACCGTGCCGGCGGCTTCGTCGACTTTTTGTCAGCCGAGGCCTTGACAAATAGCGGCTGATCGCCTTTAACCATGGCCGGCAGCGCCCCGCTGTCCTCTTCTTTCTTGTCCTCGGCCTCGGTACCGTATAATTCCTTCCAGCCCAATTCCCGGATAACCCGGCCGCTGGCGGTAAAGCGTTCACAGGCATAGTCCAGTTCGGCCCGGGTTTGGTCAAAGACATGCACCGGATAAAATTGGGCAAGATAGGCCTGGGCAATCAGAAAGTAGATGTTGCGCTCAGGTTCACTCAGGGCCGCAAAGTTACAGCGCTCGACCGTGGGAATAATCGCATGGTGGGCAGTAATTTTTTTGTCATTCCAGGCCCGGCTTTTCGTCAGCGGTTCAGCCTTGCCGGCCCACCCTGCCAGTTCCGTCTGGGCCAGGCCGCTTAGATTTTTCAGAATCGGCCCGGCGTCCTCCTGCTGGGACTCCGGCAAAAATTCGCAGTCCGAACGGGGATAGGTTGTCAGTTTCTTTTCATAGAGCTTCTGCGCTGTATCCAGCACCAGCTGCGGATCATAGCCGAATTTTTTGCCGGCCATAACCTGCAGGGTCGACAAAGCCAGCGGCAGGCGCTGCGGGTCCTTTTTCTCCGTTGTTTCGCATAAGCTGACGGTCGCGGGCTCGGTAGCCGCCTGCAACGTTGCCAGCAAGGCCCGGGCAATGGCTTTATCCGCCAGCCGGCCTTCAGTATCAAGCCCCGGCTGATTCGCCTGCGGCTTCCAGTAAGCGGTAAATACGATATCGTTATGGACGAAATCGGCTTTCAGGGTAAAATAGTCGGCCGGTTTGAACCCTTCAATCTCTCGCTCCCGGCGGACAACCAGCGCCAGCGTTGGTGTTTTAACCCGTCCCACCGGCAGTGTCGTCCGGTGCCCGGCCTGCTGCGCCGCCAGGGTATAGGCCCGGGATAAGTTCATGCCAATCAGCCAGTCGGCCCGGGATCTGGCCAGGGCCGATTGCTTCAGGTTATAAAAATCCCGGTTGTCGCGCAGGCTGTTAATCGCTTTTTTGATGCTCTGCTCGTCAAGGGCATTTAACAGAATCCGGTGCACCGGTTTCTGATTATTTACATAGTCAAGTACTTCATCGATCAGCAGCTGTCCTTCCCGGTCAGGGTCACCGGCATGAACAATTTCGCTGGCCTGATCAATCAGCGATTTGATAATTTCGAACTGTTTTTTACAGGAATCGGCCACCAGCAGCTTCCAGCTGCGGGGAATAATCGGCAAGTCCTCGGCCCGCCATTTTCCATACTTAGCGTCATATTCGTCAGGCTCGGCCTGGCGCAGAATATGTCCATAGCCCCAGGTAATAATGCCGCCGCCGGTATTGATGTAACCGTCTTTGCGGCTTACCGGCCCCGGCAGGCATTTGGCGATTTCGGCAGCCATGCTCGGTTTTTCTGCAATATATAATCTCAAAGTCACACCTCAACCATTCTTAACTGGTTTAAAAAAGCGGCGGAATTACTGTCTCCACCCTATACCATCTTACATTCTACCATAACTATCGGCGTGTCTGCCACTACTAAGAATAAGCAAAATAGTGGTGAAACGGTGGCACACCGGCGATAAATAACCAATAATGCCGTCTGGACATTATGAAACGGTACTGATTCACCAGTACCGTTTAGCATTGGTTATTTAGGCCTATGGGCAGTTCTCTTATCAAAAACTTTACCGTGACTAACGTACTTAGGCAGCATTTTTATTTGTAAGACCTGCTCATAGTGATCAATTAGCGCCGCCTCCCGCGGTGTGATAATGGCGATCGACACCCCACTGGCACCGGCCCGCCCGGTTCGTCCGGACCGGTGCAGGTAGATTTCCGGGTCTTCCGGCAAGTCTAAATGGAAAACATACTCAACCCCGGGGATATCAAGCCCCCTGGCCGCCAAATCGGAAGCCACCAGCAGTTGCAGCTTACCGTTCCTGAATCCCTCCATGGCTTTTTTCCGGTCTTCTTTAAGAAATTTTCCATGAATCCCGGCTGCTATTAAGCCGTGATAGTTAAGTTTATCGACGGTTAGCTCCACATCAGCACTGCGATTGATGAACACCAGGGCCTGGTCAATATGAATGCTGTTCACTATTTTGCGCAGGGCCTCAAATTTATCCCGCCGGTCGGACACAAAATAGACATGTTTGATATCAGGCTTATCCTCAGGCTTACTCCGGGCTGACAGTATCTCAACCGGGCTGCGCATCAATTCCTGCACCCGGCCTAGTGCTGCCGGGGGTATTGTCGCCGAAAAAGCCAGCAGCTGGCGGTCTTTTTGCGTGGTCTTGATGACTGCTCTGACGTTATCTGCGTTTTTATCATCAAGCAGCCGGTCTGCTTCATCAAGAATAATTGTTTTAATCGTCTGGGAGTTGATCTTCTTTTTTTGGATCAACTCCAGGATTCGCCCGCCCGAACCGGTAATGATATGCGGCTTTTCCTTAAGTTTATCAATTTGCCGCATAATGTTGACATCACCAATAATCGGGGTCGCCGTTATCGGCAGCCCTGAATTGGTTATCAACAACTCGATTTGCCGCTGGATCTGAATCGCCAGCTCATGGGTGGGGGCAAGAATCAGCCCCTGGGTCTCGCGTTTGGCAGGTTCAATTTTTTGGAAAAGCGGCAGCAGATAAGCCAGGGTTTTGCCGGTGCCGGTCGGTGATTGCCCGATAATATCTTTACCGGCCAGCGCTGCCGGGATAACCTCCGCCTGGATGGCAGTCGGGACAGCGATACCGGCAGCGGTTATCCCGGCGGTCAGTGGCGCAATCAGCCCTAATTGTTCAAAGTTTGTCGTCATAATAGTATATAGTCAACCTCCAGCTATTGCAGCGTTTTTATCTCGTTATAAATTTGCCCCACAATGGTATTATTACCAGCAATGATGGAAACCTTCCGGTCTTGGCGGAAAGGCTGGACAGTACCGCCGGCTTCCTCCACCAGCAAAATTCCGGCAGCCGCATCCCAGGGTGAGAGATTTAGTTCCCAGTAACCGTCAAACCGTCCGCAGGCTACGCTGGCTAAATCGTAGGCAGCTGAGCCAAATCTCCGTATTGCTCGCGTTTTGGGCAATAACCTGGTAAAATAGTCTATATTATTGACTGGATGTTCGGCCACATCATAGGGAAAACCGGTTGCCAGCACGCTGTCCAGCAAATTGGTTTTGGCGGCGACATGAATAGGCCTGTCATTTAAGAATGCCCCTTGCCCTCGCACCGCATAATATAGTTCAGCAAGGACAGGCGCGTAAACCAGGCCGAGAATCGTTTGTCCGCGATAGGCAAGGGCAATTGAGACCGAAAATATCGGCAAACCCTGGGCATAGTTTGTGGTACCGTCCAGGGGGTCAATAATCCATAGATAGTCCGACTGCGCCGCCGACCGTCCGGACTCTTCCGCAAGGATTGCATGGGCCGGATAATATTCTTTGACAAAAGCAATAAGCTTTGCTTCTGATTTTTTGTCAATTTCAGTGACGATATCAATCGCGGTTGATTTTACAGCCAAGGCCAGCTTGGCGCTCCCCAGGTTTTCCTGTTGGAATTTGCCTATTTCTGCAACAAGCTGTTTAAGCCTGTCAATAACACCGAATAAATCAATTGTATGATCCATGTTGATCACCCCATTTAATGTTGTCTTTTTTTACCGGTTCTCATGACTTAATTCAACGTTAGAGGGAACAAACCCTTTAATATGGCAAAGGTACCCATTTCAATTAGCATAGGGAGATGATACGTAATGAGCAGTGAAACTATTGTATCTTTTTACGAATCGCTGGGTTTTGAAGAAACAGAGATTGACGATGGCCTGATTGTGCCGGGCATTGAGCTTACCCCGGCCGGAAATTATGCCCTGATTACCAATGATGAGGGCACTATGCCCACGGGCTTAAACCAGGGGATCATCTTTGCTTATTATACCCCGGAGGATTCCTATCTCTGGAGCGCCAGCTTCAAAAGTTCGACTGCATTTAAAGAGCTCTGGACCGGAGCCCAAACCAACGAGGCCAGGCTTGATGCCATTGTGAAGCACCGGGAAGCAAACGAAACCTTCTGATACCGGGATCGAAAAAGGCGGGACTGCTCTGTACAGAAGCAATCCCGCCTTTTTTAACCTTCTTTAGTTGGTCAGACTGCGAAGCGGGGCCGGAATCCGTCCACCCCGGGCAATAAAATCATCTGATTTGAATTTGCTGACAGGAATAATCGGGCAATACCCCAACAGGCCGCCGAACTCAACCGTATCACCTACTACTTTGCCGGGTACAGGGATAATCCGCACGGCGGTCGTTTTGTTATTAATCATGCCGATCGCGGCCTCATCCGCAATAATTGCCGCAATGGTAGCAGCCGAGGTATCGCCGGGTACGGCAATCATGTCCAGACCGACTGAGCACACACAGGTCATCGCTTCCAGTTTTTCCAACGTCAGGCTGCCGCGCTCAACCGCGGCAATCATCCCGGCATCCTCACTTACCGGGATAAAGGCCCCGCTCAGACCGCCGACATGAGAAGAGGCCATCAGACCGCCTTTTTTAACCGCATCATTTAACAGCGCCAGCGCGGCTGTTGTCCCCGGCGCCCCGCAGCTTTCGATGCCCATTTCCTCCAGAATATGGGCCACGCTGTCGCCAACCGCCGGTGTCGGTGCCAGCGATAAATCAATAATGCCGAAGGGATAGCCTAACCGCCGGGCTGCTTCCTGCGCCACCAGCTGGCCAACCCGGGTAATCTTAAAAGCAGTGCGTTTAATTGTTTCCGCTACAGTGCTGAAGTCCCGCCCCCGCACATCCTCCAGGGCCCGCTTGACAACACCCGGACCGCTTACACCAACATGAATCGTGGTCTCAGGCTCACCCACCCCGTGGAAGGCACCGGCCATAAAGGGATTGTCCTCAGGCACATTGGCAAATACCACCAGCTTGGCACAGCCCAAAGCATCTTTGTCTTTGGTCAGTTCGGCCGTACGTTTGATAATCTCGCCCATTTCGCGAACACAGTCCATATTAATCCCGGCTTTGGTTGAGCCCAGATTGACAGAAGAACAGACCCGTTCCGTCACAGCCAGCGCCTCAGGGATAGAGCGGATCAGGATATGATCCCCCTTGGTGTAGCCTTTTTCCACAAGCGCCGAAAAACCGCCGATAAAATTGACGCCGACCTCCTTGGCGGCGGCGTCCAGCGCCTGAGCCACCGGCACATAGCTGTCGGCCCGGCTGCTCTCGGCAGCAATGGCAATCGGGGTTACCGAAATCCGTTTGTTGATAATCGGAATCCCATATTCAGCCTCTATATCTTCTCCGGTTTTAACCAATTTTTCCGCGGTGCGGGTCACCTTGTCATAAATATTCCGGCAAAGGACCTTACTATCCGGGTCACCGCAGTCGCGCAGGCTGATACCCATGGTAATTGTCCGGATATCAAGCTTGTTCTCATCAATCATGCGATTGGTTTCATGAACATCCTGTAATGTGAACATTGTTTTTGTCCTCCTGCCTATATCCGGTGCATACTGCGGAATATATCTTCATGCTGTACTTTAATATCAAGGCCCATGGCAGCGCCCTTGCCGCGCAGCAGCTCGCCCAGATCTTTCAGGCTGATGATGGACTGCGTCATATCCACCAGCATCACCATATTAAAAAAGCCATCTAGGATATTCTGATTGATATTAAGGATATTAACATTGTTCTCAGCCAAAATGTTGCTGACCATGGCAATAATGCCTACTCTGTCCTGCCCGACAATTGTTATGACAGTTTTCATGTTCTCACACTCCATAAATTGTTGTATTATGACTGGATGGTATGATAATATTATACTCGTTTTCCCGGAAAAGCCAAGTAAATGTAAAGAAAAAACACCGGCCGCACGTGGCCGGTGTCAGTTTGTGCATGCAAACTATTACTTTCTAATCGGCTCTGCGCCTATGCAGCAGGTATTCATAGGCAACCAGGGCCGCTTTCGCACCGTCACCGGCAGCTATGACAATTTGCTTGTCAGGGCCGTTATTGACATCACCGGCGGCAAACAAACCCGGAATATTGGTGCGCGTGCGGCAATCGGCAATCACTTCCCGGTCTTCATTAAAAGCCAGCAGCCCCTCACAATATTCCGAGTTAGGCATTAAGCCGATCTCCACGAATACACCCTGTACCGCAAGTTCGATTTCATTACTGTCACCATTTTTCACAATAACCAGCTTTTCCACAGCCTGTGAGCCTTTAACAGCCTTAGTTGTATAGCCTATAAGCTCGGTAACCGGTTGTTGTAATGCTTTCAGTT
Source organism: Sporomusa termitida (assembly GCF_007641255.1). Taxonomy (NCBI): domain Bacteria; kingdom Bacillati; phylum Bacillota; class Negativicutes; order Selenomonadales; family Sporomusaceae; genus Sporomusa; species Sporomusa termitida. The sequence goes on from NZ_CP036259.1 coordinate 2,575,129, forward strand.
TTTCAATAATGATCGGATCGGCCTTATAATCGTTCATTAAGGAGATGAGATATACCTTAGCCGCGACCTTACTGACCTCAATCGCCGCCTGCAGGGCCGAGTTGCCGCCGCCAATGACGGCTACAGCCTTACCCGCAAACAGCGGGCCATCACAAGTAGCGCAATAACTGACACCCCGGCCCGTGAACTCGAGTTCTCCGGGCACTTCCAGGCGGCGAGGCCGCTTGCCTGAAGCCACAATGACGGTTTTAGCCTGATATTCGCCGCCATCGCTGGTGACGGTAAAGCTGCCGTCAGGCAGAACAGCAAGCGCCGTAACTTCCTCATATTTTATATCAATGGGAAATTTTTGCACCTGCTCATCAAACTTCGCCATCAGTTCCGGACCGGTAACAAACTGATAGCCCATATAGTTCTCAATATCCATCGTCCACATCGGCTGGCCGCCAAACTCTTTCATCACCATCAGGGCCTTCATCTGCTTGCGCGCTGCATACACGGCCGCCGTCATTCCCGCCGGCCCCCCGCCAATAATGATCAGCTCATACAAAGCCATCACCCTTTAACGTTTACTACTCCTGTATAAACTATATGTCAGTGCCTCGGCATTTGCTACCATTCTGCCGGCGGTAACATCAGCAATAAATAAAGTATGGCTGCCCACATCGACCATTTTCTCCGGCATTACCCTCGCTTCCACATACGCCAGACAGTTGGTAAGAATCGGACAGCCGTTTTGGCCGGCAATATAATCGACACCGGCAAACTTATCCGTATCACGGCCTGATTTATAACCAAAACGGTGAACCGCAGCGGTTTGATCACTGCCGAGCATGGAAACGGCAAATACACCGCTCGCCATGACATACTCATGGGTAAGATTGTTTTTATTCAGACAAATTGAGATCCGCAGCGGTTTGCTGGTCACCTGAAACACTGTATTGCAGCATTGCCCGTTGATATTATTATCCTTTATTGAACTAACGATATATAGCCCGTAGCTTATTTTATCAAGTGCCGAATGAGCAGTATCCTGACCGGCCTCGGCTACTGCCGCTCTGGTTAATTGTCTGGTTTCGTCCAGCAGCAAGACAAAAAGTTCAGGCCCCACACCACAGAGGGGGCATTTGTCCGGCGGATGATCACCCTCATGAACATAATCACACACTGTGCATTTCCAGCGTTTTGCCGCCACCGGCAGCTTGGCAGCCGGTTCCTGCTCAACAGCGAAATCCTCAGGCCCAACACCGCAAATCGGGCATTCTGCCGGGGGCTGATCGCCTTCATGGATGTGACCACATACATTACAACGCCACTTCTTCATATATTCTCACCTTTCCCAACTAAAAAATAGCTTTCCTGTAATTGTTATTTTCCGTCATGCTTGCACATTTGTCAATAATTTGCTAGTATTTTTCTATGCAGGCCTATATATAAGAAAAGCGAGGTGCCGTTGATGATAACTCCTGCCGTCATTGCCAGGATCAACGAATTAGCTAAAAAAAGCCGTGCTCCCGGTCTCACCGACAGTGAACGCGCTGAACAGGCAGAGCTCCGCCGCCGTTACATTGATCATATAAAAGTCCAGGTCAAAACCCAGCTGGATTCCGTCAAAGTGGCTGACCATGACGATCATTGTCAGTGCGGCTGCCATAACTAGTACTTCAGCAAGATGAAGTACTAGAACGAATAAGCCGCTAACATCATCAATGATGTTAGCGGCTTATTCTCACCAATCAATTATTCTACAGACTGAAAGGTCTCACAGTCAGTATCGGCAGTTTTAGAAGCATTGAAACCAGCTACATGAATTTGCTCCGCCTTGCAATAGTTGCCATCGTTCCAGTATTTACAGTTATTAACAAAACATTCTACTGCCGGCGTGATTTGGGTTCCTTCCAAAAAAGCGGCCGACATGGAGCCGCCGATATTGGCATTGTGGAAAGCACCAATCATATCGCCCACTGTTTTACGGTGATGGAAGGCTTTACACAGGGTATCCCGTGGCTTACTTGAGGTACCTTCCTCTTCATCATTATACACGCTTATTTTTGCCGCCATACACTGATCACCAGGCATATAGTGGGTACATTGATCAACACTACACTTAACCACTGGATTGGACATACAGCTCACTCCTTCACTTTTTTGATATTATCTGCCGATTTGCCGGCTTTTATCCCCTTTAAATATTCACAAGGGCCAGGGTTACCCGGATATCATAAGCACATACCGGACAATACAAAAGATGGATACATTGCCCCGCTGACTGAAACGGCAATAACGCTGTTTCTCCGTAGGGGCTGTATGGACCAAGATAATTATTCAATGAACCGCCGTCGACCAGAAGCTGATTGCAAACAGGACATTTTTTTTCAACCGGCCGCAACGCATTGCATAGCGGGCAAACATTCTCCATGTCTTAACACCTCGCCTGATCCTCAGAATTAGTTTGTTCAGCAGTCTGAAATTTAGTCAGCAAAAACCAGGTGGAAAGAAATGTTCTTTCACACCTGGTTGCTTTTAGCCGCTGACAAAATCAGCTGCTGCGCTGATCGCCGGCACTATTTGTTTTTAGTCAGCAGCAGGTATACCGGAATGCCGGTCAGCGTAATACCAAGAGCCCAGATAGCATCGCCGGGGCTATTGGTGAGCATACTGAAGGCAATGTACACTGAACCTAAGATGGCAATGGCAGGTATGACCGGATATCCGGGAACACTATAGGGGCGTCTAACCTCAGGCTTGCGTTGCCGCAAAATAAACACAGCCACAAAGGCTAAGATATAAAATATCCAAATAATAAACATCGCCATATCTGTCAACCGGTCAGGATCGCCGAGTGTCATCAGGGCTGTAGACAGCAGGAATCCAAGTACCAGAGCATTAGCCGGCGCCCCCGACCTTTTATGGGCCTGTCCCAACAGTTTCGCTCCGGGCAGCAGGCCATTCCGAGCCATGGCATAGGGTACCCGGGCCCCTGTTAAAATATAACCGTTAAGGGCACCGAAAATTGAAATCAGGATACCGATGCTGATAAGCCGGCCGCCCATTTCACCAAATAACAACCCGGCTGCGGTACCGGCCGCCCGGCTTCCCAACAGGGCGATCTCCGCTGCCGGCAGCAAATGCAGCAGCGCAATATTGACAGCAAGATAAACAATCATAACAATACCTAAACCAAAAATAATCGAGCGCGGCAGCTCTCTGGCCGGATTCTTCATCTCGCCGGCAACAAAACTAACGTTAATCCAGCCGTCATAAGCCCACAAAGTAGCCAAAACGGCAGCCCCCATACCGGCGGCTTCTACTCCCCCGCCCGGCATACCGAGAACCTGACCATTGCCTTTCCATAACCCAAACACAGCAATAACCACAATCGGCACAAGCTTAGCCACTGTCGACACCGACTGGATAAAACCGCCGTACTTGGCCCCTAAGGCATTAACCCCGGCTAAAAAGCCAACCGCCGCTATCGCCACAGGCAGTTTCCAGGTTGCCGGCAAATTAAAAAACGGCAACAATAAAGAGGAAAAATAAAGGCCGAGCGCGCCGGTTGTCGCCGGGCCGTAAATTAAGGTTTGCACCCAGCCAAACAGGTAGCCCCACATCTTGCCGTAGACTTCGTCCAGATAGGCATACAGCCCGCCTGTGCGCGGGATTTGCGCCCCCAGCTCGGCAACAGTAAGACCGGCAGCAATAGTGATCAGCCCGCCTACGCCCCAGGCAATAAGCGCCATTGTTGAATCGCCGGCGGCGGCTATTACGATTCCCGGTTTCATAAAAATACCGGAACCGATTACCATCCCCACCACCAATGCCATCCCGGCCAGCAAATTAAGATCTTTTTTTAATCCTGGTTTTTGGCTCATATAAACTCCTAATCATTTTTTTGCACACAGTTACTACAATAACAAAAAAATACACAAACTACAACAGTACTTTCTCCAGCTTAGTCATAACCCATAATCAGCTACAATAGCAAAGTGGATAGGTGATAACTATGGCAAAAAGTACCCCGCCGGATCTCAATATTAGACCACGCATCCTGTACCAGGTAGCAAAGGCCGCCTGGGAAGGCCAGCTATTTGAACGTAAAGAAGAAATATGCCGTTTATTACAGCATGAATTTGATGATAAGGCCACACGCCGGCTTGTCGCCAATCAGATTCGCATTGCGATGGGTCTGGAGCCCAACAATTCCGAAGAGGTGCTCAATGAGTATGATGAAGAGGCTTTAATGGGCAGCGAGCCTGTTGTTGTTGCCAACCCCGACGCTTGCCGGGAATGCCGGGGCGCAGAATGTGAGAAAGCCTGCCCCCTTAGTGCGATCACCCGCGATGAGCTTGGCCGGCCTTCGATTGACAAAAGCAAGTGCGCTCACGACGGCTATTGTATCAGTGCCTGTGAGTTTGGTGCGCTGGCGGATAAATCTCAGTTTGTCCCGCTTATCCGCCTGCTCCGCCAGCATAGCCACAAAGTGTACGCGTCAGTGGCCCCGGCCTTTGCCGGGCAATTAGGTCCGGCAGTTACTGCCGGCAAACTGCGCAGCGCCCTGCTTAAGCTGGGGTTTGCTGAAATGGTGGAAACCGCTTTATATGCAGACCTGATTACCATTAAAGAAGCCTTTGAATACGATGAACATGTTAAGGATGCCCATGATTTTTTGATTACCAGCTGCTGCTGCCCTATTTGGATTAAACTGATTGAAAACAAATTCCCTGACTTACTAGGTCATATTTCGCCCTCCGTATCCCCGATGATTGCCTCCGGCCGGGTGATTAAAGAGCTCGAGCCGGACGCCAAGGTAGTGTTTATCGGTCCCTGTGTTGCTAAAAAATCCGAAGCTCAGCTGCCTGACCTGAAAGGTGCGATTGATTTTGTGCTTACCTTTCAGGAGCTGCAGACGCTCTTGGCCGCGGCCGCAATCAATCCGGCCGCAGAGCCTGACGAAGAAAACCCATTGGCCTCCTGGGGTGGCCGCCTTTATGCCCGAACCGGCGGGGTAAGCGAGGCGGTTGGAACTACCCTGGAGAAACTGATCCCCCGGCGGGCCGAAAAATTCAAACCGGTCAAAGTTGACGGCATCCCGGACTGTACTAAACTGCTGGAAGAAATTAGAGCCGGCAGATTAGAGGCTAATTTTATTGAAGGCATGGCCTGCAAAGGTGGGTGTGTGGGTGGACCGGGCCGCATAATTCCGGCAGAACAGGGCACCGGCCATGTAAACGATTACAGCCATGCCGCGCATGCCCATACGCCTGTAGAAAATCCGCAGGTTTATTCAATCTTGGCCAAACTTGGGCATTATCACGGCATGCCGTCCATGACGGGTACCAGTAAAATGGCGGCCATCTTAGCCCGTAAACTTTCCCAATAAATATACCCCGGCTGCCCAAAGCCGGGGTAATTTGTTACTATGTTTAATTCTTGTCGAAGCAGGATTTACCGATAAACTCGCGCAGGATCGAATTATTGGGAATTTCATCATCCTCAACAGGCCTAAAATACTCCAGAAAATTAAGCAGCCTCCTGGCCTCCGAATATTCAGGGTTGGCCTGGGTAACCTTGCCCAGTAACGGTTCAGCATATTTCTTTAACACTGCCAGCTCATAAATTAGCGCCGAGTTAAACATTAAATCGGCTTCTTCCTGGAACGGAAAAATATTGCGTTCTTCACCCCGGCGGACAGACGGCCACATCTTCAGCGTCATGAGGGCATCATGAGACCGGAATTGACTGTCGCGGACAATCCGCCTGATCAGTCTGGTGTCGGTTGTCGGAATCCGGTTATGATTATCAATTGACAACTGGGTCAGGGCGCTGACATAGATTTTGATCTTACAGTGCCTGGGTACAGAGGTTGTTAAGCGCTCATTGAGGCCGTGGATGCCTTCGATAATCAGCGGCTGGCCTTTATCCACCTTAATCCGGTGGCCGCGGTACTCCCGTTCACCTGTTTTAAAATTAAAGGTCGGCAATTCCACTTCTTCACCGGCTAAAATCCTGGCCAGATGAGCATTAAACAAATCCAGGTCAATGGCTTCAATGGCTTCAAAGTCATAATCACCGTGTTCGTCAAGAGGGGTGTGGCAGCGGTCCACAAAATAATCATCCAGGGAAACAGGCACCGGCCAGACCCCATTGACTCGCAGTTGAATATTAAGGCGTTGGGCAAATGTGGTTTTGCCTGACGATGATGGTCCGGCCACTAAAATTACTCTGACCTCATTGCGATGGGAAGACACAAAGTCAGCAATCTGGGCCACCTTTTTTTCATGCAGGGCCTCTGCCACTCTGACAATGTTTTTTATCTCATCGGTTTTACTATACTCATTAAGATTGGGAACATAACCGCATTTTAAAATATTTCCCCACTGGGCCCCCTCCTGAAACACCTTAAATAACTTGGGATTTTCAGTAAACTTAGGCAGCAGGTCCGGATTCTCTTTTTCCGGCAGCCGCAAAATTATCCCCGGCGGGTAATATTTAAGTTCAAACACCTTAAGATAAGCAGTGGATGGCGTCATCGTACCATAAAAATAGTCATATACCTCACCACAATAGTAAATACTGACCATTTCCCGGTCAATCTGCTCGAGCAGGCTTACTTTCTCCTTTTGTCCGGCTGCTTTAAACAACTCGATCGCTTCCGCCCTGGGCAAAGTCTGGCGGATAATCTGACGGTCTTCCATAATAATCTGCCGCATCTGCCGGTCAAGTCTGGCAATATCCTCAGGCGTAACCTCCCGTCCATGATGCAGCTCGCAATACAGGCCTTTACTTAGCGAATGCTCAACCGTTACTTCACCGCCCGGAAACAACTCCTGCGCTGCTGCAATCATGACGAAGGTTAAGCTTCTTTGGTAAACCTTCATGCCCTCATCGGTGCGAAGGTCAAGAAAGTCCACCACGCTGTCCTGGTCAAGGACACTTTGCAAATCTCTTATTGCATTGTTCACTTTGGCTGCCACCACCGGTGTAGTATATCTGTGCGCGGCATCCCGGCTAACCGCTACCAGACTTACCCCCTTGTCATACCCGGTAACGCGGCCATTAGAAAATGTTACATTAATTTTTTCTGACACCTGACGGCCCCCTTACTATCGCCAAAACTCTCTTTAACTATATATATATAAATTCAACTATATGCCCCGGATTTCCTGCCCCCTGCTCAGTAGCAAGTAATTAGAAAAACCTGGCTTACGCCCAGTCCGTTAGGACGCCGGCAGAAGCCGCCGGTGCCCTTTAGGGTATAGGCGCTCTTACTTATGATCAGAAACCGTATACTGTCTGATCATGTACAGAAAACACGGCTTGCGCCGGGCCTTGGGCGCAAGCGTAAGCCGGTGCTGCCCTTATCCGGGCGAAAGTTATACATTCCATCAGGATAAAAAAAACAGCAACTGCTCGCTTACAGGCAGTTGCCATTTTACCACACAGCATTAGCGCAATAACTTAAACAAACGGTAGGCAATGATCGGCAGCGGTGCTCTTCTCACAGCCAGCCGCATCCCCAGCAACAAGAAAAAACAGGCACCAAAGATATGCACAAGCCAAAAACCGGTACGAGGAAACTCAAATGTGGTGTCATCAAAAATATTGTTGTGATGGCAGCTCATTATGCTCGACCTCCTTTGGTAGATAGTATTTCCCGTACCTAACTATTCAAACAGTGGTGACTCTTTAAATATCACGGCCCCTTCTAATAACACCACATGCCAGGCGCCGACCGGAATTGCCGGCCGGCTGTGTTCGAAAATCATCCGGGTTTTCATGGATAATCACGCTCTTACCAATAATATCCTGTACAGTAAATTTGTCAGTAAAAAAACTCATATAGGCAAAACCCTTATGGGAAAAAATCACCGGCAAATCGCCGGCATGATTACCGTGAGGCTGATTGCCAGGATTCCAATGCCCACCGGCTGCCATAAACGGGTTGGACAAATCACCCACCTTACAGGTGCCAAACTCATGAATGTGAAAACCGTGGGGTCCGACTGGCTGCTGCCGGTCCGCTGCCGGCCGGTATGCAGGCAGGCCCCATACCTCAACAGTTACTTTTGTGCCGCCTTGCACGCTCCGGAAACTTACAGCCCCTTTAATATCCGGAGCAAGCGGACCACCCTGAATATTGGCAATCGCCAGATTGTCAGCCACATTTCTCACCTCATTCATATAGATTCCGGCTATGTCCTGATTGGCTTTTCTATAAATTACCCAGAAAAATTCTTATAATATATTATGTATCTCTCATAAGGGTGTGACAGAAAAAAAGATTGCTGCGCTGTGCCGGTAATGACGGAGTGTATCTCCCGCCTCATTACCGGCACAACGCAGCAATCTTCAATTTTATATGAGTTATTTCTCGACGGCAGCCAAAGCCTGAGCCACTTTACCGGCCATGCCGGTAATTTTAGCCGAAGGAACTGCGCATACGGCAACACGCACACCCTTGCCAAGCGGTACAGCAAAAATGTGGTCGTCATGCAGTTTACCGCATACGGCATCCGGATCCGCCGCGGGAATTGTCAGGAAAAATCCAGCTATATAAGGCAGCATGCGGAGATTGGCAGCTTTGGCTTCGCGGACAAAAATTTGGGACCGCTCACGAATGAGCGAGTAATAATGGGCTCGCTCCTGCTCCACCTGAGCCAGTGTTGCTTTATCATTATAAACCGTAGCCAAGAGGCGCATACAGCCCCGGTTGATGTTGGACCAGGTTGCACGGCTGCTATACTGGTTAATATCTGCAAATTCTTTAATGACCGCCTGGCTCCGGGAAATGCCGATCATAGCCCCGGTACGCTGCCCGTACATTGTATAGCTTTTCGACATGCTGAAGGCCAGAATGATAAGAACATTATCAGGCAGATTGCTGAATTTCTTTAAAAATGCACGGCATTCATTTTTCTCGCCGGCATAATCCAGATAAGCTGCATCGACCAGAATGACGATACGCTTAGCTTCATTTTTCGCTGCCGCCTTAACAACATCGAGGATGTTGTCCCATTCACTGTCACTGATGCTATAGCCGGTGGGATTGTGGGCCGGAGTATTGAGGATGGTTACCAGGCTGTCTTGTTTGACAAGCAGTTCATTGACCTTGGCCTCAAAGGCTTTACTATTAAAATTCTGGTTTTCGTCAAACAAGGTAAAGGTGTCCAGCTTGCGCAGGGCATCTTCACACAACACCTTGTAAGGACCCCAATACCAGTCAGAAGTCAAAATTTTATCACCAATCTCTGAATAATTCCAGATAGTATGGTGAAGTACCCCGGAACCGCCGGAAGTTGCAACCGCATTTGTGTACGCCTCAGGCCGGTTGTCACCAAAGGTCAGCGCCATAGCCGCTTCCAGAAATTCCGGCAGCCCGGCAATAGGCGCATAATTAATTACCTCATTGATCGGTAGAGTGCGGAATACTTTTTCTACCGTAGGCAGGCATACCAGCGCTTCATTATCGTCCAGAATCGCACCGATTGTGGCATTAATTACTTTGTCTTTGCCATATTTGCCAACAGCCAGATTGGCGGCGGCGGCGGCACCAAAGATTTTATCTGTAGCGAATTTTCCTCTTGCATGTGTTGCGGCGATACTTATTGTCATTTTTTCTCCCCCTGTATTAACTTATTAATATTTTATTATTATTTAAAATCCCGGGTTGTTGGTTATCTAATATGTAAATTAAGAACTTCAACTCAGGGATACATCTTATGCAGCATGCGCGGGAACGGTATAGTCTCACGGATATGCTCCAGGCCGCACAGCCAGGCAACTGTCCGCTCCAGGCCCAGACCAAAACCAGAATGCGGCACTGTTCCAAACCGTCGCAAATCCAGATACCAGGCAAAGGCTTCTTGGGGTAATTTGTGTTCTGCCAGGCGTTGTTCAAGCAGCGCCAGATCGTCAATGCGCTGACCGCCGCCGATAATTTCACCGTAACCCTCAGGCGCCAGCAGGTCAGCCCCCAGCACTACCTGGGGATTTTCCGGATCTGGTTTCATATAAAAAGCTTTAATGGCAGTGGGATAGCGATGGACAAAAACCGGGGCAGCGAAATGACTGGAAATAATCGTTTCATGGGGTGCGCCAAAGTCCTCGCCCCAGGTAAAATCCTCACCGCCCTGTTTAAGCAGTTCAACCGCCTCCGTATAACTGATGCGCGGAAAAGGCACTGTGACCGCCTTTAGCTTTTCAATATCCCGGTCCAGAGTGTTAAGCTCATTTTGGCATTTTGCGAGCACTCGCTGAATCACATAATAAATCATTTCTTCCTGCAGCTGGATATTGGCATCAATATCATAATAAGCCATTTCGGCTTCCATCATCCAGAACTCCAGCAGATGGCGCCGGGTTTTGGATTTTTCCGCCCGGAAAGTGGGACCAAAGCAATAGATCCGCCCTAAAGCCATAGCATTGGCTTCATTGTATAGCTGCCCGCTTTGGGACAAATAGCCTTTTTCCCCATGATAATCAAGGGCAAATAAATTTGTTGTCCCCTCACAGGCCGACGGTGTGATAATCGGGGCGTCAGCCAGGACAAAATCACGCTCATAAAAAAAATTCCTCAATGCGTGCTCAATCTCGGAACGGATGCGCAGCACTGCCGCCTGGCGGGGAGTTCGAATCCAGAGATGCCGGTGCTCAGCCAAAAAGTCCACCCCATGTTCCTTATGGGTAATAGGATAATCTTCAGCAATACTGACAATCTCCATATGAGTTACCTGCATTTCATAACCGCCGACTGACCGTGGCTCTTCCCGTACTATACCTGTAACGATAACAGCGCTTTCCTGGGTTAGCTTTTTAGCGGCGGCAAACACCATTTCGCCTATTTCCTGCTTCGCTACTACACCTTGCATCAACCCGGAGCCATCCCGGATAATCAAAAATACGATTTTTCCGGAAGAACGCTGATTGTAAACCCATCCCTTGACAGCCACCTGCTCACCAACATGGCGGGATAAGTTTTTTATTAATGCAGTTTCCACGCATTACCCTCCTTATTAAAGATACAGCATATGTAATATTGCCGATAAGACATAGCAAATAGTGTGTAACATGCATATTATATACCTATTCTGGCTACGCCATTATATTTCCTGTTAGAATTTGTAGTAAACTTAATTAATTAAAAGAAAAAGCAGGCTTACGCCTGCTTGTCCTGCTTAGGATTTCTTGTTCACATCATATTGGGCTGTCAAAGTGCTGCCCGTAGCCTGGTTGCTGGTTCCGTTAAATTTGGTTTCCTGAGCTTCAATCATTTTGCGGACCATGTGACCGCCTACCCGGCCATTGTCAGCTGAAGTAAGGGCGCCTTTATAAGTGTTTTTGTAGTCTTTAAGACCAAGCTCGGCAGCCGTTTCTTCTTTCAGACGATCGAGGCCACTTTGCGCCGAAGGGTTCACTGGTTTTTTGCTCCTTGACATTACGCAAAACCTCCATTTAATTTATATTTTTGGTGCCTGATTATAGAATGCCTTTTATTTAGCTTTAGATACATTGTAATATTTGTATAAAAATCCTAAGTTTTACTTTGCAAAAAAATGACTCAGGAGAACCGTCCCCCTGAGTCAAAAAAGTTAGTTTATTGGGTTAGAAATTTACTGCAAATTCTATGTTGGTACGGTTATGGTCAGCGCCATTTTGTTTTTCGCCAAGATCCTGGTAAGCTGTTAACGTGGCTGCATCGGCTACCTTGTAAATGCCTTTTACCCGGAAGCCCTTGGAGTCTTGGTACCAGCTGTCGGTAGTGAAATCAGGCAGAGCGCCGGCATCAATATCACGATAAGATACTGCATATTGGAAATCGCCTTTTTTAGCAGCTTCGCCAACAGCAACCTCAGCCAGATAACCATCCTGGCTCAGGGTATCATTTTTTGCATATTCAACATTGAAAACAACGTTGTCTGCCAGTTTGGTGTCAGCATTAAGAGCATAGTAGTTGTTATCTGCCTCTTTCAGGAATGTGGCACCAACATTTACATTGCCAATGGCACTGCTTACATCAGCAAAACGGGTTTTGGCATCAGCAGGGTCTTTGCCATAGAAACCATTCACAGATGCTCCCTCAAGAGCAATACCGACCTGGGCACCGGTAAATTTATCCTCATCCAGCAACAGACCTTTACCGACAAACAGTGATTGTTTACCCACCCGGGCATCGAACTGACCGGCTTGAGCCCCAATGTAGGCTTGGTCAAACGTAGTTTCGTTGCCGGCACTGCCGTTTCTCAGGTCATTATCCATTCTTACACGGCCATGGATGTAGAAATTGTCATCAATCTGCGATTCTACATTCAACCGGATACGGTTAGTAAGATAATCGCCGCTGCCATCCTGGTTGCGATATTCGATGTTCGCATCACCGGCAAAGGTAGGAGCGGCAGCAAGTACGGAAGCAGCCGATACAGTCAGGGCTGCCATTACGGCAGCAGCAAGCAGTTTCTTTTTCACGTGTCATCCTCCTCAGTAATTTTAGTTTATTCTGGTATAAGTCCTGGAAAGCAAGGTTGCCGCCTGAACCTGTCCGGCTTGTTTACTGGGAGGATATCAGCTGTTCCTGATGAGTGTCCACGTTTCCTCACAGCTACTTGGCTATACCCTGAGCAGCATTTCCGCCTGAACATTATTCTTATGCATGCCGCCATTTTAGCGGAGTATGCGGAGCGGTTACCTATAAAGCAGCAGCTTTTTCTAGTTTACCACTTTACGTTTTATGTAATTCTATATTGCCGATATAACTCCTTCTAATTCGACATCGATTAGGCATGGTAATGTAAGGTAGTTTTCTAATACTAACCCCTATAGATATAGCGAGTAAAAAAAAACAATCCCGCTTAGCGGGACTGTTTTTGTGTCTGCACTGCTTTATTTGTGTCTGCACTGCTTTAAACAGGAAAAAAACGGTTATGTATGGCGTTGACAGCCTCTTTCGCCTTATCTGCTGCAACGAGACAGGAAATACTTATTTCTGAAGTACTAATAACTTCAATATTAATACCGGCATCTGCCAGTGCGCCGAAGGTAGCGGCAGCAATGCCCGGATTTCCCAGCATACCGGCACCAATAACTGACACTTTGGCTACCTGTTCTTCAATTGTTAAACCACTAAAATTCATTTCTGCATTGAGCTTCTCTAAAATGCTCCCGGCCTGGGGAACATCGCCCTGGGAAATGGTAAACACCACATCGATAATATGTTTGTCCAAGGCCCGGACGCTCTGAACGATCATATCAACATCGATGTTAGCTTCTGCCAAAGCAGAAAATATCTTATAGGCCATCCCTGGCCGGTCAGGAACGCCCAACACGGCAATCTTTGCTACATTGGCATCATGTGTTACGCCACGAATGACAAACTCTTTTTCTTCCATTGTATATTCCTCCCTGATAAATGTACCGGAATCACAGGTAAAAGTGGAGCGGACATGGATTGGCATGTCATAATGTTTACCAAGCTCCACTGACCGCGGGTGCATGACACCGGCACCAAGCCGGGCCATCTCGAGCATTTCGTTATAAGTAATCTCTTTCATACGTCTGGCTGTGGCAACAACCCGGGGGTCAGAGGAATAAATACCGTCAACATCAGTATAAATCTCACAGTGGTCTGCTTTCAGTCCGGCAGCAATGGCAACGGCAGTGGTGTCGGAGCCGCCCCGGCCTAAAGTAGTAATCTCACCGGTTTCTGTCAGCCCCTGAAAACCTGCTATGACCACAATCTTGCCGGCATTAAGTTCCTGCCATACTTTGTCGGGAGTAATCCCTGTAATCTTGGCCTTGTTAAATGTTTCATTTGTGGCAATACCAGCCTGAAAGCCGGTCATGGACACTGCCGGTTGTCCCAGTTCGGCAAATGCCATGGCTAAAAGTGCGATTGACACCTGCTCACCTGTTGCCAGAAGCATATCCATTTCCCGGCCGGAAGTCTTATCAGTAATAGCCGCGGCCAAACCGACTAATTCATCGGTAGTATCCCCCATTGCCGATACTACAACAACTATTTTATCATCAGGATTCTTTTCTTGTAATACCCTTTTGGCAACTGCCATAATTTTTTCTGGTGTAGCCACTGAGCTTCCGCCAAATTTTTTTACAATTAGTGCCATGCCTATCCCCCTTTAGTATGCAGTATTCAATTTAGCATGGCAGTTTATATTCTCCACCTAGAAACAATATCCTTCTAGCAGTGGACAAAATCGCAAAAATTAATTGTTTAGCACCCTATTTAGTAGTAATAACACAGCCACCTATTAAAAATACAAAAACCAGGGAGCAAGCGCCCTGGTTTTTGCCAGCAGTATTATTCTGTGATCGAGATGGCTTGGGACCCTTCCCATAAGCCATGAATATTACAGTACGCTTCCGCTACAAAAGTGCCGGAAACATTCAGTTTAACTACAGCTTTAGCAAATGACTCAGAATAAACCGGGCCTTTATTGGCACCCTCAGTGGATTCGCCGTGAGCAGCAAAATCAAAGGTGGCAACCTCGTAAGCAAATTTTGTATTATCCGGCTTGAAGAAAAGCTTGATCCAGCGGATATGATGTTCGGTTGTGTTCGGATGTGCAATTTCCTTGCCAACACCGACCTCAACCGTAACTTTCTCTCCGGCCTTAGCTTGCGCCGGTGCTTCGATCACCGGCACATGCTTTTCCGCTTTCCAGTCGGCACTCTGCACTAAATCTGCAATTTTCATTTACTATTCCCCCTTAGATGTTTAGTATTAATTTACCAAATAGGTTAGAAATAATTATTCTCCATAAAAACCTAAAATTCCTTTTAACGATCATGGATTTTGCAAAATTTCCAGTATCAATAAAATTCAGGCAGGATACCGGGCTAAACGGGAAGTTAAACGCCGGCTTGGCGGCGTTAACCAGCAGCCTGACTGGAAACAAATCTTTATTGGACCCATCTATTATTTTGTGATTTTTATTTAAATATTCGCACCCGCAAGCTTTTTAACATTTGCTGTTCAATGTCTTCCCATTCCGGCGGCCGCAGCATATCGACAGGATATAGCACTAAAGAGGTGTCACACTCATATACTGCATCAAGGGCCTGCATACCGGCGATTGCGTTGGCTGCGCTGTTAATATTTTCAATTTTATCTCTGGCTACTCTTACGGCAAGAATACAATCGTCACTAAATTCACTATTCACAATACCGGCTGCATATGCTTCCTGAAAGGATGGAATATTGGCCAAAACTGCGGCTGCTATTTGCAGCATAATCGCTGCACAAAGTTCAAAATATTGTTTATTATATACCCGGCTATCTTTATCCTGATATTGAATACGCCCTGAAGGCAGCATTTCACAAGTCTGGCGGGGAATGACTGTTTTTGGCGGCAGCCACACCCTGATTAACGGAATATTGACGTGAAAATCAATGTCAACTTCAACAACCATCGGTAATCTCAATTGGTTTAAGACTTCATCCAGTCTGGACCTTACAGCGCTTGTTTCCCCTGCCAACAGTTTTTCAATCCGTGTTATGCGGGTATTTTCCAGTTCTTCATGCCGTTTTTTAGCTTCCTCATAGACTAACCGCTCTTGTTCATTACGCCGGAACGCTTCCGCCTCTGCCGCCTGCTCGGCGCGGATGATCGCTGCATCCCGGTCTTTAATGGTAAAGTATAGTGATACACCGGCAGCAACGCCAAGCGCTGCCGTCAGGAGCAGAGTTACAGGGCTGAAAAGTATAACCAATATACCCAGCAGAAACACAATTGCTGCTATTCTGGTGATAATCGGGTATACATACTCGGACTCGACTTTAGTTTTAGCCTGGCCCGCAAGGTGGCTATAATCGGTTAATTTGAGTTCACCATACGCTTGACGGACCAACTGGGTTTGATAATCAGCAGGCTCATAGCTAAGTTTGCTAACCGCAGCCAGCTTAAGCTCATAATCCTGATGTTGAACAAATTCTTTCCGCCAGCGTTCAAATTGCTCTTCCCCTTTAAAATAACGGACTTCAGCCCGCTCGCCGGAATTACTGTCTCTGCCTCGCCCGCCGCCAGGAGGCTTTTTCTCAGCCATGGAGCAACCTCCCTATTTTCGAATTGTTATTCTTATTGTTTTACGCGCCACTACATAACAAAAAGCCAGCACTCCCCCTAAAGTAAAGAAAAAGGCAATCGGCTTTTGCATCATAATCTCTGAACTACCTATTAAACTGAATAGGAGCGCGGTCATATAGGCCAGAAATAATTCACCATAACGCGGACTAGCAGCGCGGGGCGCAATGATCAGCCACACTAAAAAGCCCATGAGAATAAAATTGCTGTTTTTTATAAACTCCATTACTGAAGATTCACCTGCCTAAACCCATAATAGGTTAACTATTCGCTGTTACGCAGTTTTTTCCTGCTATCACTATTTGTCGAAAAAGCAATCGCCGCCAAATAAACATGAGTCAGGGACTGTGGGCTATAAAAGTCAGCCAGCCAGCAACAAAGCGTATAACGGCATGTTTAAAAGCCATTCTTATTGATTGGCTATAGTTGCAGTAGGTTTTTTCTAAGAATAAGTAAGCACATTATAATTCAGTCTAAATTGTTAACGGTTGTAACATTATGTTTTAGAAATTCATATGCTGAAGTAGAAACAGTTTATATAAAATTCATCATTTGTCCTGAGGTAAATAAAGGAGGTTATTGATATTTATGGAAACTAAATATCCGCATTGGTATGGCCCGGAAGACAAAATGTGCTGTGACTATCCGGATAAAGACATGATGTGCTGTGACGATCAATACATGGATGACCCCATGTCTTACAAGATGTACCGGGATAACTTTAAAGATCGCTTGCTTTGTTTTTTAGGCGATGAAGTCATCATTGGCACTGATGCTATGATTGACCGCAAGGGCTCTACTTTCTGCGGTACAATTTGCTATGTAGGGTGCGATTACATCATTGTTAACAGCACATATTGCCGTCGTTCTATTTCACTGCATGTGCCAATCAAAATGATCCGGTTCATCGCTCCATTCAAAGGGCGCCGCTAATTCCCGAACGCCTTGTCAGAGGAGATGATACACGATGAAAAAACCTTTCAGCCGCAGGTTGTTAACGGTTGATCCGTCGCACATGATTACTTTGCATCAGGAAGCTATTGAACAGCTTGAACTTATGCTCACAACTGTTGAAGCCGCTGAACATACAAGCGATGGCGTACGTGATGCACTTAACACCATGGCCGCAACTCACTGGGAAGGATATCTGGATGTAATTCACATGATCTGCATGCACGATGAGCACCTGGCAGCAGTTATGAAAAAACACGATTCTAAAATAATTGATTATGAGCCGGCAGATACTGAACGGCATTTTTACGGCAATCGCCTGTTACTATTATCACTCCTCACAGGACTTGTTCGGCGTCATCGCCGTTTTGTCTACTTCTATGGCTTAAGATCAAACCCAATGGGAGATTATATCAAAGAATCTATTGCTAGGGAGCGGGAGCATATAGCAGCGATAGTTGGCATGATAGAAAATATGATATAATACTCCATTATTAAAAGGAGGCACCAGCCTCCTTTTTATCCTGATAGACAGTCATGTCAGTTACAACGGCACCAGCCAGGAATGAAAACCACTATTTTTCAGGATAGAAAGTATAACTTCCCTGGCTAAGGGCAGCATCGGCTTACGCTTTCGTCAAGGGCTCGGCGCAAGCCGTGTTTTCTTTATCCCATCAGAATTTATAAAATTCAGCCTATAATCCACGGGCTAAGAAAAACCTGGCTTGGGCCGGCGTCCTGGAGGACTTGGCCCCAGCCAGGTTTTCTAAATAAAGGATTTAAATCCGGATAATACGAATACTATTTCAGTCGAATTAATTATTCAAGGAGTTGCCATGCCGGATTTCCCAGTACCACCAACCTGCTCCCCGTTACCGGTAAAAGAGTTTTTGCGCCGCCAGGCAGGAATATCGCTGACATTGTGGCGTAAGATCAAACACAGCGGAACACTCAGCCTAAATGGCTGCCCCGCAGCAACGCATGACTTGGTGTATCCAGGTGATATCGTTACCGCCACCTGGCCGCAGGCCACAACAATTACGGCAGAAGCGTTACCACTGGCCATTGCCTACGAGGATGAATGGCTGTTAGCCGCAGACAAGCCGGCCGGTATGCTGGTGCACCCGGCAGCGGGGCAGCCGTCAGGCACCCTGGCCAATGCGGTTATGCATTATTACCGGCAAAATAACTATGCCTGCGATTTTCATCCCGTCAACAGGCTGGACCGCAATACGTCAGGCTTAGTACTTATTGCTAAACGGCCTGACATTCAGCACTGGCTGAATCAAAACCAGCAGCACCTGCTGAAAACTTACCTGGCCGCCGCCGCCGGCCGGCCTCAGCCGGACAAAGGTACCCTCAACATGCCTATTGGCCGCAAGCCGGGAAGCATTATTGAACGCCAGGTCACGTTGGCCGGCCAACAGGCAATCACCCATTATAACCTGCTTGCAGCCTATAAAAATGCCAGCTTACTGGAAATTATTCTGGCAACCGGCCGTACTCATCAGATACGGGTACATTTCAGTCATATTGGCTGCCCGCTGTTAGGCGATGATTTGTACGGTGGACCGGTAAATCTAATTCAGCGCCAGGCATTACATGCTGCCAGCCTCAGCTTACTACACCCAATTACGCAGCAGATTACCGAAATTATCAGCCCTCTGCCCCAAGATTTAACAGATCTTTTAAGCCAGCTTGGCGATCAGGTTACAAATATGCTATAATGTATGGGGTAATATGCTATCATATATCTGATCCCCCAGGGGGAAAAATAGGAGGGATTTCATTTGTCATTAGTTACTTCAAAAGACATGTTTAAAAAAGCGTATGAAGGGCAATACGCTGTTGGCGCATTTAATGTTAATAACATGGAAATCATCCAGGGTATTGTTGATGCAGCCAAAGAAGAGCGGGCTCCGCTTATCCTCCAGGTGTCGGCCGGTGCCCGCAAATATGCTAAACATATCTATTTAATGAAGCTGGTTGAAGCAGCTATAGAAGATTCAGGCCTGCCGATTTGCTTACATCTTGATCACGGTGAAGATTTTGAAATCTGCAAATCCTGTATTGACGGGGGTTTTACCTCAGTCATGATCGACGGTTCCAAACTACCATTTGAAGAAAACATTGCCCTTACCAGAAAAGTAGTGGAATACGCCCACGGGCGCGGCGTTGTGGTCGAGGCTGAACTTGGCCGCCTGGCGGGTATCGAAGACGCTGTTAATGTCAGTACTAAAGACGCTACATATACCGATCCGGATCAGGCTGTTGAGTTTGTGGAAAGAACCGGTGTGGATTCCTTGGCAATCGCTATCGGCACCAGCCATGGGGCCTATAAATTCAAAGGTGAGAGCAACCTCGATTTTGACCGCTTAGCAACTATCTCCAGACTGCTCCCCGCTTTTCCCCTGGTGCTGCACGGTGCCTCCACCGTACTGCCTGAGTTTGTGGAGAAATGCAATAATTATGGCGGTCAGTTAAAGGGTGCGCAAGGTGTACCTGAAGATATGCTGCGCCGAGCCGGCCAACTGGGCGTATGTAAAATTAATATTGATACTGATCTGCGTTTGGCTATGACGGCGTCAATCAGAGAACACCTGTCCAAGAATCCAGCCGACTTTGATCCTCGTCAGTATCTCAAACCTGCCCGTGCGGCCATTACAGGTATGGTTAAACACAAAATCCGCAATGTCTTAAACTGCAGCGGCCGTCTATAATAAGCACAGGCATATAATTTCTATAATGGGAAAAAGTAATGACAAATCATTCATTATAGAAAGGGGTTATTAGCATGTCTGCTGCCAACAAGGTAAACTTTGCCGCTTTATCTGCCGCGGAGCTTAACACCATTGAAAAATTCGAGAAAGAGTTTGCTGTTAAACATGGCAACAATGTTTTTTTGCTGGCCTTTAACAAAAAATAAGTAAATTCGCCGCAGCTTATGCCCGCATATTGTGCATAAGTCTGCGGCGAATTTTATTCTGTGTGAAAAAATTTGGCTTTCCGCCTGGCTACTGGCTAAAGGCACCAAGGCTTTCGCTGAGGCTCGGCGTAAGCCTTGTTTGCTTAGAGGAAGTTTTCCGGCTGCCTGCAGAAATCTTCAAAGGTATTATCAGTATAGCGGATACCGGTTCCCAAAAACCGGGTATACCGTTTCTGTTCCTCATCGATCTTCTCCTGCTTTTTTCCAGGATAATTATTAATTACCGTGATGCGCAGACGATCAGGGCGATTGGTTTGAATCCGCTTTAAGAGATATTTAATATGCATGTCTGCGTCAGGGAAGGAATAACCGCAGAAAATGATATGACTGACATCACGCAGGCAGGTTTCAGTTTTATGCCAGACTATATTTATGAAATTATTGGACATATTTTTAAAAAATGTCGGTGGTACAATCACCGGCATTTTTATGGACTGGCAGTTTGCACACAGCGCCTGTGACGGCTCTGTATGCAAGCGCAGAAGTCCCTGCTGGCAGTTAAGTAACTTTAATGTATTGCAAGTGGGGCAATAGGACCAATTAAGTGAACCATGTACTTTATACAGGTTAATAACAGGTTTATGCTGGTGGGCGGAGCAGGCCGGACTTTGATAATTACTAAAGTCTATACCATAATCAACCGCAATATCATTTCTGCCGATCAGCGCCTGATCGATTAATACATCATAATTAGTAGATAGAAATACGGTGTCCGCCAGACAGCCAAGTTCGCTCAGCCGGTCTACTAAAACACGGTGCAGCCCCTTTACGGCTGCGGTCCTATCTTCCAGTACCTCAGCCATTAACAACACCAGATATTGCCTAATAAACCCGATGCGATTACTGCTCTTGGCAATGTTTTCAAGATCAAACTCTTTAAAAGACTGCCGTTTCCGAACCGCTAAGTCCAAGAGGCCAATCGCCTCTTCAAAGGTTGGAAACTCAATGGCATCCAGATCATCCTGAAGCACATCAATAAAAAACATTTGCTTAAAATAGTCACAAAGCTCGCTTACCCGCTTGCGATCGCTGTAGTTTTTCTTTTCCCGGAGGGCTTTAAAATATTTCTTAAACAGCAGGTTTTGTACCGGTGCGCCCTCGGCGGCAGATGCACCACCGCCTAATAGAATTGTTGTGTTTATCATATCAAAGATTATTCTCCCCAAGGGGCAGGAATATGCAGAAAAAAGCACCCCGCCGGCGGCGGCCGTCTATGCAGCTTGTTCATCCCCCTGTATAAAAGCCCGAACCTCCGCCCCGGAGATGACTTCTTTAGCAAGCAAGGTATCTACAATCCGGGTAAAAGGTGTCTGCTGATCAGTCAGTACAGTTCTTACCTCCGCTTCAACCTGCTTAAAAATAGCAGTGATTGTATTATGCAGTAATTCCTGGGGTATATCAGCAGGTGATACAATGCCAAGCTCAGACATACCGCCAAATACTATTTGTTTAGCCATATCGGCAGCCTGCTTAAAGTCATTGGCCGCCCCGGTGCTGCGCGTGCCAAGAAAAAGCTCTTCAGCAAGCGCACCGGCTATAGCAACTGCTATTTTGCTATTAATATAATCAGCAGTATATAAATAGATGTCATCCTGCTGAGTCTGCCTGACATAGCCCAGGGCATTGCCACGAGCGGCCACATTGACGCTGGCTACTGAGCCTGGCAAAGTATACTCACTCACCAGGGCATGCCCAGCCTCATGAATGGCTATCCGCTTTTTTTCCTCTGCATTTGGTATTCGGTCAAGCTTCTCGCCCATAATTACTTTTTCCACAGCGCTGCGCAAATGTTGAGCAGTAATAACCCCGGAGCTTTCCCTAAAAGCCAGAATAGCCGCTTCATTAGTCACACTTTCCAGATGAGCACCGGAAAAGCCAAAGGTGTCATTAGCCACATCGGCAAGGGAGACATCGTCAGCCAGCGGTTTGTTGCGGGTATGCAATTGGAGAACCTTTAGCCGGCCTTTTTTATCAGGTAAGTCAACCTTAACCTGACGATCAAAGCGCCCCGGTCGCAGAAGCGCCGAGTCAAGAATATCAATTCGATTCGTTGCGCCAATCACTAAAACGCGTATGGCATCATTCTCCGATATACCGTCCATTTGTACCAAAAGCTCATTTAAAGTCTGGTCATATTCCATGTGCCCGGCATTTTGACCGCGTTTGCCGCCTAATACTTCAATCTCATCAATAAAAATAACCGCATTGGTCTTATCGTTACGTTTGGCGACATCACGGGCCTGCTTAAATAGCTGACGCACCCGCTGGGCACCAACACCAACATACATTTCAACAAACTCAGAGCCACTGACTGCTAAAAAAGCTGAGCCGGTAAACTGGGCTGCTGCTTTGGCAAGCAGCGTTTTGCCTGTGCCTGGCGGGCCATTAAGTAAGATACCTTTAAGCGGACGAATTCCTAATGTCTTAATACGTTCAACATCTTTAACAAATTCCAGAGCTTCACAAAGTTCACCTTTGGCCATATCTTGCCCGCCAATATCATCAAAGCTTACCAGTTGTTCTTCCGCCGTCCTTTTGGCAGCGCTGATAAAAGATTTATTGCCGGTACGCCTGTTATGCACGATCCAAAATGCAGCCGCTAAGCCGGCCAAAAAAAATACCGGTAACAGATCAATCCCTTGTATTGCCAGGAATATCAGGATAGCAGCACCTATGCCACAAATTATCTCAGGATATTGCATTTATTGCACCCCCGCTCTATTACTGTCACGGGTAACCACCACATACATTTCATTTGTTCCTTTGGTCATTTGTAAGTAAATATTTTTGGTGTCTACATAGGTCTGCGCTTCTACACCGGCACTGCCTGCCTTAGCTGCAATACTCCCGGCCATTGCTGTAAAATTGCCGGTAAAAACAGCTTCCTGCACCGAATAATGAATAGAATGGTAAAATTGCTCCAGCTCCGGTGTCCGGCTATCCTGGATAACAAGCTCATATCGCTGGGGCCTGTGTACCTGTTTTAATGCCTCCTCCAACTCAGCATACAACTTCTGTAAATTCGCTACCTGAGCAAGTTTTACATATATTTTAATATTTTTACTATCTCCCTGTTCATTTAGACGGCTTACAGCAACAGATTCAACGCCCTTAATACTTTGCACTGCATTGTTAATTGGATTAACTACCGCATATTTATTCCATAACAATTGTCCGCCAAACAAGCTAGCAAGGGTGAGCATCAGTGTCAGACCACCAACAACCCAGTTAATATTTTTTCTCGCCATTTCCTAATGCGCCCTTTCTTATTTATTTTTATATATATTTTTATACTTTATTTCAATACTATTATAGAATAAAATTATATCATAATTCAGCTATATGGTACAGCGTAAAAAAAAGGCAAACTCACCAGCATTTGTGGGATGTATTATTAAATAATTTGGTCATAATAGGTATAGAAGACTATAATTCGAGCTTTAAAAAGGAGGAGTTATATGGATAGGATTGCCTTAATCCTTGTCATTGTCGGAGCATTGAACTGGCTGCTAGTCGGCTTATTCAGTTTTGATCTGGTAGCAACCATTTTTGGTGGACAGCAATCTTTCTTAAGCCGCATTGTGTACAGCCTTGTCGGCCTAGCCGGTATTTACTCTATGTCGCTCCTATTCCGGGACCGCAGCCGCTCTCAGCAATAAATAAACCATCAACAACCAAACCCCCTGCACAGCTCACCGGCTGTACAGGGGGTTTGGCCATACCAAACAATGTAAACGACGCGCGCAGGGATGCGCTAGTGAACTGGTCGGAGCGGCAGGATTCGAACCTGCGACCCCCTGGTCCCAAGCCAGGTACTCTACCAAACTGAGCCACGCCCCGAAAAAAATAAATAAATGGAGCGGGTGAAGGGAATCGAACCCTCGTAGCTAGCTTGGAAGGCTAGTGCTCTACCATTGAGCTACACCCGCATACTAGAGTTGGTGGCGGCGCAGGGATTTGAACCCCGGACACTTCGGGTATGAACCGAATGCTCTAGCCAGCTGAGCTACGCCGCCATATTAAGCTGGAGCTAGTGACCGGGATTGAACCGGTGGCCTTATCCTTACCAAGGATACGCTCTACCGACTGAGCTACACCAGCAAATAGCGCAAACGACTTATTAGCGCCCATCTGCTTCGTTGCTCCTCAAAGCGTTTGCTTACGCACTTCCCAGTGCGCCGCGCTGCACGCTTTTCCGGTGCGCCTCGCATCTGGACACTACTAAGCCGTTTGCGGCTGCGTGGCAGATAGTTGGCTTGTCGCAGATGGCGGGGTTAATGGAGTTCGTTTCTTTATAAAGCTGTGCTTTATAAATTCAGGTTAGAACCTATAAAGCACGTAAATTACTTTGGTTGCGGGGACAGGACTTGAACCTGTGACCTTCGGGTTATGAGCCCGACGAGCTACCAACTGCTCCACCCCGCGATGTTATAAGATTGTGATTGGTGGAGGGAGGTGGATTCGAACCACCGAAGTCAAAGACGGCAGATTTACAGTCTGCTCCCTTTAGCCACTCGGGAATCCCTCCATATTTGGATGGAGCTGGCGAGAGGAATTGAACCCCCAACCTGCTGATTACAAGTCAGCTGCTCTACCAATTGAGCTACGCCAGCATAAATATGGTGCCTCAGGACAGAATCGAACTGTCGACACGAGGATTTTCAGTCCTCTGCTCTACCGACTGAGCTACCGAGGCATGTGCAGCTGTCTATAAACGCCCATCTGCGTTGTTGCTCCTGCGATCCGTTGCTCAACGTACTCCGTGTACGCCGCCGCTACGGTTCTCGTCGCGCCTAGCATATGGACATTTCTAGCCACCCGCAGGAGATTAAGGAAAGGTGGCGACCCCGGCAGGATTCGAACCTGCGGCCTTTTGATTCGTAGTCAAACGCTCTATCCAGCTGAGCTACGGAGTCATCTTATATATTACAGCCTTCATTAAAAACCGTAAGCCAGTTTCTGTTTTAGGAAATTATTTATCTAACGCAGCTGCTGCGTTCTTCCCTTCGGTTCAATTCCCTACAGGAAGTTCCCCTACCAAAATTTGGGTTTCTGCCTCGTGGAGTTTACCACTTTTCACTAGACTGTCGCCAGTCTACTCATTCTCTGTGCACTTTATGGCTACTTTCGGCTGCGTGAGTCGATTTCGCCGTCGTCAGAGCTTAGCTCTGCCTCATCTTGCGATGAGCACGAACATTACAACCATCTCAGGTTGTGGCAGTCTGGACTTTCCTCAATACTGCAATAAGCAGTACCGCAATTTCCCGTTTTTAAAAAAGGCTGGAATTGTAATGGCGACCCTGAACGGATTTGAACCGTCGGTCTCCGCCGTGACAGGGCGGCATGTTAGACCGCTACACCACAGGGCCAAAAAGTTGATAATAGGATTGTTGATAACCGGATTTAAGGAGGTTCTTCGCTACCGCTCAGAACTAAGCGATTCACACCAATCAGCCTTCGCCTCACGGCTCGCCTTCTTGGATTCTCTGCTTATCGCTACCGCTCAGAACTAAGCGATTCACCCAATCAGGCTTCGCCTAACAGCTCGCCTTCTTGGGTTCTCTGCTTATGGTGGGCGATGACGGGATCGAACCGCCGACATCCTGCTTGTAAGGCAGGCGCTCTCCCGGCTGAGCTAATCGCCCGTGTTTTGGATTTTGGATAGTAGACGTTGGATTTTAGATGTAGCTTCCACTATCCAACGTCTAACATCTACTATCCAGCATGGTGACCCGTAAGGGAATCGAACCCTTGATACCGCCGTGAAAGGGCGGTGTCTTAACCGCTTGACCAACGGGCCATGAACAATTCTAACAAGGCTCGGAAGTAAGCGACTCACTCAAGTTCTCATTTCGCCTATCGGCTCGTGAGAACTTGGTTCGCTGCTTATGGTGACCCACCCGCGACTCGAACGCGGGACACCCTGATTAAAAGTCAGGTGCTCTACCAACTGAGCTAGTAGGTCGACGTCTAAATAGCTGCTAAATTATTATAATGTTTTGTTTTTGGGACGGAACTATATAATATCATAATTACTCGCTGTTTGCAACTTGTAACTTTTAACAGTTTATTGTACCGAAGGCTTTTGTGCTGGCACTTTACAACAGCCCACAGACGGGCATATCCCGGACGATTCGTTTTGGCACTCGCAGCAGCTTTATACTATTCACACTATCGGGAATTTGACAGCTTTTATATGCTATCATGTTTATCCTATATTGTCAACATAATATTTCATGTTCCTTTGTTGTCGAAAAACTGACAGCTTTACTATAGTATCATTTACTTGATACTACGTCAACAATATTTAAGAAAAACATTGTTAAATATGACTACTCTTAGCACTCAAGTCCAGCAAACAGCTTCTGAAATTAGTTTTTTTTGTCGGTTAATTATTTTTTCTTTGATAAACTCTTAACTAAGGAATATAATGTTATATAAAAGTAATGATTAGCTATCAAGGAGGCGACTCTATGTTTGCACTTAACTTTCAATCACCAAATCATGAAAAGTTATTAATCAGCCGTCAAAAAAACTGTACTATACGCCCGGGAGATATGAGAAATACTTATCCGGAAAATTCTATAGTTTGGATAACTGTGGGTGAAAAATTTAAAACAAAAAGAAAATTATATTCTGCTATGATTGACCGGGTATTAATAAAAAAATTTTCCGACCTCACCACACACGACTTAGATCATCAGAACCCTGAAATAAAAACCAAAGAAGAATTGCTGAATTTTTTTGAGAAAATTTATCAAAAATCAATTCATTCCGATGATATTGTCACTGTAATCTATTTCTCAGAAATAATTGAACAGTAGTTAAATTCCTGTGGGGCTGGCTTGTTCCGTCACTTTTCCCTAGTCCTAGTGCCGTTGCCTCTGACCCTTACCTTTGAACGGCCTAAGCCTTGCCTCCTACATGGCAGAAAAAACACTCACGACAAGTGAGTGTTTTTTCTTTCTACTCTCCCGGGCCGTTTCCAGCCAAGTAGCTTCGGCGTTGTGCGCTTAACTGCTTTCCCACAGCTATCGTCACTGGATATATGGTGGAGACGAGCGGGATCGAACCGCTGACCCCCTGCTTGCAAGGCAGGTGCTCTCCCAGCTGAGCTACGCCCCCGTATTAGATGTTAGATGTTGGATTTAGATATTAGACAGGTTTTTCACTCCAATGTCCAAAGTCTAATATCCAATATCTAAAATGGTGGGCCTAAGTGGACTTGAACCACTGACCTCACGCTTATCAGGCGTGCGCTCTAACCAGCTGAGCTATAGGCCCAAAAAAATTCAGCTGTATAAAAACTCGCCCTCGCTGTGTTGCTTAGCGATACTCGCTTATGACAGCCTCAAGAGAATTATAGCGCTCTCTACCTTTGGACCCCCATCGCGAACGATGCAACCCGTTAACGCGATTTTGCCAAAGAAATATTTAATGAGCATTCCCTCAAAACCAAACAATGTAAATGGTCTGCATCTGCCAGGATGTACCGACCTGGAATTGAGCTCGCTTAGATAATAAGGTTCTTCGCTTGCGCTAAGAACTAAGCGATTCACACCAATCAGACTTCGCCTCGCGGCTCGCCCTCTTGGGTTCTCTGCTTATCGCTTACGCTCAGAACTAAGCGATTCGCACGAGTTTCCGCGTCGCTTTCGCTCCTAAAAACTCGGCTCTCTGCTTATGCTTATATCCCTAGAAAGGAGGTGATCCAGCCGCACCTTCCGATACGGCTACCTTGTTACGACTTCACCCCAATCATCGGCCCCACCTTAGACGGCTAGTTCCTTGCGGTTACCCCACCGGCTTCGGGTGTGACTGACTTTCGTGGTGTGACGGGCGGTGTGTACAAGGCCCGGGAACGTATTCACCGCAGTATGCTGACCTGCGATTACTAGCGATTCCGACTTCACGGAGGCGAGTTGCAGCCTCCGATCCGAACTGAGAGCTTATTTCTGCGTTTTGCTTACCTTCGCAGGCTTGCTTCGCTTTGTTTAAGCCCATTGTAGTACGTGTGTAGCCCAGGACATTAGGGGCATGATGACTTGACGTCATCCCCGCCTTCCTCCGCATTCTCTGCGGCAGTCTCCCTTGAGTTCCCGCCTTTACGCGCTGGCAACAAAGGATAAGGGTTGCGCTCGTTGCGGGACTTAACCCAACATCTCACGACACGAGCTGACGACAGCCATGCACCACCTGTTTTCGCGTATCCGTAGATAGGGATTCATCTCTGAACCTTTCGCTCAATGTCAAGCCCTGGTAAGGTTCTTCGCGTTGCGTCGAATTAAACCACATACTCCACCGCTTGTGCGGGCCCCCGTCAATTCCTTTGAGTTTCAACCTTGCGGCCGTACTCCCCAGGCGGGGTACTTATTGCGTTAACTCCGGCACAGAAGGGGTCGATACCCTCTACACCTAGTACCCATCGTTTACGGCCAGGACTACCGGGGTATCTAATCCCGTTCGCTCCCCTGGCTTTCGCGCCTCAGTGTCAGACACAGTCCAGAAAGTCGCCTTCGCCACTGGTGTTCCTCCCAATATCTACGCATTTCACCGCTACACTGGGAATTCCACTTTCCTCTCCTGCACTCAAGCCTGACAGTTTCCTGCGCCCATACGAAGTTAAGCTTCGCACTTAGACACACGACTTACCAGGCCACCTACACGCCCTTTACGCCCAATAATTCCGGACAACGCTTGCCACCTACGTATTACCGCGGCTGCTGGCACGTAGTTAGCCGTGGCTTCCTCCTTTGGTACCGTCATTAGTCTACATTATTCACATAGACCACGTTCGTCCCAAACGACAGAGCTTTACGACCCGAAGGCCTTCTTCACTCACGCGGCGTTGCTCCGTCAGACTTTCGTCCATTGCGGAAGATTCCCCACTGCTGCCTCCCGTAGGAGTCTGGGCCGTGTCTCAGTCCCAGTGTGGCCGTTCATCCTCTCAGACCGGCTACTGATCGTCGCCTTGGTGAGCCGTTACCTCACCAACCAGCTAATCAGACGCAGACCCATCTCTTAGCGATAGCTTCTTCAGAGTGGCCATCTTTCTTAACTCTGTTATGCAACCGAGTTACCACATTCGGTATTAGCACCACTTTCGCGGTGTTGTCCCCAGCTAAGAGGCAGGTTGTCTACGCGTTACTCACCCGTTCGCCACTAACTTCTGGATGTTGGACTTTAGACGCTGGATTTTGGATAAGCAACCAGGGTTACCCCCGTTCTCTCTTTCCAATTTCCAATATCCAAAGTCCAACATCCAAACCGTCCGTTCGACTTGCATGTGTTAGGCACGCCGCCAGCGTTCGTCCTGAGCCAGGATCAAACTCTCCAATAAAGTGCATAGTCGGTTACGACTATATATATTGAAGCCGTTTTATCGGCTCAATTAAATCAAAATTTGTTTTGCTTGTGCTGCAAGCAGCACACCGCACATCTGGCATTTTGTATGATGCATTTCTTTACATTGTTCAGTTTTCAGGGAACGACGTGCATGGATGCGCTAGTGTCACGGGCGTATCAGGACGATACGCTTTGCCCGGGACCGACGCGCATGGATGCGCTAGGATCACGGGCGTATCATGGCTGCTGTAAGAACAATAGCTCAGTTATGTTAACACATCGTATTTCATGTGTCAATATAACTATTTTTGGAAGTTATTGTCGTTATCTGCATAGCCGACCTTCATATATTAACATGCACAAACGCGGGTGTCAACCATCCTATTGGGTTATTTATCTCAGTATCGCTGTCAGGCGAAAATCAGCAAGCCGCCATACGCTCTGATCCTGGAAAAAAATAAGAAACATCGTATGAAAGCGATGTTTCTTGCTGGTTAGCAGTAGCATTGAATATATTCATCGGTCAGAATATCCAGTTTCTGACGAATTTCATTAACTGTTCCTTTAGTAAGGTTAAGGTCTTTTAAATCATGACTATGAAGTAATGCTGCCAGTTTATCAATCTGTTCCAGTAACTGAAGCTTTCTCATTTCTAAATACTACACACTCCTTAATTTTTAACTGCAGTTATAATATTAACAACTCTTGTTATCTTTGTAAACAACTTTAGCAAATAACAGAAAAGAAAGTTTTTTCTAACAAATCGGTCATATGGTTCCCAGTTCCATATTTCTTACGGCCGGTCCGTTTAAATAAAGGCATTTTTTCCCTTGCCAGGTATCCTGTGTAAGTAATTGTTCTTCAATAGCATCACGTATTTTCCACCAGCCTGTTTGCCAGTTAGTAAACAGCGTATTGGCTGCCGGGGCCCGCCCGATTAAACGCTGGATCACTATGTCAGGGTGAAGGTGTTCCAGAAAAGCAACCACTCTTGTGACGTATTCCTCTTTACTAATCAGCGTAATTGCGCCGTTTTGATACCAGTCGGCCATTACCGTGTTTTTTACAATATATAAAGCATGCAGCTTGACCTGATCAACCCTCAGTGCGGAAACAATTTTAGCACTTTCAATGGCATCAGTCATGTCGTCCCAGGGGAGGTTGAGGATCAGATGGGCACACACCTCTATCGGCCAGCATTTGATTCGCTGGGCCGCATCAATAAACTCGGCCAGAGTATGGCCCCGGTTAATTTTGGCCAGAGTATGATAATTTACAGTCTGCAGACCCAGCTCAATGCTAATATCAATACCGTACTTCTCCCTGACCTCAGCCAGCATCGCCAAATACCGGTCACTAATACAGTCCGGCCTGGTAGCTAACGCAATCGCCACAATATCTTCCTGACAGGCTTCGATGACATGCCGCTTTAACTGTTCAACAGGCAAATAGGTATTGCTGAAATTTTGAAAATAAGGAATAAATTTTTTAGCTTTATATTTAGGGGCAATATGCGCTTTATTCGCGGACAGCTGGTCACTGACAGTCAGCCAGGCCGGCAGGTTTTCATAGCCGGCACCAATCTCACCGCAGAACAC
Organism: Sporomusa termitida; assembly: GCF_007641255.1. Taxonomy (NCBI): domain Bacteria; kingdom Bacillati; phylum Bacillota; class Negativicutes; order Selenomonadales; family Sporomusaceae; genus Sporomusa; species Sporomusa termitida. Next base: position 2,606,103 of record NZ_CP036259.1, read on the forward strand.
ACAGCCATCGTGCCCGCACTGACCGTCACGGTTGGGACAGGTCACCGGCAGGCTGACCGGCAGTTTGTACACTTTTTCACCATATCTTTGGCGCAGGTATTCAGAATAGGCATTATATCTAAGTCCAGAAATCATCATCATTAATCACCTGATAGGTTGGTTTAGTATGTTTGTAAGAAAAAAGCACCGCCGCTTTGCGGTCTGCCGGATGCTCCGCCCCGTTCAGGCAGGCTGGTATATCTATACTAAACACCTCAACGTGAAAAGTCTTCTTAAGCTCCCGCCACGTAGTAAATGTAAAGTCAGGCAAATACCGCCGGACCCGAATGGTATCCCGCCAAAATGAGTTTTTATATTCCGCCCATTGGTCGGTTGCCGCCTGATTCAGCTGATTCCAGGGCAAAAATTCCGGGCGTACCGCACCGTTTTCACTCATAAGGGCATCAAATTTTAATAACTCCAGATAGTTCTGCCTGGCCTCAGGGTACAAGGCCGCACAAAATTCGGCCATATACTTATAAAGTGTTTTGCCGCTGTGAGCAACAAGCTGATAACCATGCTGTTCCCAATAACACGCTAATTTATAATAGAAATTAAAGGCGCCATCACCGGCCAGAGCAATAAGCCACGGCAAACTATAAATAAAGCGGGCACTGTTATAAACCTGTTCAAATACCTCTGCCAACAGCTTGAGCCGTCTGATTTGTCCATAGTCCAGATAGTTGTTGCCAAGCACTTCATAGGGCGCATGCTCCATGTAAATGTAACCATGAGCCGCGGCCTTGCGCCTGATGCCTGATCCCTTAAGCAATTTAAGAAAACCTAGCTGCAGCATCTCAGGCTGCAGACTATACGCCTCGTCAAAGGATTTGGCAAATACGGCCATATTCTCATAGGGTAAGCCCACAATTAAGTCCAAATGCAAATGGATATTGCCATAACTGCGGACCTTGCTTACATGTTCAGCAATTCTAGGCCAGTTATTATGCCGCTTGATTGCAGCCAGCGTCTGTTCGTTTGTTGATTGAATACCAATTTCAAACTGAAACCGTCCGGGCGGAACGTGCTGTAAAAACTCCACTACTTCCTGATCCCAGATATCGGCCGCTATCTCAAAGTGGAAATTGGTCCGGCAGGTTTGCCCGGCCAGGAACTGCAGGATCGGAAAGTAGTGTTCTTTGCGGGCATTAAAAGTACGGTCAACAAATTTAACCTGCCGCACATCCTGTTTAATAAAAAATCCCAAATCACTGATTACTCGCTCCTGACTCAAAAAGCGCACCCCCGTAGTTGCGCTTGATAAACAATACTGGCAGGAAAATGGGCAGCCCCGTGAACTTTCATAATAGATAATTTTATTGTTGAAGCGTGTCATTTCTGCTGCTATATAAGGAAAGGGAATATCGTCTAACCGGGCAACTATCTGAGGCTGCCCTGCAACAATTGCTCCCTGGCAGCGATAGGCCAAGCCGGTACTATTGTTCACTGCCTGGTTGTTAAACAACAGGGCCAGTAATCTTTTAAGCGTGTGTTCGCCTTCACCCAAAACGATATAGTCAACAGCAGCATTGCCGGCTAATATGTCCTCAGGCTGATAGGATACCTCCGGCCCGCCCAGCACAATAACGGCCTGCGGCTGCACCTGCTTGATTAAAGCGGCCAGCGCCAGACTGGCTTCAATATTCCAGATATAGCAGGCCAGTCCAACTATATCTGCCTGACAAGTATAGATATCACTTAATATTTCCAGCAGTCCGTTATTTACAGTATATTCACGGACAGCAATATCCCATTCCGGAGTCTGGCAATAAGCCGCTAAGTCCTGCAGAGCCAGTGATGAATGAATATATTTAGCATTTAATGTTGCTAGCAGAACCTTCATATGTCCTCTCCCGATGCCATAATCTCCCTGCAAGTATAGTAGTTTCGGGCGGGCTTGTCAAATATCCTCTCTAACTTTAAGAGAATGATAGTCACCATCAAAATAAGCTGCGCATAAAATAAAATAAGGTAAACATACCCCGTAGCTCACTTATACTTTTGTGAGGATGGTGAACAGTATGCGGATAATGATCGATGGGCGCTATCTGCCTGATAACGCCCGCGTCAACCGTGATTTATTAATAACGCTCCGTAATATGGCCAAGGTTCTTAACTGGGGAATCCGCTATGATGCACAACGGGAACTGGTGCTTATTAACTCGAAAGATTCATCCATGCCGCGGCTGCCAGCCGATAATCATGCTGATGAAAGAAGTGAAGAGGAAAACGCCCGCCTGGCCGGCAAGGTTATTTGCCTGGACCCGGGGCATGGCGGCAGCGACCTGGGAACACTCGGGCCGACCGGTACGATGGAAAAGGATAATACCTTGGCAATTGCCCTGCTGCTCAAGGAAAAACTGGAAAAAAGCGGGGCCACCATAGTAATGACCCGGGATACAGATGCCGATGTGGCCTACACAGATGCAACAGCCAATGAAGAACTGGGAGCAAGAGTCGAAGCGGCTAATCAGGCGGACGCCGACTTATTTATCAGTATCCATAACGACGCCTTTGCCAGTAATACAGCATCTGGCACAACAACCTTTCACTATGGTGATAAAGACTCGGTAAACCTCGCTAATGCCGTACAACGATGCCTGGCGGAAAAACTGGGCACCAAAAACAGGGGCGCCCGCTTTGCCAGTTTTTATGTGCTACGCTATACCAACATGCCGTCTATCCTGATTGAAGTAGCGTTTATCTCCAATGCGGTGGAAGAAATGCTCCTGTCCAGTGTGGATGGCCGGGACAATGCGGCCGAAAGCATTTGTGAAGGCATTCTGAAATACTTTAAAGTATAGAAAATAATTTGTTCAGGCATGCTATACCAGGAAATACCACCACCTGCAGCCAATATATAGTATAGATTATTTTATTTCCTGAAAGGACGTGTTCTCATGTCGCAAACCGCCACAGCATTGCCAGCCCGTGATGAAATACAAAGTGAGTATAAATGGCAGATTGAAGATATTTATGCCAGTGAACAGTTATGGCGAGCCGATTTCGCTAAGGTAAAAAGCGCTATCCCCACTGTGGCTAACTATAAAGGGACCCTGGCCCAGTCGCCGGCAACCCTGGCCGCTTGCTTACAACTGCGGGATGAAATCAATATCCTGGCCGGCAAACTGTTTGCCTATGCCCGCCTGCAGCGGGATGAGAACTCAGCCAACGCCAAATATCAGGCCCTTGTTGGCAAAACCGAAAGCCTGCTGGCAGAAACAGGGGCGGCCGCCGCCTTTATCAAACCGGAAATCCTGGCTATGCCGGCGGCGGTACTGGCAACCTACCGGCAAGACCAGGCGCTAGCCGAATACAGCTTTTATTTTGACAATCTGATCCGCCAAAAACAGCATATCTTATCTCCGGGCGAGGAAGAAATCCTGGCCCGTTCTGTCGAAATCACCCAAGCGGCCGAGACAGCCTTTAATATGCTGGCCCATGCCGATATGACATTTCCGGAGATAAAAGGCGAAGACGGCAAAATCCTCACCCTAAGTGAGGGCCGTTATCGCGCCCTTATTATGTCGGCCGACCGGCGCGTGCGTAAAGATGCTTTTACCGGCTTATTCGGCGCTTACCATGCGTTCCGCAATACCTTTGCCGCTACCTTGTCAGGCTGTGTCAAAAAGAATATTTTTTATGCCCGGACCCGCAAATATAACACAACACTGGAATCCTCCCTGGCTGATGACAATATCGCGGTAGGCGTCTATGACAACCTGCTTACCACCGTGAATAACAATCTGGCCCCCCTGCACCGCTATATTGATCTTAAAAAAAAGGCGTTAAAGCTTGATAAGCTTCATATGTATGACTTATACACCCCGCTGGCCCCAGCCGTAACATTTACGGTAACCTACCAGGAGGGACAAAAATTAGTACAGGACAGCCTGGCGCCACTGGGGCCCGAATATACCGGTATTTTACAGCAGGGGTTAACGTCAGGCTGGATTGATGTTTATGAGAATAAAGGCAAGCAATCCGGTGCCTATTGCTGGGGTGTGTACGGCGTCCACCCGTTTGTGCTCCTCAACTATAATGACCGCCTTGAGGATGTAAGCACATTAGCCCATGAAATGGGTCATGCCATTCACAGTTATTACAGCCAGGCTACCCAGCCTTACGCTACTTCCCAGTACACCATCTTTACGGCCGAGGTAGCTTCCACAACCAATGAAATTTTATTGAACGATTTCCTGTTAAAAACAACTAAGGATCCCCGCAAGAAATTGTATTTGATCAATCAATACCTGGAGATGGTACGGGCAACCGTGTATCGGCAAACGATGTTTGCCGAGTTTGAAAAACTCATTTATGACCAAGCGGAAAATGGTGAAACCCTGACAGCTGATTTGCTTGAGGAATTATGGCACGCCCTGAATGTTAAATATTACGGGCCTGCTATCGTTATTGATCCTGAAATTGATATTGAATGGGCCAGAATCCCCCATTTTTATGCCAATTTTTATGTTTATCAATATGTTACCGGCTTCTCGGCCGCCACAACCCTGGCTGAACAAATGTTGACTAAAAGCGACGGTGCCCAGGAACGTTATCTAAATTTTTTAAAAAGCGGCGGCTCAGATTATCCGCTTACTATCCTTAAAAATGCAGGTGTTGACATGTTTACACCTCAGCCGGTTGAGCTTACACTGAACAAGTTCGCCAATATGCTGGATGAACTGGAAAAAACAATAACCAACTCTTGACAATTTTCCGGGTACGCGTTATATTGATTACATGACAAAATATAATTGCTTTCGATGGCTAGCAGTTTTAATCTTGACCAACCGACCAGCAATTGTTTGAGTCAAACACATATTACGGAGGTTGGTTAGAGATGGATTTTCAAGACAAAGACCTTTCCTGTAAAGAATGCGGTTCCGCTTTTACGTTCACTGCATCAGAACAATCTTTTTACGCTGAGAAGGGTTTTCAGAACGATCCTTCCCGTTGCCCGGATTGTCGTGCAGCTAGAAAACGTCAAAATGGTGGTCGCATGGGTGGCGGCAATGTTCGTCCTCAACGGGAAATGTTCGATGCTACCTGCAGTGCCTGTGGCATTCAGACTCAGGTTCCTTTCCGGCCTACTGCCGGAAAACCTGTATATTGCCGCGATTGCTTTCAAGCTAACAGATAAATTACTTATTGCCTTTGACAGACCGGTTATGCCGGTCTGTTTTTATTTTTGTGTAATATATTTGTCTGTCCGGTAAAAACTAAGGTCAAATTAACCTGACGAGGATAATATGCCGATAATTAAACCGATGCTGGCAAAACCTGGTTTATTGCCTGACGAACAAGACAAATGCAGCTTTGAAATCAAATGGGACGGTATCAGGGCCCTCTTCTATCTGGAGCAAAACAACTACAAGCTGCTAAGCCGCAACCTTAAGGATATAACCGGCCAGTATCCCGAATTACACACATTGGCTAAAGAAGCAGGCAGCAGCTATACTGATCTCATTCTCGACGGCGAAATTGTGGCTTTTGATTCGTCTGGCCTCCCCTCTTTTTCCCGCCTGCAGCACCGCATGGGACTCACCCAGGCGCAAACGATCCGGGAAATGATGGCGAAGGTGCCGGCACATTATATGATCTTTGACATTTTGTTGCTTAATGGCCATTCGCTCCTGCATAAAACCTACAGCGAGCGGCGGGCTTTACTGGAAAGCCTGCGTCTAGACGGTGCTCACTGGCAGACCCCTGGCTATAAAACAGGGGACGGCCGTGAGATCCTGGCTGCCAGCCGCAAACTTGGTCTGGAAGGAATTATCGCCAAACGTCTTGACAGCAGCTATCAACCGGGCAAACGCAGCGGCGCCTGGCTCAAAATAAAAAACCAGCACCGCCAGGAATTGCTGATCTGCGGCTGGGTTCCCGGACAGGGAACGCGCGCCGGGACAATTGGGGCCTTACTTATTGGTTATTATGACGTCTTGCCGCAAATCGCCGCCGCCAGAGGTGTTCCCCAGCAGTTATTGTACGCCGGCAAGGCCGGCACGGGTTTTACCCTGGATTTCCTGGCAATACTAAGCCAGCGTCTGGAATTGATAAAAAGACAAACCAATCCGTTTGCCCAGGATCCGGCTGTCAAAAACGCTCACTTTGTCGAGCCGGTCTTAATCGGCGAGTTTGAATTTACAGAATGGACCCCGAATCACACCCTGCGCCATCCGTCTTTTAAAGGTTTGAGAGAAGATAAAGATCCTCGCCAGGTAATTCGCGAAGACTAATCACCGGAGGTGTGTCTATGCCCCGCCCGATGTGGAGTGGCTCAATCAGTTTTGGCCTTGTCAATATTCCTGTTAAGTTATACAGCGCCGTTAAAAAGAAATCCATTCACTTCAATCAACTGCGCAAATCTGATGGCTGCCGTATCCGCCTAAAAAAAATCTGCCCCTCCGACGGGGCGGAAGTTCCCGCTGAAAATATTGTTAAAGGCTATGAAATCGCCCCTGACCAGTATGTAGTGGTGACCAGCAATGAACTGGAAGCCATTCAGCCGAAAAATGCCCGGACGATAGCAATTGAGGATTTTGTCGACCTTGGTCAAATTGACCCCCTGTACTATGACAGCTGTTATTATCTTACGCCGGACAAGGGGGCGGGTAAAGCCTACACCCTGCTGCTGGCCGCTATGATAAAAACAGGTAAAGTGGCAATTGCCCGGGTCGTTATGCGCAACAAAGAATATCTTACTGCCATCCGGCCGGCAGGAAAAGCATTGGCCCTATCGACAATGCATTTTGCCGACGAGATCATTGCGGCCGGGCAATTAGAAGAACTGGCTATAGATGTGCCTGAACCTGATACAAGAGAGCTGGCCATGGCCGAACAACTCATAGAATCATTGGCTACCGGATTTCAACCAGATAAATACCATAACCAATATTATCAGCAAGTCCTGGAAATGCTGGAGAAAAAGGCCGAAGGCCAAACCGTAACCAGTCAGCCGGAGGTTAAGGAAGGCGGTAAAGTAATTGACCTGATGGCTGCGCTCGAGGCCAGCATCTCCGCAATTAAGAATAAAAATGACAGCGGCGGCAAAGGGGCCAAGCAAAATAAGGCCGCCAAGCCCATAGCGGCCCCCAGAAGGAAAAAAGCCAGTGCCCAGTAACAACAAGACCAAAACTATGATCGATATAGGCGGGCACAAATTAAAAATCAGTAATCTTGATAAGGTATTTTACCCGGCCACAGGCTTCACTAAGGGTCAGATGCTGGATTACTATATTCGTATCGCGCCCGTTCTGCTGCCTCATCTTAACAACCGCCCGCTGACAGTTAAGCGTTATCCCAATGGTGCGCAGGGTAAATTCTTTTATCAAAAAGAGTGTCCGGTCCATCACCCGGACTGGGTCAAGACAATTCCGGTATGGAGCGGCAGTAATAACCGCAACATAAACTTTTGTAATGCCGCCGACTTGCCGACCTTAGTATGGGCGGCCAACCTTGCGGCCCTTGAACTCCATACCTCACTGTCTGTGGCCCCGGCGGTTCACCAGCCTTCTTTTCTTGTTTTTGACCTTGACCCGGGCCCGCCGGCAACCATTGTGGACTGTGCCCAGGTGGGCCTGCTCCTGAAAGAGTATTTTGACAGGCACAAACTGCAAAGCTTTCCCAAGACTTCAGGCTCGAAAGGTCTTCAGCTTTACATTCCCCTTAATACGGCGGTAAGTTATGAGCACACGAAACATTTTGCCCGGGTACTTGCCGGCCGCTTCCAGGGAAAATACCCCGGCCTGATTGTTGCCAATATGAAAAAATCCCTGCGCAGCGGTAAAGTATTTATTGATTGGAGCCAAAATGATGAACACAAAACTACCGTTTGTGTCTATTCGCTCCGCGCCAAAGAACACCCCACCGTCTCAACCCCCATAACCTGGGAAGAAGTTGTCACCCTGGTCGATCAGAAAAAGCCTGAGTTATTATCCTTTGCTGCGGACCAGGTACTCCAACGGACGGCTAAATTAGGGGACTTATTCGCCCCGGTTCTACAAATTAAACAAAAGCTGCCGGCGATAGAATAAAGCAAACACGGCTGGCGCCGAGCCTTGGGCAAAAGCGTAAGCCGCTGTTGCCCTTAGCCGGGGCAAGTTATACTTGCCAGCAGATAGGAAAAGACTTGGCTTGTGCCAAGTCTTTTAGCTTTAATTACCCTCTGGGCCCGGCGGCGCTAATTTCAGGTGCGGTATCAGCAGTAAACCTGCTAAAATTTTCCGCAAACAAGCGGGCTAGTTTCCCGGCCTGGCGGTCATAGGCTTCCTTATCAGCCCAGGTAGCACGGGGCGTTAGAATTTCAACAGGCACACCGGGGCAACTGTTGGGAACATAGATATTAAATACTGGATCAAGCTGATAAGCCACGTCTTCCAGCCGGCCTTCAATAGCCGCAGTTACCATCGCTCTGGTAAAGGCTAGCTTCATACGCTGGCCAACACCATAGGGGCCTCCCGACCAGCCGGTATTAATTAAAAATACATTCGTTTGATGAGACTTTAGTTTTTCGCCCAGGAGTTCGGCATAGCGCAAAGCAGGCAAGGGCAAAAACGGGGCGCCAAAGCAAGCCGAAAATGTAGCCTGCGGTTCGGTGATGCCCCGTTCGGTACCGGCCAGCTTGCTGGTATAGCCTGACAAGAAATGATACATCGCCTGATCAGCATTCAACCGGGCAATCGGCGGTAAAACGCCAAAGGCGTCGGCTGTCAGGAACACAATTGTCCGCGGATGGCCGGCCACGCCGGGTATTACAGCATCCGGAATATAATCGACCGGATAAGCAACTCTTGTGTTTTCAGTGATGGAGTCATCAGCAAAATCCGGCCGGCCGGTTACCGGGTCAACCACTACATTCTCTAAGACAGACCCAAACCGGATAGCCTCCCAAATCTGTGGTTCAGTCTCATACGTAAGACCGATACACTTGGCGTAACAACCACCTTCGATATTAAAAATACCCTCATTACTCCAGCCATGCTCATCATCGCCAAGCAAACGGCGCTCCGGATCGGCTGACAAAGTGGTTTTGCCGGTACCGCTCAACCCGAAAAACAGGGCTGTATCCCCCTTGGCCCCCAGGTTGGCCGAGCAGTGCATAGACAAAATATTTTTTTCCGGCAGGATAAAATTTATAACCGAAAATATTGATTTTTTCATTTCCCCGGCATAATGAGTACCGCCGATTAACACTAACCGCTGTTCCAGATTAAGGATAATAAAAGCCTCGGAAGCAGTCCCGTCCAACTCAGGATCAGCCTTGAAACCGGGGAGGCAAATCACTTTGTAATCTGGCGTCAGCTCCGGTTGGACCAATTCCGGACGGATAAACAACTGCCGGACAAACAGATTCTGCCAGGCGAATTCATTCACGAACTGAACACTAATACGGTTGCCGGCATCGGCACCGGCAAAACCGGTAAAGACAAATAGTTCCCGGTTTTGCATATAAGCTAAGAGCCGGTGATATAACTGATTAAATTTATCAGGGGAAAACGCCTTATTATTTTTCCAGTCAATCTTGTCATGCACACCGGCTGAGTCAACAATAAATTTGTCATTAGGTGAACGGCCTGTATATTTACCGGTGGTAACCTGCAGCGCACCGCTGGCCGTTAATCGCCCTTCCCCGCGCCTTATCGCCGTTTCTACCAATTGGGCCGAATTTAAATTATTGCATATATTTCCGTTCACACTCCAACTCCCTTTCCTATATATCGCGGCTTTTTGGGCTAGCCTTATCTGATTATAACATATTATAACATAGGTATTTTGCAGGCAGCATGACTTTTTTATTCAATATCTGTATTTTTTTTGATATAGTATCTATTATTTATATCAATAGTATAAGTTAGTAAAACTGCCACATAACCTGAGCTTATGCGGCAATTCTTGCTTTACCTGAGCTGCAGCTGCGCTTTGACGATTGCAGGCATATCCTGTTTATCGCATACGACAGTATGACGCACCGGCTTACTCTCCAGCTCAGCAAGAGCGGGCGGCACCGGCCTGTTGATGATTTTGGCGAGCTCTTGCAAGGCGGCAAATTCGGTTTGACCGGCAAGACTGTCGCTGCCGGTCAAGGCAGCAAGCACGGTTTCGTTAAACTTAAATGGACTCGCTGTCGAAACAATGACAACCGGGGTCGTGTCACCTGATTGACGACGATAGTTTTCAGCAACCTGCCAGGCCACTGCTGTATGGGGGTCAAGCGGGTAGTCATGCTCTTTATGGACCTGACTGATGGTTGCAGCCGTTACCTCATCGCTTACCCAGGCGGCCGGAAACAGGGCGTGAATAGCGGCTAGGCAATCATCGGCAATTTTATATTGCCCGGTAGTATTCAGTTCTGTCATCCACTGCTTAACCTGGGCCGAATCACCGCCTGTTAAATGATATAACAACCGTTCCAGATTGCTGGAAATAAGAATATCCATAGAGGGCGAAAAGGTTTTATGGAACTGTCGGTTGCGATTATAAAGGCCTGTTGTCAGAAATTCTGTAAGCACATTATTACTATTAGAGGCGCATATTAGCTTGTTAATAGGCAAGCCCATCTGTTTGGCATAATACCCGGCCAGAATATTACCAAAATTACCGGTGGGAACCACAAAATTAACAGGTACACCCTGCCGGATGTGCTTAGCTTTTACCAAATCGGCATAAGCACTAAAATAATAGACAATTTGCGGCACCAGCCGGCCCCAGTTTATAGAATTGGCTGATGACAGCTTGCAACCATGCTCGGTAAGCGCAGCATTATAAGCAGCATCATTAAAGATCTGTTTAACACCGGTCTGGGCATCGTCAAAATTGCCTTTTACCGCTATTACCTGGAGATTATCGCCTTCCTGCGTAATCATCTGCAAGCGTTGAATCCGGCTGACGCCAGCCTCCGGATAAAATACAATGACCTGGGTCTGCTCCACATCTTTAAACCCTTCGAGCGCCGCTTTGCCGGTATCGCCTGAGGTCGCAACCAAAATAACAATCTTGGCCTGTTCACCGATTTTTTTGAGCGCACAAACCAGGAGTTGGGGCAGTAACTGCAGGGCCATATCCTTAAAAGCACTGGTTGGCCCGTGCCATAATTCCAGCGCAAAGGTCCCCTCCTTCACCTTAATAACCGGAGCGACAGCCGCAGCGTCAAACTTACCGCTGCCATACGCACCGGCCACACAGGCGGCGACTTCCGCATTGGTATAATCGGTCAGGAATAAATCCAATACGGCGGCTGCCCGCTGCTGATAAGTAAGCGGAACCAGCCTGTCCAAAAACAATCCCTCGATCGACGGTATCGCCGCCGGCACAAACAGGCCGCCGTCCGGCGCAATCCCCTGAGCAATAGCCTGGGCGGCCGTTAATTGTGCGGCTGCCCCGCGTGAACTAACATACATAATCAATATCCTCCCCGCTAACCAGATCTAGCCTTGCTTACTTGGTATGAGCAATATTCTTCTCGGTGACCGTGCCGCCATTATAACAAACAAACATGTCCCCGGCAAAATCAAGTATCGCCTGCAGCTCATCAGTGCCGGCGCTTTCATCTGCATAGACAACGGCCAGGAGATTCCGGGTTGCCAGCGTGACGGCTGTCCGGCGCGCATCCGAGGTTGGGTTGCCAAATACGCCGCTGCCGTCGGTTAGAAACGGTTTATTTTCAGTGGAAACCTCGTGGCCGGCTATATTAATATAACTGCCCTCACTGGCCCGCCGATAAACAATGTCACTGCTTATCTGGTCTAAATCATACAGGCCGAAAGGCAATAAATATTTAATGGAACAGTAATTATTGACATCCACCGCACTATTGACAAAATACAGATCTTTCTTTTGCAGCACCCGCCGCACCAGGGCTTCCGATGCCGGCCGGTAGCGTGACGGATCAAAATCAAGTTTTTTATACATATTGCGGACTGCCAGCACCCGGGGAAGCTTCGGTAGTATCTCCAGATTATAGGCCTTGGCCACTTCTGCCTGCAGCTGAGCAAACTCCTGGCTCAAGCCTGGCGGTGTCCCCCGGACAACAACGTTCTTGACAGTTAGATAACCTAACCGGCCATTGGGAACAGCATTGCTGATACTGTTATGAATAGTAATCTCCATAATAAAGAACTCCTCCCCCGGACATTTGAAAATTATAATCTTTATCAGTTACGGGCAATCTGACATAAGGAAGCATTTACAGCCTGGGCCAGTTCAGCGGGAGCAACGACCAGCTGGCAGCCCCGGATACCGGCACTGACGGCAATAACCGGCCACATACCGGCGCTCTCATCCAGGAATACAGGATACCGTTTCCTGGGTCCCAGCGGCGACACACCACCTCTGACATAGCCAGTCAGCGGCTGCACCTCTTTTAACGGCACCATCTCCACTTTTTTATTGCCGCTGGCGGCGGCCAAAGCCTTAAGGTCAAGTTCGGCAGCACCGGGAATACAGGCCATAATTATACCGGTCTTATCACCGCTGGCCACCAAGGTTTTAAAAACCTGCGCCGGCGGCATCCCGACCTTTTCAGCCACATTGTGGGCACTTAAATCGTCTTCATCCACTTTGTATTCTTTTAGTTCATAGGCAATCTTAAGACTATCCAGTATTCTGGCGGCATTCGTCTTCATAAACAACCTCCGATCTCCCCCAACCTATTTAAAGCCTGTAGGTAGCCGCCCGGGGCAAGCTGCCTGTCACGTATTTACAGTTATTAGTAAAGAAGCATTTTTCCGGTTTTTGCATTATTTCACAGTATATAATTGTTGCCTCAATTTGTCAATAAACAGTACGAGCGCGGATATCCGCGCTCGTACATTCCCTATTCTAATGACATATACTTTACTCTTACATCAGGTATTACATTGAGTTCCTGTTCAATCAGGTCAACCGGCACATCCTCGCCACACAGCTGCAGCAAGATTATACCACTGTTCGTACAGCCGCCGACAGCCGCGTCATGCAGACCCAGCCGCACCCGGATATGGCAGCCATATTTGGTAAGTACGTCCTGAACCTTGACAGCAGTCTCTACCCGGTTGGCCTGGATAATTGCCATTATTGTCGAACAATTGGACACGGTAACACCTCCAAAATATATTTATAGTATACTTAGCCACTAAATTATTAAATCCCTGCTATTTCCAAAGCAAATCAGTAAATTTTCCTGCCGGTCGCGGTGTCGGCAGTGGAGGATTTTCCCATAATAATGTGGAATTATAGCTCCAATGAGTCTGTTCATAAATATGCAAGTCGCGCCAGGGCTCCTCTGCGGACCCTGGGGGGGCAGAGCGACTAAGTTTATCCTCAGCCCTTGATACGCAACACTGACTGAGAGGTGCTTATGAGTGTAACCGCCGACGAAAAACGCAAAATTATTGAGCATCGGACTGAGTTTCTTGTGCCGGGAATGGAGTTAGCCCACGACATCTGTTCAGATGACGGCAAGGTACTGTTTGCCAAAAGCAGTATCCTCAGCCAGCATACTATTCAAAAACTGGGTAACTGGCAGATTCCCAAAGTTTTTATTTATAGTGAGGTATCCACAGCTAATCCGCTGGTAAATCCCAGGCTGCAGAAATTCCTTAATACCTATAACCAGTCTGTCCTGGTGGTCCAACAGGCCTTTGCTGATATCAGAGCCACACAGGAAATTCCGCTGGCGACCTTTACGGCCGCCGCTGCTGATATTACGGCCACGGTTACTGAGGCCGGCAATGTAATTGACCGTCTCTATAATCTGCCGCCCTGCGATGATTATACAATGTATCATAGTGTAAATGTCAGCGCCATCTCAGCCCTTATTGCCACCTGGCTCAAATATCCGCCGGAGCAGGTTAACGCCATCTCCCTGGCCGGCTTATTGCACGATGTCGGCAAATCCCGCTTAAAGCCAGAATTGCTGCATAAGCCTTTTAAACTGCCACCGGCAGCTTACGAGGAATACAAGCAACATGTCGCCTATGGCTATGAGCTTGTCAGCAAAGTCCCCGCTATATCCCAAAGCATCACTGCCGCCGTCTTTCAGCATCATGAGCGCCGGGACGGCAGTGGCTATCCCGGTGGAATTACGGATTATCATATTCATCCCTATGCAAAAATTATCGCCGTAGCCGATTTCTATGACGAATGCCTCACCCTTAACCGGGAAGACCCGCCGGCAAGATTAAGCCCTTACCTGAGTTTGCAAAAACTGCGTGATGACGTCTATAAACTTGATCCCAAAGTTTGCATCATCTTCATTGACAATATGTCAAACTTTCTGTCCGGCAACAGGGTAGCGCTCACTGACGGCCGCGAAGGCCGGGTGGTATTTATCAACAAGGACAAACCCTCCCTGTCCATGGTCCAGCTTGATGACGGATCAGTGCTTGATCTCTCGGAACAGCAGGACGTCAGTATTCATTATGTACTGCGTTAGTTAGTGAGCCGCCTAAAGGCGGCTTTTAGCATTCTCCCAGCATAAAAACAGGCCAGACGTCTAAAGCTGACAAAGTTACAAATAATACACATAGGAACAGGGTTGGGAAGGACAAGTGCCGCCAGGCAGCGAAAAGTACATTTTATGTTATTTGTACGATTGGAGGTGAAGATTTTTGCTCAGAATTGCTTTAGGCCAGATGGAGGTAATCCCCGGCAGGCCGGACTTAAATACCGCCAAAATGCTAACGATGATCAATGCGGCCTGCAATCACCAGGCAGATATCATTATCTTCCCGGAAATGGCCATCCCGGGTTATCTGCTGGGCGATACCTGGGAACAGCAGGCCTATTTACGGGATTGCGAGGCCTTTGGCCGCCAGATCATTGCCGCCGCCGGCAACATCTGCGTCATCTTTGGCAATGTGGCGGTGCAATGGGACAGGCACGGCGATGATGGACGGGTACGCAAACATAATGCTTGTTTTGTTGCCCATAATAGCCGGTTAATTGCCACCCGCATCAAAACCCTCCATCCTAATTACCGGGAATTTGATGATACCCGGCATTTTGTCAGCTTACGTAAATTAGCATTTGAAGAAAAACAGGATATTGAGACATTATTAACACCGGTAAAAATTTCACTCCAGGGCAGAGAGTATACCCTTGGCTGTATTATCTGCGAAGATGGCTGGAATGACGATTACAGTACGGACCCGATTGCCGCTTTACATGCCAACGGCCCGTTAGACTTACTTATTAATATTTCCAGCTCACCCTTTACACTGGGCAAAAACAATAAGCGCAACCGGGTATTTTCCCGCCAGGCCCGGGAAACCGGCACACCCCTGCTGTATGTTAATAATACAGGCTTGCAAAATAACGGCAAAACTGTCTATACCTTTGACGGCTTCAGCACCGTCTACAGCAGTTCCGGCCAAATTATCACCTATTGCCAGCCCTTCACGGAAACACTTGCTTATCTTGAGCTTGACGTTGACACAGGCGGCCGGCACCGCCCCCCGGTAGAGGTGCCTAATGACTTTACTATCAGCAGCCTGTACCAGGCTATCCATTATGGCGTTAAGCAATTCCTGCAGTCTGTTGGCATAACAAAGGTAGTTATCGGGGTATCCGGCGGCATCGACTCGGCCGTAGCTGCGGCCTTATACGCCAGTATCATAAGCCCTGACAACATTTTATTGGTAAATATGCCCAGTAAATTCAATTCACAAACAACCAGAGACCTGGCTGAGCAATTATCCCGTAATCTTGGTTGTCTGTACACCGTTATGCCGATCGGGCAAGCAGTGGAACATACGGCTGCGCAAATAACCGGCACCCCTGTAACCAATCTTGGCAGCGGCGAGCAAAGCCATTTGTCTGTTTCGCCTTTTGTGTTGGAAAATATCCAGGCCCGCGACCGGTCAGCGCGGCTGCTCGGAGGTATAGCCGCTGCTTTTGGCGGCGTCTTCACCTGCAATGCCAACAAGAGTGAGCTTACGGTGGGCTACTCTACTCTGTACGGCGATCAGGCCGGCTTCCTGGCCGCCCTGGCTGATTTATGGAAACATCAGGTTTATCAACTGGCAGATTATTTAAATACTCAGATTTTTAACCGGGAAGTGATCCCGCAGGCGGCAATTGAGCTGGTGCCAAGCGCCGAGCTGTCCTGGGAGCAATCGGTTGACGAAGGTAAGGGCGATCCCATCATCTATCCTTATCACGACTTTTTATTCCGGGCTTTTATGGAATTTTGGAACCGGGCCACCCCGGAAGATATTGTACTGTGGTATAGCCAGGGCCCCGCTGTGCTTGAACAGAAACTGGGCTGCGAACCGGGTTTAGTAAGCAGGCTCTTCCCGGGGCCGCGTGAGTTTATCGAAGATCTGGAACGTTGGTGGCGCCTCTATACCGGTATGGGTGTGGCCAAACGGATTCAAGCCCCGCCTGTCTTAGCCGTCAGCCGCCGGGCCTACGGCTTTGATCATCGCGAAGCCCAAAACAACGTGTATTTTACCCAGGAATATCAGCGTTTAAAAAATCAGTTATTACCTGTACCTTGATTGTTCTATTCCCTAAGCCACAACACAAGCTTTAAAAAGTCTTCTGTCAAATAATGCCGAAAACGCGGATGCGATTGCACCCGCGTTTTTCTTAATCCTGATAGAAAGTATAACCTTCCCTGGATAGGGCAACATCGGCTTCCGCCTTCGCTAAGGCTCGGCGCAAGCCGTGTCTTCTTTATAAGATCAGAAAGTATAAGTTGAGAGGCTGAAAGTACTTATAAAACAAGGGGAGCTAAGGTCAATGCCCGGCTTGGGCAAGGAGGCGGCGGTCCCGCAACCCCGGTAACCCCCCGGCCATTGCCGGAAAAAGCGTTCCGCAGGAGCAAAGCCGGGCGGTATTCCGTTAAGAAATCCGTACTGTTTGAGCGCAGCGAGTTGCGGATTTTAGGAATACCGCCCGGCTTTTCAGCTTTTGGAGGCTTCGGGCCTAGACTTTTTGTTACTTTTGGGTCGATGCCAAAAGTAAGCTCAAGCCCTTGTTTGCCAGCATTACCTGCCAGGCGCAAGCCCAAAGACCGCGCCGGCGATTTTTTATCCTGATAGAAAGTATAACCTTCCCTGGATAAGGGCAACATCGGCTTCCGCTTTCGCCAAAGGCTCGGCACAAGCCGTGTTTTCTTTATATCTTATCTTCTAAACAGCCGTAACAGCCACACGGTAACAAGCACCGCCCCCACTGCCAGCAGAATAAACAACAGCAACGGCAGGAAAAAGAATATCAATAGCGCAAAAATAGCTGCAACAATCAATTTTCCTGTCCAGCCGGAAGATTCGAAGGCAATATTAACGCCCTTAACCTTGTTCCTGTTCCCGGCGTCATAATCAGTATACCGGCTCCGGCCTTCGCTATAGGCTCTATCTTCGATAGTAATGCCAGCAAAATTATCACGTTCCTGACGGCTGAGCACTTTAACTGCCAGTTCGTGACCGCAATGCGGGCAGGAACCGGCTTCGGCTTCTATTTGTGCACTGCAATTAGGACATTCCATTTTCCACCCTCCTGACCTTACTGCAAATCATATAACAAAGCAACCATGCCCTCTTCACTTAAATAACGGAGATCATAACGTTCCAGTTTTAACACGTTAAACATCTTGGCCCGGTTTACGCTGATGCTGGATTTGCTTACAGCCATTTCCTCAGCCAGCGTCTCGGCCGGCACCTCGGCATCACCGGTATTAATCTGAGAATAGGCATAAATAACGGCAGAGGCCCAGGCAGCCGGCTTGCGTACATTTACAGTCCCCATACCGGCAAAATCTTGCCACAATTTTCGGGCCAGCACGGCATCATGGCAGGAATAACCAAATTTAGGCATAAACTGATCAATGAGTTCGGAGACCTCACTATTAGCAGCACTGGCTTTATCCGGGCTGACAGGCCGGGGAAATACCCGCTCCACCTGGGCATAGGAAGTAACATTAACCCTGGCCCAGGTAGCTAATAAATCAATCGTATGCCGAACCGCATTAGCATGACGCTCGACAAAATCATTCCAGGTCGCATCCGGCTGTTGAACCTGGAGCATAACCTTCTGCCGGATAAGCTCTTCTTTAATCCGCCGGCGTAAATTACTGCTTATCTCCACACTGGTAATAAAATTAATCATAACCAGTTCTCTTTCCTCTTGTTGCAGGAAAACATGACCATAAAACAATAACTTTTTTACAAGCTTATAGTCAAAGTTAGGGTTGGGAAGACGAAATTTCTCGTCTGTCAGCAGGTTGACACACTCAACCCAATCCTGGTTTAGCACACTTTCCACATAAAACACCGTGAATTTTGCCCCCATAAGCTCTTGCAGTATCTTGCGCTCTTCACTGGCCAGCCGGTCACTGCAATCAATATTAAACTGGACCAGCGGCGTTCTGTCATTGGCCAGCAAATGATAGTCAAAGAGAAAGTAATCCCAAAATCCCAGCCAGAACTCATCGTCAGTTTCATCGTCCGGCATTTGGTTTAAAGGGCCAAGGTACAGCATTAATGCGCGATCAAAGTCATCAACAAAGTTTTCCTGCTGAAAATAGGCACTAAACTTAATCATCAGGCGTTCTACCGCCTCGCCGACAATTCGCCCGATATCCCGGGGCATGGTCAACAACGATTTGGCTGATAGACCGGTTTCGTCATCAGACTGCTGCAACTCATTTTGTCCGGTATCAATTTCAATAAATTTGAGCCGTTTGCCGCCAGTCATATACTCCATTGCCTGTTTCAGCCCGGCTGTTTCCACAATGATTCTTTTGGTAGCCAAATAGCCGTAAAAATCCTGCAGCACCGCCAACAGATGGCGGACTTTCTTGATAGTGGGTTTAAAATCCTCTATTTGGACAATCATCCATTCGACAGCCAAACTATACTCAGAAGCCGACATCTCATCGACAACAGACTCACCCGAATAGGCCAAATACAGCACGAACATCTGCAGATTGCGCCAGGCATCCTTGAGTTCCTCGTCATTGGCTCCCTGCCAGGCTTTTTGCCGCAGAAAACCTTCGATCCATTCCCGCTTTATCGCTATATCCCATTCGGATTCTTCATCAAAAAAAACACGAACTTCCTCATAGACATTTTTCATGTTAGTCATGGTCACCCTTTTAGCTCCTTTAAACACGTTAACGCACCTATTATAACATGGTTCCCCCCTCAAAACCAATAGTATGCCAGGTTACCGGAATTGTTTCACAGATCAGGACCGCATAATAGATCGCCCCGCACCAGACCGGGGGGATCCGGGCAAACCTTAAAATTACCGGCCCGTACCGGCGCATTGCCGGTGGCTGCCCCGCCGGGGCCCAGAACAGCCAATAAACCATCCTGGTAATGCGGATTATTTTCTTGACTAAAATCCCCATTTATTATATAATGTAAAAGATTATTGACCATCTGGTTTAAAACCCCTATTTAGAAAAAGTAATTCTCCGGATTTCTCTTGTTCTAATAGTAATTGGTAATAGTCGAAGGTAATTGCGGCTGATTGCGTTTACAAACGTGATAGATTACCAATATTTTTAAAGGAGGAATCAGGTATGAACCTGAAACAGCGCATTTTGCAACTCATAAAACGCTTAACGTTTTTAGGCTATTGCAGCTTTGAGATTGAAAGCATCGTTAAAGAAGCGATTGGCAGCACATTTGTCAATAACTTAAATAAATCCCAAGAACTTGCGGTCGTTCAGCAGTTAGAGTTGTATGAGCAATTAGGACAAAACTATCTACAAACCTATAGTAAATAAGTGAATGAGCAAGGCTGACGCCAAGAGGTCAAAACAACCTGTTTGGCGCCAGCCTTTTTTCCCCCGCCCCCGGCCTTGGCCGGAAAAAGCGTTCCGCAGGAGAAATTTGTTATGCATCCATTGGCGGCAGCAAGGCCATAAACGCCTGGCGCACCTGGCTGCTGTCCCGCAGCCCCTGCCGGTAGGCAATTTCCGCCGCCTGGCCGGACTCCAGCGCCGCCCAAGCCTCGAAATCCATGACCAAACCGGTCATTTCCGGCTGCTGGTCCTTCAGGGCCCGGGCCAGGGCCAGCAGCCGGTCCAGGGCGGCACTGACTTCCGCGGCCGTTTTTCTGTAGCCGGCATCGTTGGTACCGGCCAGCCTGAGGATATGATCGACTCTGGTAAAAACATATTGGTCAAACGCTTCGTGTAACAGCCTTTGGAATTCAACCCGGCCCTCCCGGTCGGCTCCCGGCCGCCGGCGCCGCAAGCCCGGCCGGCAGAGTAGCCGCCGGCGGCCGCTTCTGGCCGCGCGGACAGCCGGAGTAAGGCGGGTGCTGTTGGTGTGAGACACATGTATACCCCCTATATTAAGGCTGGGGCAGGATGCTGCCAGGCAGCCCTGCCGCCAGCTTTTTACAGGGGAAATCAAAAAGCGCCTGCGAGGTTGTTAACCTACACATGCGCTTTGCTTCGACGGTTGCTAAAGCCTCAATACCCATAGCCGGACATACCCGGCCCGGTCAGCAAAAGCGGTCAACCCGGCAGCCCCGGGTGGCCCGTCTGCTGACTGTCTGGTTAGTGAGGCGAGGCTGAATGGTCTGCTGCGTCCAGTCGCACTCCCAGCCCGGCGCCGGCGGCAACAAAGTCTGTTATCCCGCGCGCCCTCCCGCTTGTGCGGTGGAGGATGCCCGGTGTATAATAGAAATGTCGTCGTGGACAGCTTGGCTGTTACGTGTAGGTGTTACGGCACCTTGCGCGGGCCTGAAAGTGCGCCTACACTTTCAGGTCACGTCGACTTTTTAATTTCCACCTATTTCTAATTATAGCCTGTTTTTGATAAATTGCAAGTAAGTTCAGCCGGCCGGCGGGATTTTTCCGGCCCGTCTGCGCCTCAGGCAATTTTCTTCTGAAATTTCAGGATACTGATCGCCAGGGCCGCCACAATATAGACGATTAAAGCAAAGACCTGGGACCATAAAAAATTAATGCCAATCCCTTTCAGCACAATCCCCCGCAGGATCTCCAGATAAAAAGTCAGCGGCAGCAAATGCCCCAGTTGATAAAAAAGCTGCGGCATTGCCTCCCGGGGAAACATAAAACCAGATAATAATACACTGGGGAGAAAAACGAAAAAAGACATCTGCATTGCCTGCATCTGGGTTTTGGCTATTGTGGAAATGAGAACCCCTAAGGAAAGGGAGGCAATGATAAACAGAGTGGTTAAGCCGTAAAGCAGGCCAATACTGCCCCGCAGCGGCACATCAAAGACAAGGACCCCGACAGCCAGCGCCAGTGTCGCCTGAACATAGCCGACAAAGATATAGGGAATAATTTTGCCCAGCATCAGTTCATGGGATTTCATCGGGGTAACAATGAGCTGTTCCAGCGTGCCCCGCTCCCGTTCCCGGACAATGGCCATCGAGGTGATCATAACCATTGTCATGGTGAGTACAATCCCTAAAATTCCGGGGACCATATAAAAAGGAGCGATAAAGTCCGGATTATACCAGGGCCGGATGCGAATATCAATCGGCAGCTCGACCTGCCGGCCCTGCAGGCCCTGCAGCCGTTGCGCCAGGATTTCCTGGGACCGGATCTGACCGATCAACTGGGCCGAGGTGATGGCCGAAGATGCGGTCATGGAGTCGGAGGCATCAACAATAACCTGGACGGCCGCACTGCGGCCATGTTTAATACTTTCTGTATAATCCGGCGGGATAATAATCCCCACTTTGGTTTTGCCGCTGGCGACGGCTTCTGTCACCTCCTGGTAATTGGTGGCGACATATTTAATATTAAAATATTCACTGGCCTGAAAAGCCGACAGCAAATCCCGCCCCTCCTGCTGCAGCGACTGGTCAAACACGATGGTTGAGAGATGCTTGACATCGGTGTTGATGGCAAAGCCAAACAACAGGAGCTGGATGATCGGCAGCCCCACCATCATCCCGAAAGTCAGACGGTCACGGCGCATCTGGATAAACTCTTTAACCAGCAAGGCCCTTAGACGAATCACACCACCATCTCCTTACGCTTCGTTTTGACATAATACACAAAAACATCTTCAAGCGACGGTTTTATTATTTGATAGGCAAACTCCTGATAGTCTGCCAGCCGGTCGGCCCGAATAAGAACATGGACATTGGTCCCATAGGGGTAAATGTCCATAACCTCCAGCTGGCGCGCCGTCAGGGCATTAAACAGCCCCATTGGGTCCGGGGCGGGAATTGCCAGCAGCAGCCCGGGCAGGTTTTTTTTCAGATTAGCCGGTGTATCGTCGGCAATCAGTGTCCCTTCATAAATGAAACCGATTGCATCACAGTGCTCCGCCTCATCCATAAAATGAGTCGTCACCATCACCGTGGTTCCCTGCTGGGACAGTTGGTAGATAATATCCCAGAAGAGGCGGCGGGACATCGGGTCAACCCCGCCGGTGGGTTCGTCCAGAAACAGCAGCGGCGGGCTGTGGAGAATGGAACACCCCAGCGCCAGCCGCTGCTTCCACCCGCCGGACAGGGTAGCCGTGAGGTCATTTTGGCGCGCCGCCAAGCCGGCCATAGCCAGCATGGCTTGGATCCGTTCCTGCCGCCGGGAGCCTGTCAGGCTATACAGGCCGGCATAAAACTCAAGGTTTTGCCGCACGGTAAGATCCTCATATAAACTGAATTTCTGGGACATATAACCGATCTTAGCCTTGATGACTTCGCCCTGACTCGCCAGGTCCAGCCCCAGCAGGCGGCCTTTGCCCCGCGAAGGGGAAAGGATGCCGCACAGCATCCGGATTGTGGTCGATTTGCCTGAACCATTGGGGCCGAGGAAGCCGTAGATACCGCCTTGAGGAATTCGCAGACTCACCTGATTAACAGCAATAAAATCACCGAATACCCGGGTAAGATTTTCTGTTTCTATGGCGTACATGGGCCCTCTCCCTCCCCGGCAAAATATACAAAAATATCTTCTAGTGTCGGTGCGATCACCTGCAGCGAATACTCCCTAATCCCGGCGGTGTGCAGGGCTGCTTCAATCCGGGGAACCACCGCCGGGCTGTGCTCGGTAACCAGATGGTAGCGATCACCAAAAGAGTTTACAGCAAGTACCGGACACCTGGCCAGTACAGCCTTAACGGCCTTGCTCTCAACCGTTAACTCCAGCAAGCGGAAAGGATAGCCGGCTTTCAGGTTAGGCGGCGTATCACAGGCAACAATCCGGCCCTGATTCATAAAGGCCACAGACGTACACAGCTCCGCTTCATCCATATAGGGAGTGGAAACAAATATTGTCGTGCCTTCCTGATTCAGACGATATAGCATTTGCCAGAATTCCCGCCGGGAAACAGGATCAACACCGGTAGTCGGTTCATCCAGAAAGAATATCTGCGGCCGGTGCATCAGCCCGGCGGCCAGGGCCAGCTTCTGTTTCATCCCCCCGGACAGGTTATCGGCCAGACGGTCTTTAAACGGCAGCAGGTTGGTAAAGGCCAGGATTTCCGTGCCCAGCTGCTCTACCCGCTGTTTACCGGCCCCGTATAATGCGCCAATGACCCGAATGTTTTCCATAACGGTGAGATCACCGTACAGACTGAATTTCTGGGGTACGTAGCCGATCTGATCTTTTACGGCTTCCGGATTGTCACTGCCCAGCAGGGTTATCTGACCGGAGGAGGGAGCCATAATACCGGTAATCATCCGGATTGTGGTCGTCTTGCCGGCCCCATCCGGGCCTACCAGGCCAAAGATGCTGCCGGCTTTAATCGCCAGGCTAAGATTGTCCACTGCCGTCAGCCGGCCAAACTGCCGGGTCACATTTGTTAAACAAATCATTGCAGCACCACATCGGCCGGCATCCCCGGTTTTAGAATACCTTCCGTATTATCAATCTTTACTTTAACCGCAAACACCAGATTGGCCCGTTCGCTTTGGGTAATGCTCTGGCGCGGGGTAAATTCCGCATTTTGGCTGATTTCCCTGATTTCACCGCTGAATATGCGCCGGGGGAAAGAGTCGACCTTAACCTGAGCCCCCTGGCCAACGGCAATCAGCCCCAGCTGGGTTGACGGCACATATACCTTAAGCCAGCAGTCACTCATATCGCCCACGGTAAGAACCGCCGCCCCGGGATTGACATACTCGCCGTTCTCATAGTTTTTCGAAAGAACCAGGCCGTTAATCGGACTCAGCACCGCCGTGTCTTCTACCAGCATCTTGCTGGCCGCCAAAACGGCCCGGCTGCGTTCTACCTCCAGCCGCTGAGCCTCAATGGTTTCCGGGCGGCTGCCCTCGACCCCCAGAGCATAGCGCTGCCTGGCTGCCACCATTGCATTATAAGCCACATCGGCATTGGCACCGGCTGTGTCCAGTTGCTGGGCGGAGACAGCCCCGGCCTGGTATAGACTTTGGTAGCGTGCATAGTCTTGTCTGGCTTGCTCATATACCGAGCGGGCCGAAGCCAGCGCCGCCTCCAGCTCTTGCAATTCCTGACTGCGCGGACCGGCCTCCAGGTCCCGGAGCTGAGCCACCGCTTTGGCTAACGCCGCTTCATCCCGCAGCACCTGGGCGGCTAAGTCGGTTCTGGTTACCTGGGCAATTTTTTGTCCGGCCTGTACCGTGTCGCCAACCTGGCTGTCCAAACCGGTCAAATAACCATTGACCTTGGGCATAATATCGGCTCTGGTGACCTCGATCGTGCCGGTAGCCGTAATACCGGTTTCGGCCGGCCTGAGATATTGGTAAGCGGCCCCGCCGGCGGCGATGGCGATAATGATAATAAAGACGCCTGCCAGCAGCTTTTTATTGACCATCATGATTTTTCACCCCGTTCAAAAAAATCTCTATGGCATTAACGGCATACTGGGCATCCTGGTCAGAATCGTTTTCGACAAAATGACGGTTTATCGGCCTGGTAATAAAATAGAAATTCATGATTCCGGCCAAAGCCAGCGTTGCCGTCTTAACATCCAGATCGCTGCGGAACTCACCGGCAGCAATCCCTTCACGCAGCGTTTCAGTAATAAACAGATAGATGCGTTCAATATGTTTGTGAATAACAGGTTTAAAGAAGCGGGAGGGATTTAATAATTCGCCCATAAGGAACTTGGTTAAAAAGGGCATCTTTTGGTGGACAATGACGACATTATGGGCATAACCCATGATTTTTTCCGTAGCCGAGGCTCTGATCCCCTTTACCCTGTCCAGCAGTTCATGGATCGGCGCAAACTGGTTTTCCAGAATTGCCGCATACAGGCCCTCCTTACTGCCGAAATGATAGGAAATTAAGGCGCTGTTGGTGCCGGCCTCTTTAGCCAGCTGCCTAATCGACACACCGGCCAGCCCTTTTGCGGCAAACAGTCTTTCTCCAGCGGCAATCAGTTTTTCTTTGGCATCTTTTTCCACAAATTTATTCCTCCGGTATTTAATCAATCGATTGATTAAATTGTAGGCCACCCCGGTTCATTTGTCAAGAAAATTCAAGCAAGGACTGTAGGCCACCCTCCCTAAACACCGGGCCAGCACGAAAATTCAGCCTCTACCGAGGTCATGCCTCTTTCAGAAAAATCTGCTGCCGAATACAACAGGGACCTTGTGCCCTTAACCCATACCTTTTTTAAGACAAAACCACCGTCCCCATGTCTTTGTTTTTTAAACCGGCCAGTGGCCGGTTTAGCTGCTAAGCTGTTTTAGGCCCGGCGGATGAGCTGGGCTGCCAATTGCGTCAGATCAATGTTGTTAACCGCCTGAATATGTTCCTTCCACTCGGCATTAATGGCGGCTGCGCCGCCAAAGGCGCCGCATAAGGCACCGACAATGGCGCCGTTGGTGTCGGCATCGTCGCCAATATTAATAATAGTGAGCAGGGATTCTGCAAACTGCCCCTGGCCGGCATAAAAAACCCCCAGGCTGAGTGGGATTGATTCATAGCTTTTCATGCCGGCACCAAGCAGCCGGTATAACAGGTTGCCAACCGCGGTCAGACTTTTACCGGCATGACGGTCCACCGTTTCTATCGCCAGCCTGATTCGCGCCTCTACGGACGGAGCCGGAATATCATACCCCTGCTCCTCGCCGAACCGGGCCCCATACAAAGCCGCCTCCATAACCTCAGTAATATTTCTATCGCCGGCCATGGCGCAGGCGACTGCCGCTGCGACCGCACAGGTTGAGCTAACGCCGGGTTTACTGCCATGAGACACAAGGGCCGACTCACAAGCCGCCCGGACTGCCTGCTGAATGTCGCCCTGATAATAAATACCGATAGGGGCAACCCGCATAGCCCCGCCGTTCGTATCACCGATTTTAGCCGCTTCCAGATAGTCGGCGCCTGTGGTAATCGCGGTCAGAAATCTTCTGGTACTGGGCCCAATCACGGTCGAAGCCAGCATGTTATTGTTGACTGCCCATTCTTTCATTTTCGCGACAAACAGCGCCCGGCTGAAACCGGCATGCTCAATTAAAACTGAGGCAATAATCAGGCTTTCTTCCGTGTCATCGGTTATAGCCCCCTCTGATAACATGCCATGGGCGACCTGGGCTGCCGACGGCTTATTAAAGCCGCTGATCCGCCCATAAGACTTTTCAATCTGCTGCGGCGTCATAAACGAGGCCGGCATGCCCATTGCATCCCCAATAGCTGCGCCAATTAAACATCCATAAGCACGATCTAACATTATCATTAATCCCCTTTGATTAATTTTTTAATATCGTCAAGGCCAAAATTGCCGTTGGGGCCAATAAAAGTCGTATTCAAGGCACCACAGGCTGACCCAATTTTTAATATCTCTTCTATAGCAAGGCCTTGCAAAAAACCATAGATACAACCAGCGGCAAAACAATCGCCGGCACCGGTTGTATCTACCGCCTTGACCGCAAATGCCGGGAGTTCATATCTTTTCCGGCCCGTATAGGCGGTTACCCCTTTACTGCCATTCTTAATAATGACATAGCTAATCCCCTGCGCAGTTGCCCATTCTATAAAATCACCGGTAATAGCCAGCCGTTCTCTGAGCCTGTTAATTTCTGTTGTATTAGGTACCAGAATATCGCTCAGGCCCAGTACGGCCAGCAAGATGCTGCCGTTAATCGCCTGCACCAGCGGCCCGGGATCAAACATGACCGCCGCACCCCGGGCTTTTATCTCCCGGACAAAATCAACAATTTCACCGGCGTTTTCGGCCAGAAGGTAATAACCGGTCAGATAAACAAATGCAGTTGACGCCATTAACGGCGCTGCGATTAAGGCGGTCGAAAACTTGCTCTCACAGCCTTTAAAGGTCATAAATGTCCTTTCCGAAGCAGCGTCCACAATGACCAGGGAATACCCGGTACGCTGACCGGCCTGTACCCGGGCACAGTCCCGGGGAATATTGGCTGCTTGTAAATAAGCTTCGATCACCTGGCCGTCAGGATCGTCGCCTACGGTTGAAACCGGGTAGGCAGTAATCCCCAGATTCTTCAGGGTGCAGGCCACATTAATTGTCGACCCGCCCACCCGCTCAAACGATTCATTAATCAGTACATCCTCGCCTTTAGCCGGATACTCTCCCACCAGCAGGTATTTATCGATAATCAGCCCGCCCAGCACCAGTACTTTATTCCTTATAAGGTTATCACTCCCCATATGGTCACCTACTCATCAAGCAGGACGCTGCCTGCCGGGTCCCAGGTTAAATACACTTCATCGCCGGTTTTAAAACGCTCACCGCTGAAAGAGTTTTGCAGCTGAACAATGACTTCTGACCCCATCACCTCTACCCGGAAATTGGAAATATTGCCGGCATAGGTGATAAACTTGACTCGCCCGCACAAACAATCCTTACCGGCCGGACGCTCAGCCGCCAGACTGATGCGCTCCGGCCGCACGGCCAGAATGCAGGCGGCTCCCGGCTGCCGGCCGGCAGCCGCTCCGGCCGGTAGCCGGATTTGCTCCCCGTTACCCAGTTCCAGACAATAACGGCCCTGATCAAGCGCTTTGACAACCACCTGAAAAAAATTGGATTGGCCCAAAAAGCCGGCAACAAAAGTACTCCCCGGTTTTTCATAGATAGCATGCGGTGTGTCCAGCTGAATAATATTGCCATTTTTCATAACCGCGATTTTGTCGGACAGGGTTAACGCTTCCTCCTGATCATGGGTCACAAAGATAGTGGTAATGCCCAGGTATTTTTGAATCTGCCGCAGTTCGACCTGCATATCCACCCGCAATTTTTTATCCAGAGCGCTCAGGCTTTCATCCAGTAGCAACAACCGCGGTCTGATGACCAGCGCCCTGGCTAACGCAACCCGCTGCTGTTGTCCGCCGGACAACTGACTGGGCTTCCTTTTTTCAAACCCCGTCAGTTGTACCATATCAATAGCTTCGGCCACCTGTTTTTTTATCAGCCCCGGGTCAAGCTGCCGCTGCTCCAGGCCAAAAGCAATATTTTGGGCGACAGTCATGTGGGGAAACAGGGCATAGCTTTGAAAAACCATGCCTACGTTGCGGCGATACACCGGCAGCTGGTTATAGACCTCGCCGGCCACCACTACTTCCCCGGCGTCCGGGCTTTCAAAGCCGGCGACAATTTTGAGGGTTGTTGTCTTGCCACAGCCGGAAGGCCCCAGCAGCGACAAAAAAGTACCCTGTTCAATACTAAGATTAATATTATTCAGGACCAGGTTGGAATCATAGCGCTTAGTCAGATTATTGAGCAAAAAATAAGACATTTGCCATTACCTCCCAAAGACATTCTTAATTGAGGACTGCATTAAGGCTGCAATCAATAGGATCATCGCCATCGTCACCACCAGGATAATGGTTGCCGCAGCATTAATCTCCGGGGTAAAGCCGAACTTTATGGAAGAATAAATCTCAATTGGCAGGGTACTGCTCCCGGAAGGGATCAGAAAATAGGAAATGACAAAATTATCAAAGGAAATCATAAAAGCCAGGAACCCGCCGGCAATCAGCGCCGGCCAGATATTAGGCAGAACAATCCGGTAAAAGGTTGTCCACTCATTGGCCCCCAGACTATAGGCAGCTTCCTCAATCGATTTATCCATGTCGGCAAGTCTGGCCCCGATAACCAGCACGGCATAAGGCAGGGAGATAATAATATGGCCGCTTAACAGCATGAACAGATTTTTACTGAATCCCAGTTCCGTGAGCAGCAGCAATAAGGATAAGCCCATAATCAGCCAGGGAATGGTCAGTGGCATAAGCACCAGGGAATTCACAAGACTCCTGATCCGGCTGCGTCCTGCCGGCAGGCCAAGCACCAGCGCAGTTGCCAGCACAACACAGATAACGGCTGTGATTGCGGCAATATAGACACTGTTGATGACAGCAGCCATCAGCTTGGTATTGGCAAGCAGTAAACTGTACCAGTGGGTGCTGAAAGCAAAGGGCAGCGTATTATAACGGGACTGATTGAAGGACATCAGCGCCAGCACAAAAACCGGAATGTACAAAAAGGAAAAAATCAGAGCCGCATACAGCCAGGCTAATCCTTGTTTTTTCATACTGTTAACCCTCCTTGTTAAATCTCGCTGCCAGCCCCATCGACGCCAATACCATCGCGAGCAGAATAAAAGCAATGGCTGCCCCGAAATTCCAGCCATAGATTTCAAAAAACTGATCTTCGATAATCGTACCGATGACCGAGCCATTAACGCCCCCCAGGATTCTCGGTTCGACAAAGCTGCCCAGACAGGGTATAAACACCAGAATTGAACCTGTCAGTATTCCCACTTTACTCAAAGGCAGGGTAATTTTCCGGAAGGTGGTAAAGGGTGTAGCCCCTAAACTTTGGGCGGCATCCAGGATCGCATCATCCAGCTTCTCCAACGACATGAAAATAGTAATTACCATATACGGAAAATAGATATGCACCAGCCCGATAATAACCGCGGTCTGGGTAAATAAAAGCCCCAGACTG
This sequence comes from Sporomusa termitida, assembly GCF_007641255.1. Classification (NCBI taxonomy): domain Bacteria; kingdom Bacillati; phylum Bacillota; class Negativicutes; order Selenomonadales; family Sporomusaceae; genus Sporomusa; species Sporomusa termitida. The sequence goes on from NZ_CP036259.1 coordinate 2,635,970, forward strand.
CCCTCAATCAGGTTCAGATTGCGTAAAAAAATTTCCAGCAGCCCGCCGTCACGCAGCAGATTGACCCACGAATAAGCCCGGACCAGGGCGCTTGTCCAGAAGGGAATAATAATCAGCAGCAGTAGCAGCCCTTTACCCTTGCGGATAATCTTGGCCATAATGTACGCCATGGGATAGGCGACGAGCAGGCAAATCAGGGTAACGCTCAGGCTCAGCTGGACAGTTTTGGCGGTTAACTTCAGATATAGCTCTTTTGAAAAAAAATCAGTATAGTTTTGTAAAGTAAAACTGCCGTGCGGGCCATTACTTAAAAAGCTGAAATAAAACATAATAAAAAGCGGGACAACGCCAAAGGCAATGAGCATAAATACTGCCGGACTCATCAGCATAATTTTTCTTTTCATTTTTTCCTCCAGTCAACGCTGCTCGGCTGCGACGTTCCTTACACAAGTGAAAAAAGCAAGCCCAAAATACTTTGGGCTTGTATTTTTTACGGGCAATAGGTTACTGGGCTTTTACTTCCTGCCATAATTCATTCCAAGCCTTTTTCACTTCGTCTGTCTGGTATGAGATAAAATACAGTTTATTGAGGGATGCTTCATCCATGCAATTATCCTTTACCAGCTGCGGGTCCAGGGCTGCTGTCGCCAGGCTGTTGACCGGGGCAGGACCGCCGGATTTAGCCCAGTTTTCCTGAAATTCCTTGCTTATCATAAAATCAATAAACTTATAAGCCAGGTCTTCGTTGGGGGCATTCCTGACAATGGCCCAGTTATCCACCCAGCCAATGGCACCCTCGCGCGGGATGACAAATGTAATCGGCTGGCCTTCCTTTTTCATTAAAGCTGCCTGTCCACTCCACATAACACCAATGGCAATTTGATTATTGGCAAAAAGCTTAGACCACTCATCCCCTGTTTTCCAATAGGTCTTATTAAGCGGTTTTTGCTCCAGCAGCTTCGCTTTAACAGCCTTTAAATCAGACGGCTTATGGGGATTCTGCCCTAAAGCGATGGCAGCAGTCATGACCGCATCATTAAAATCATCCCGGAAACCAATCTGACCTTTATATTTTTCATCCCATAACACATGAATACTGGCCACATTTTCCTTGATCATATTGCTGTTGTAGGCAATAGCCGTTGACCCCCAAACCCAGGGAATCGCGTAAGTTTTGCCATCCAGGCTGTTCTCCGGCAATGTTTTAAACTTATCGGCTATGTACTGATAGTTTTCCAATTTGCCGGTATCAATCGCCGCCAGCAGATTTTCTTTTTCAGCAACCGGCAGCACGGAAGCATTAGGCAGTACTACATCAATTTTGCCCACACCGTCGGTTCTTAGTTTTGTCAACAATTCCTCTTCCGAAGACATATAAATATGGACTACCTTGCATTGATACTTGTCTTCAAATTGTTTAACAACCTCGGCTTTGTCGGAACCATAATCTTTCCAGTTGACCACCACCAGGGTTTTAGTCTCTTTACCCGCTTCCGGCTGGCTTGACCTCAGGCCGCAGCCGGCAACCCCCACGGCCATAATCCCGGCCAGCAGCGTTACCATCGCTTTGCGCAAAAAACCTTTTTTGTTCATTGAATCCTCTTCCCCCTCATTACTTCCTTATATTTCCATTTATCCCCTTATCCGGTGACCCACCGCGCTAAGGCCTGCTCTGCAACCTGCCTATACTTCCATATTGGCAACCACTTTAAACTGCATATTAGGTCCATAAACAACCCGCAGCCTCTCAATCTCACGGTTTTCCCTGTCATAGATCTGACCGGAAGCCAGCAACAGGGGAATATCCTTTTTTATGGTAAAGGTCTCTTTCATAACGGTGTCGCCTAATATTGCATTCATTGACAACTCGGCCCGTTTAGGAAAAATATGATATTGTGTGCGCATAAGATGGTAAAGGGAGCTGTCACTAAAGTCATACTGCTCCAGTCCGGGAAATAAAGCCAAAGGAATCTGCGAGTAATCAATGGTTAAAAAGATAAGCTTTGCGCCTTGCTGTACCCCTCTTACTCTGTCCAGCGCCAAGTATTTTTGATTATCGACGGTAATGATATCTTTGCGCAATACTATGGAATACGGGGTTTCAGCCCGGCTCGCAATATAGTCGGTAAAACCGCCGAAGTTCCAAACATTATAGGTTACTTCTTTAAAGCACACATAGGTGCCTTTGCCATGTACCTGGCTTAATAACCCTTCATTAACAAGATCAGCGATAGCCCGGCGGATTGTTGTTCTGGTTATTTTATACTTTTGGGCCATCCGGGCTTCCGACGGTATGAGATCGCCCTCTTTATATACCCCGCTTACAATATCGTCACGCACTATTTTCGCCAGTTGCATATATAGCGGAATTGCACTGTTTTTTTGCAACATCATCTCATCAACTTCTCTCATGCGGTTGTCTGCTTGTCCGTATCAGTATATATGCTATTTCGTCAAAAGATTGATTACTCCTGCTACTACCGGCATAAACAGCAACTAAATAATAACTATTTTTTATCGCCCGTATTTTCCGAGAATCGAGCAGCCCGGCCAGGATTGCAGCTCACTGAATCAACATTCCTGGTTTATTGTCGTAAAAATCTCCTTTATCTATACGGTGAGACGTAAAATACAAAAACACCAGCTTAAAATTTCAAAATAATTTGAATTATAGGAGGTATTTGTCTATACAACGTCGTACTATTAGAAAAACCGCATTATCAATTGCTTTGGAGGGGAGGTTGCCTATGCCGCAAAATTCAATTACCTCAATCCAGCCGGGGTATGAAAGAACATCTGCATTTCCCAAACCCAAAATCATCTTTGTTACCGATCAGAATGGGAATCTACTTATCGCCAATACCGAGGCCGCCTTAACGGTTGGCGTACCGATGGAGCAGCTTCTGAATCTAAATCTTAGCGAACTTATACATAACGGTACACTTAATACTTCTTACACCTTACGTGCCGCCAAAAATAAATGCGTTGAACAAGGCCTGGTTAAAACAAAATTTAAAATCGAAACCCATGCTATCAGCCAGCCTGTTTTTAGTCCTAACGGCGAATTGCTATATCTGGTAACAACCTGTGTTGCAACCTCAGCTGACAGGAAGAACCCCCGTGCCGGCTTAAACTTAAGAAACAGCCCGGCTCTGAAGCATAATATACATATTGCCGGCTCCACGGCAGAGGATATTGTTGCTGAAAGCAGTACTATGAAAAACATTTTGAATCAGGCTGGAAATGTGGCCAGATTAGACAGTCCGGCCATTCTTTACGGCGAATCAGGCACCGGCAAAGAGGTGCTGGCCCGCTATATCCACCGCCACAGCAATCGCGCCGGCGGCGCTTTTATGGCCGTAAACTGTGCGGCCTTATCGGAATCACTGGCCGAAGCCGAGCTGTTTGGCTATAATAAAGGCGCCTTTACCGGTGCCAATACCCAGGGCAATATCGGCGTAGTAGAGGCTGCCGACGGGGGAACTTTATTCCTGGACGAAATTGCTGAATTACCCCTGCCGTTGCAGTCCAAATTGTTGCGGGTACTGGAGACAGGCGAAATCCGCCGGTTAGGCAGTTGTGTTAATCTCACCAGCGATTTCCGGCTGATTGCCGCCACAAACAAGAATTTAAAAAAGATGACCGAGGATGGATCATTCCGCAAAGACCTTTATTACCGCCTGCATGTCGTAGATTTAGTGCTGCCGCCGTTACGGGAAAGACCGGAAGACATCCCGGTGCTGGCTTTGCACTTTTTAAAAAAGTTTAATGCAAAATATAATTTTAACATCGCCCTGGACAACGGTGTGCTGGCCGCCTTCCAGAGCTATGACTGGCCGGGAAATGTAAGAGAGCTGCGTAATGCTGTAGAAAAATACATCGTTTTGGGCCTGCAGGATAAGCCGGCTCAGATTCCGCTAACCTTGTCAGCTGCCGGCCGGCAGCTGAAGCAGTCCCAGTTTGCCATAGCCGCTGAAGGCCAGGGCTCACTAAAACAAGCCATGCATCAGTTTGAGGAACAATATATTTACAGCATTTTAAAAGCCTGCAACTTCCGTACAGGCGAAGCCGCCAACCGCCTCGGTATTTGCCGCACGGTGCTCTACCGGAAACTGAAAACATTTACAGGCTGCACCAAGCTGAAAGATGGCTAATCATACAGTCTCACAAACCGTCGTGCTGCTATATACTGTCATGCTCTGCCGTAAGAAAACCCTGCGAGGCATTTGCTCCGCAGGGTTTTCTTGGGCCGGGAAACGCTGTTTTTCCCTTAATAAAATACTGCCGAGAATAAACTGAGCAGTTCTTTTATCTACTTACTCGTCCAATAAGATCTTTAGCATTTTACTACGGTTATTCGTAAACTCTTTCATAATGGAATAATGCTCTGTTTGCTCATACTCCAGCCGGCAGATGCCGGACTGCGTAAGCTGTATAATCTGGCTGTAGGGATAGGCCATAATAATCGGCGAATGGGTGGCAATAATAAGCTGCGAATTCTGCCGAACCAGTTCGTGCATACGCGTAAGCAGCGCCATTTGCCGCACCGGGGACAAGGCCGCTTCCGGTTCATCCAGAATGTACAGCCCGTTGCCGCCCAATCTGTTTTGAAACACCGCAAAAAAGGATTCGCCATGTGACATCTGATGCAGCGATTTGCCACCATAGGCAGCAATGATCCGCCCTCCCGGTCCGCCGGCCGAATCCAGTTGTTCAATCGTTGTCGCTAAATTATAAAAGCTCTCGGCCCGGAGAAAAAAGCCGTCCCGGGGGCGTTTCGTGCCTTTAACCAGCCGGATGTATTCATGGAGCTCAGAGTGAGAAGCCTGGGTAGTAAAATTAAAATTAACGGTTCCGCCTTCGGCGTTAAAACCCCAGGCAACCGCGATAGCCTCAAGCAAGGTTGATTTGCCGGTGCCATTGTCGCCGACAATAAAGGTTATCTGGGGTGAAAGCCCAGTTCCTGCAGATCAGCAACAGCGGGCAAACAAAACGGATATACATCAAAGCGTGCGACCTTATGCCGCAGCAGCTGGACACTGCGAATGTATTGCTGGCTTGTATGCAGCATGCTATCCCCCTATCAGCTGCACCCAAACACAACGCCGGCGCGGCCCGTCAAATTCGCAGAAATAAATTCCCTGCCAGGTCCCCAGGCGCAAATTATTATCCAGAACCGGCACCGTGATCGAACAACCCACCAGTGAGCTTTTAACATGAGCAGGGGAATTGCCTTCGCGGTGGCGATAGGCCAGCTTAGGAACCATTTGCGCCAAGGCTGCCAGCATGTCGGCGGCCACATCCGGATCGGCATTCTCATTAACAGTTACGCCGGCTGTAGTATGAGGAACAAATATCTGGCAAAGGCCTGCTGTAATCCGGCTTTGCCGGACAAGGGACCTCACCTTGCCGGTAATATCGATAAACCCTTCTTGGGGGGTGTCCAGGCTAAATTGTTCCATAGTTGCCTCCTCTTGACAGAGTATTGTTATCAGATTCTAACTACGGTTATAGATCAATTTTACATTGGCCGGGGTATTATGGTGGTATATAATAGAAGAGATAATAAATATACAGGGTGATTTTATGAGTTTTAATGCTAAGGTTTATGAACTTGTTCGTTTAATTCCGGAAGGAAAAGTAGCCTCTTATGGCCAAATTGCTTTTATGGCCGGGAGCTGGCGGGCTTCCCGGGCGGTTGGTTATGCACTGCACCGCAATCCGTACCAGGGCAAGGTCCCCTGCCACCGGGTGGTTTTTAAAGATGGCCGGCTTGCTGCCGGCTTTATATTTGGCGGCCAGGATGTGCAACGGCTGCTGCTGGAGGGCGAAGGTGTCGAATTTACCGCCGATGGCCGGGTGGATATGACTAAATGCTGCTGGCAGTCCTGAAACGGTCCGGCCGGCAGTCGTTTTCTGTAAATATTTTACACGAACAGCTCCGGTTAAGTCAATGCGCCTTAGGTCTGAGTAGCTAACGGCGGCGGCGGCAGCCAACGCCAAGGTTTTACATTTACAAAAATAAATTGAACTACTGTTAAACCCAGTTGCTAAAAAAACAGGCAACATGATAGAATAACAGTAGCTTTGGTAATATTTAACTATACTATCTAAATTCAGAAGGGTGGTTTTTTAGCATGACACAGGAAGAATATGCGGCAATATTAAAACTGGCTATCGCCAATGAAGCGGATGCTTACGAGTTTTACAAAGGCGTCTCGGAAAGAGCAGCCGACACTGTCATTCAAAAAATGTTCAGCCAATTGGCAGCCGAAGAGCAGGGCCATCAAAAACTTCTGGCCGGTTTTCTGGCCGGAAACTGTACCAGCCTGCATTTTCACGAGTCTGCTGACTACAAGATCTCCGAAACGGTAGACAAACCAAAACTTTCCCTGTCTATGAAACCGGCGGATGCGATTGCTTTGGCAATGAAAAATGAAGAAGAGGCAATGAACATGTATGCCGATTTTGCCAATGCCAGTGCCGACCCGGGTCAGAAAAAAATATTTCAGGAATTGTCCGCAATGGAGAAAAACCACAAAACTAAATTGGAAGAATACTATGTGAATATTGCTTATGCTGAGGTATGGTAAGGTAATACTATAGCAAATCCGGTAGCCCAAGACCGGTGCCATGCGCTGTGGTTGTCAAAAACGGCGTGCCTAGCTTGGCCAGCATATCTGCGGGATCCCGCAGCCTGCATCAGTAACGGCCAGAACCGGACAGCCCCTGCTCATAAGTTTTGATGGTCAGGCGTCCATATTCGCGCATTGCTGCTAAGCCGTTTTAGGCAAAACATAGATTTGACCAAATTCAGTTAATATGTTATAGTTGATATAGTATAATATAAAATTACGCGACTGACGGATTAGTGGAGTTTACCACATGAAGCGTAGTTTTCAGATCACAGTCGACCGTCTGGACAATAATTGTTGTTCAGACGTTTTTTTTGTTTAGTAACGTTTTATTATGCATTGGTTGCTTGGCTGGCTTTATAGCCAACATACCACTTAAAATCGTCCAAATATTGTGAAGTATATTTTTCTGATAAGCGGGCTTATTCTTAGCTGTTGTAATTAGATCAAGGAGGCTGTGTAAAATGCGATTTGCCAAAAATGAAATACCGAAAAGCACCATTAATAGGATAGCAAAATATTATGCAATTTTGCTGCAACTGCGTAGTGAAGATAAAATCATCTGTACCTCCGAAGACCTGGGACGACGCATGAGTGTTCCCTCTTCGCTTGTCCGCAAAGATCTTGGTAACTTTGGAGAGTTCGGCACAAAAGGAGTCGGTTACCGGGTTCACTACATGATATGGCGGATTGAACAGATCCTGGGTTACAGAGCTGCGTGGAATGCAGTAATCATCGGGTCGTGCATGCCGGCCTTAACCCTGCTCACAGCCAGCAGTATCTTCCCGCCGGGAATTCATATTGCCGCAGTTTGTGATCTGGAAAAAGACAATCCGGGAGTACCTGTCGGCGGCGGTTCGGAATTGGCAACCGAATCATTTGCTAATATTAACGCTATTGTTCAGCAGCGAAATATTATTATGGGTATTATGGCGGTGGAGCAAAGCAAAAGCCAGCAGGTTGCCAACAAGCTGGTAGAAGCGGGGGTTACCGGTATTGCCAATCTTTCGTCTATCCCCGTTTTAGTTCCGAAGCATATCCTGCTGGTGGAAGTGAATATTGCTTCCTGGCTAAGCCAGATTACCTATAGCTTGAATGGTATTATAAAAAACGATTTTTTGGCAGGAAAACCCTACATAGAATCTTTTTCATAATAACTTTAAATATGCAGGCTCACCTAAAATAGCTTCTTTAATTTGCTTTTTTTTATCTATATGGTGTCCACTGGATATATCAATCGAAGTACTGCCATTGGCTTTGAAATGAAAATCAACATAAAAGGCCATACCATCAGCTTCTATTTCCACGCGGTGCCGGTGCCCCCCTTTGTGAAGCAAATCCGAAACCGTAACGTCTTTGTAATGCACCGAACAAAACTTTTTAATAGCAGGAACAAGTATTTCTCTATTCAGCATTTTTTCTCTGCTCATGGTTAAATCCTCCTACTGCTCACCAGCACCCGATTCATTGCAAGAAATTCCCCGCAAATTGTACCAAAATACCTGATTGAAGTCAATGACTGCCTCTGATTTTTTCTTCGGCACTGATTGTTGATAAATGGTCGCAGACTGTCCTGTCCGGACGGTCTGCGACCATTTATTCAATATTTACCATAAGCTTGCTTTGGGCGAACTCTTTAAAAAATTCCTCAGAAACAGCCATTTGTTTGGCATCCCTGACAAGTTGGATTCTTTTCCCCATATCGGCGCAGGTACAGTCAAACGGCATAGCTTTATTACAGATCAGACATTTCATCTACCTACCTCCCCTGAAGATGTAATTCTACAATAAATTAACAAATTCCTGTACATGAAGACGTACCTTCATCTTAGCATCGAAGCGCACCCGCCCGGCAGGCGTTTTTTTGTTCCCGGTCTTATCCAGGCCGGAAACGTAGTAAAGCCCAAAGAAAAAACTGACGTGCTCGTACACGTCAGCCTCAGAGTCTGTCGCCAACCCGGACTTTGACTCACACGCTCTCGCGCCCTATCTAAAGCGAATTGCTTTACCGGCGATGCGCGTTATGGGGTCCGATTATTTACGGTTTCCCGTCCTTTTGCACTTGCTGCCAAATTCCACATAGCTTTCAAGGGCCTCGATAATCAATTGCTCCTGTGAACTGCCAGTGTCCGCTGTACCACTCTCCACAGCCTCGCTGATGATGTGCCTGATCTGGGAGGAATGATAGCCGCAAGCCAAAAGTTTCTGAGTTAACTGTTTAATTTGTTCTTGTTTCATAAATCCACTCCTATACTGCCGGACAGTGACAAGTCGCTCCTGCCTGATTGTTTTCTTGCCTTCTTTTCCTTTGCTGCCTATTCCCGTGTAAGGATAAAGCTCACAGGCGCCTGTACCCGCTATGGCAAAGCACCTGTCGGCGTTGCCTTAAGACACAATCGTGTCGTAAGGCAACTTATACAGGTATTAAAAAAAGTCCGCTATACCTTTAAAAGTCTCTATTGTACGCTCACAACCGGCAAAATAAAAAGAAGCCTCCTGTGATGACAACAATAGGAGGCTTCTGCTTTTATCCCGGAAAACTGCCGGCACAAAACATACACGTAATCCCCTCCCTATCGCTCGCAGGTCAACGGTGATTGTTGTACAGGCAGTTCTCCTGGCTCTGGATCATCGCTCCTCCAAACCTTCCCGGAACAATTATGTTCCAGTGGCATATCTTGGACTCACTCCCCATTACAGTGGCGGGACCGCGCCGGTCTTGAACCGGCTTTTCTATTATGCCCTTGCGGGCACCTGCACCGAAAATCAATTTATTTAATTTTTCTTTTAATTTATTATTTTCTAAAGCATAGCACAGACACTAAGGCTTGTCGAGAGTTTTTCTTCTGCTTATTTCGACATTTTCCACTTTACTCCGGTTAAGCTCTTACTCCCCGCTAAGTTTTATTCCTCTGTCGGTTTGTCCGGACCTGCCAGCTTATATTGATAAAAACTTAAATCCAGCCATCTGCCAAATTTATAACCGGCTTTGTGGATCGTGCCGGAAAAACAGAAGCCCATTTTTTCATGCATGGTTCTGCTGCCCAAGTTGCTGGCGTCGATGCCGGCCACCATCGTCGCATACCCCTGAGCGTTGGCAAGCTTTATCAATTCCTGCATGAGAATAGTGCCGATATGTTTTCCCCGGTGCTTATTATGGACATAGACCGAATGTTCTATTGTATACTTATAGGCCGGTTTAGCCCTAAACGGCCCAAAGGTTGCAAAGCCGACAACAAGATTGCCTTCTTCGTACACAAGCACAGGCAAACCGGCATTCACCTTATCCTCATACCATAATGTTCTCGCTGCCATGGTATAAGGTTTATAATCATAAACTGCCGTCGTATTAATGATCGCCTCATTATAAATTTCCTGGATAGCAGCTAAATCACCAGGCCCGGCACTACGAATCATAAGCACACATCCTTTTATGATAAATCTTGTTTATGGGTAAAAGTCAACCCTTAAAACCTAACCCACCCTTTTACAGGCGGTCAAAAGTTTTATGTCTTAATAATTCGCCCGGGGTCGTAAGTTTCCTGCTTATAGAGATATTTTGCGTCGATTTCCGGTCTTTTCGATCTGTATTGTATAGAGGAAACAGAAAAAAGGCCCTCAGCATCACTGGCAGGTGAAGAGGGCCGTCTATTTCGCTGTTTACCTTTCCCATAGTTCTTGAAAACACAAAACAGCAGCAGGCTGCCTTGGCCTCGTATGGATTGCGGCGATTGTCCTCCCAAGCATAGCCGTGCTTCGTTTATTTCATGGCTGCCAGCCAGGGCGTTCGCCATAGGTTTACATCACTGATATTAATAGTTTGCCCAATGGTAAAGCCGGCAAGATTCTGCGCTCTAAAATTGATCGGCGGCGCATCCTGCACAGTATTCGTTCCCGCGATCACACCGCCGATTTGCGAAGCATTGACCTGATTGTAGACCGCCAAATAATAAATAGTTCCTCCCGCCACGTTTACCGTGTCGGTAAGCGGCAATACAAACAGGCCGCCGGAAATCGTTGTTACGATATCGGTTACGCCGACCACCAAGGCGGTGGATGTTGACGTTGCCTGTAAAACAGCCATTTGAAACTGCCCAGTACCGGCACCGACCTGGATGATGTAGGCCGCTACACGCGAAAGCTCTCTCGTGTCCAAATCGCCGCCAAAAGCGATGCCCCCCAGCGCTTGATTATTGCCGCCGCCTTCATTAGGGGCAATGACTACATCAATATTTCCCAAACTAGTAGTCATAATACTTAAATCCATATCCTGCGGGCCTGAAGGTCCGGTGGGCCCGATATCGCCCGTGGCGCCGGTTGCTCCAGTGGCACCGGTTGGCCCCGTGGCCCCGGTTGCTCCGATATCACCAGTCGGACCCGTAGTGCCGGTTGCTCCCGTGGTACCAGTTGCTCCGGTAGCACCGGTTGGCCCCGTGGCCCCGGTTGCTCCGGTATCACCAGTCGGACCCGTGGCGCCGGTTGCTCCCGTGGCACCGGTTGCCCCGGTATCACCAGTCGGACCCGTGGCGCCGGTGGCGCCGGTTGCTCCCGTAGAACCGGTCGATCCGATTATGTCTGTACTAGATTCCCCGATCACAGCCAATACAGACTTGACCGGAACAAGGGCGGAATAAGCAACGCCTGCGTTGCTGTTGTTCCTTAGTTCTACAGTCACAGGCGCAACGGTAACCTCAATTATGCCGATGCCGACAACCTCGCCTGTTTTGATTGGTGAATTACCAATGATAACATCCCCCTGCGAGGAAACCAGCGCAAAGCCAACTCCATCCGTGGCGAGGGAGGACTGTGTTGCCACCCACCAGTCAAATTCATAGCGGCCCGCCTCCTGCAAGGTAATAACACCGGTGGCGTTATCGTAGCTGATATTCCCTGTTGCCACCGTCGTTGAGTCAAATAAAACCGTTGCATTTGTCGCAACTATACCTGCGGTTAAACGTTCTACTTGTAGCAATATATTACTCATACGATATTCCTTTCTTTATTTATAGAGTCCTATAGCAGTTTATGCAGGTTTAGAGCAATTTGTTTAGTGTAACGAAAGCATAGCGGCATTTAAACCGATGGCATGCGAGTAAATATATGCTATTGATCTTAAGAAACAGGAAGTACTATCCTGAATAACCTCTAAGCTTTATTTAATTCGCACCTTAAAATAACAGTTTCATATATTAAAATATAACAATAAAAATCAGGAGTTTCCAGGTAATGAAAAATAAAACGCGAACCAATTATAATGTTTTTAATTACGCAACAAGACCCTTGTTTACCCAGGAACATGCATCAGATATTATTTTGTTTAATGCTTTTTCCGCAATTCAGACAAATAATCCACTATGGATACCGGCTACCGGCAAAAAAATCTGTCTAACAGCAGTGCAGACTTCCGCCCCTGCCGGCTTAACTGTTACATTAAGCAGGACCGGTAATCAGCCCTTCCTGTCAATTGTTTTAACGGCTGCTCTTGCCACTTATAGTGAAAGCTTTCCCTCCCCGGTTAGATTTGCACCGGACGAAATCATCTCACTTACGACCGACACGGCGGGAACAATGTACATTACCCTTGTGGGCTATGAAGTTTGACCTGCCGGCAAAACGCTGTAAAGGGAGTGGTTAGCGACGAATAGCACAAGAATTAACAACAATGTATTTACCGCTGGGCAGCACCCTCTGTTCATCAACAGAATTACTGCTGATATGATCAAAGATTACTCTTTTAGCGCTTTGCCGGCAGCAATACCGGTCTGGACTCCTTCGCCGCAAAAATCTATTAATCTGACAGCCGCACAGGTATCAAATCCGTTGGCCGCAACAATAATCTTAAGCAGTAATGGCGACAAAAGCTTCCTGGCGTTAAGGACAACAGAATCCTCACCAACAATAGTTCAGTCTTTTCCCTCCGCCTACCGGCTTAGTAGCGGTGACACTATCTTTGCCCGCACTGCCGATGAAGGTGAAAGATGTGAGAATTTTGGCGCCGCAACGGCTACGCAAGTCGCCTTTAACAGCCGGAGCGATTTTTCGAATGTAAACAATGCCGCCGGGATGGCTGACGGCCAGGTTGCCGCCTTGAGCTCAGGGCTGCTTATTGGGACCAGGGGCCGAATCGTATTAAGCTATAACATGTCGCTGGCGGCACTTGAACAGTTACAGCTTGAAAGTGTTATAATCAAATTCTATTGCCGTCTTGCACTGACGCTTGCCGTCGGCACCAGTACGATGATCTTCTACTGGCGGCCAAATTCTGCCGATAATTGGATTGAACTGCAGCAGGCCAGCCTTTCCCTGCTGGGGACACTTGATTATTTGACAAGCCCGCTTGAACAGGATATAACCGCGCAGATACTGACAGCGGCAAATCCCTGGGAAGTAATCAACAACCTGCAGACATCTTTTGTAGGCTCTCATACCGGGCTGGGAATCGGCAACACAATCCAGTTGGATGCTGTAGAGGTTGAAATTTGCGTAACCGGCCTCAACCAGCTCACCCTGTTTGGGTTTGAAACCTAATCGATAAAAATAAACGGGGGGACCTTACGTTAACGCAAGACAAAAAAGCACCTGTCATAAACAGCTGCTCAATGTTAACCGATTTTATAGCCAAAACTAGCAGGCATTACAGCCGGCCTGTAGCAAGATAAATATCCATACAAATCTATCCGCCGGCCGACGCGGTGGCAATCAGCAACTCCCGGCACTTTTCACTTCCCGCCCAGACAACAACGAATATACTGATTCCACAATCGCTCGGTCATGTGACAGGCGCCGCGCAGGCCCATAAACGGCAGCTCCGTCAAAATAACTTCATCGTACACGGGCAGGGCGATGTTCTGACAAATCACAGCCGGCGCCGCCCGCTGCTGCAGAATGGCTGTTTCATTGCTGCTGGCCAGCAGCAGTCCGGCCCTCATTGCGGCCAGCTGCCGGGCGACGGCCGGGCTGTCGGTTTGCCCGTCCAGAAGGGTATCGAGGCCGGTCGGCGCAGGATAAGACGGTATCCCGCCCTGCGCCACAACGGTAAGCGGGCCGGTGTCCGCCCACTCGGTGTAGAGCGCCTGGGCCAGGCCAAAAGCCACCGAAGAAGGGGCGGCAATCAGGGTGCGTTCAAACCACAGTTCGCCCCACTGCCGCTGCAGCTCCCGCGTAGCCGGGCGGAGCCGGCCATACAGGCTGTCTATTTCCCGTTGCACGGCGGGGAGGCTCTGTTCGCCCCGCCCCAGCGTCTGGCCGATTGTTTTCAGCCAGAGCCGAGAGCCTTCCAGGCCATAAGGCGGCAGCAGCGCCAAATAGGGCATGCCGTATTCCCGCTGCAAAAATAGCGCCATATCCTGTCCCAGTTCTTGGTGAATGACAAGGTTTAATTCGGCCCGCGTCATCGCGGCTATTTCTTCCGTGCTGCTTCCCGCTCCCGGACAGGCCAGTACTTGGTACCCGGCCAGTTCCAGTATCCGCTGTAGTTCCTGTATATCATTGGCCGCGTTATAATAACCGGCGGTGCCCCCCAGCAAATTCACGGTGTGCGGCTCTACTTGCCCGCGTGATTTAAGCGGCATTGCGGCTAGGTACGCCTTGGCGGCTGTCCGGTAGCCCTCCCAGAAACCGCCTATCAAACCACCGCTGTCCATGCATACCACCGGGCAGGGCATATCCGCCTGCGCAGCAATCCCGGCGAGATCGTCACCAATGAGACTGACGGCGCAGCTATTTTCAATTAGCAGTACCGCTGGGCGGGATGACTGACGCAGAGACTGCAATACCTCCAGCAGATACTCTTCCGTGCCATAAACAACGGCCGTATGATCAGTCTGTGTGCAAAAAAGCCGGTTACTTATGTTGGGGCAGGATTTTTCCAGATACCGGAGGGCATAAAAATAACACCACAGCGGTCCGTTAACCACCATCGCGGCATCGGGGATGCCGGCAAAAAAAGCTGCCGCGCCGGTTAACGCGCAGGTATTACCCTCGGTGCACACATTGTCCCATCGCTCTTTACCAGCCATAGATGACTCCTCCCTGCTGCCGGGACCGTTTGGCCAGCCGCGCCAGTTTACGCAGCAGGGTAATCAGGCCGCCTACTCCCAGCGGCGGCAGCATGGGCAGAAAAAGCTGCCGCTTGGTTTCGTCTTCCAGTTCGTGCGTTGTAACCAAGAGGCCTGCCGCTTGGATCATGGCGCCGCCCGCCTGTTCCTCGACAACGGGCGACACCGTATGTTTGTTCAGTGCTTGCCGCAAAGCCTCGCTCTGCTCGCCGGTAAGGCTGCTGAACAAGACGACTCCCGCCGGCTTCACGCCGGCCAAATCAAGCAATTCAAATATCCAGTCCAGCTCAAACGGGAGAAGCGGACGGCCGATACAGAGCACCACCTTCATAGTCTGTAGAGCAGCACGGGCCGGGGCGGCTTGTTGGTGCAGCCGCTCCGCCTGCGCCGCCTCGGCCAGCACTGCTTTCCCGGCCTGACCTACCGCCTCGCCCAGCTCCTTAAGCCAGGTTTTCGTTCCCTGCCAGCCCACCGGATAATCGCGGTCAAGAAAGGGAATCCCGAACTTTTCCTGCAAATCGGCGGCCAGCCGGCGCATGTAGGAATAGGCATGCGGGCTGCCTCCCAGGGGGAGGCAAAGGGACGAGGCCGGCACACGCCGCAGCTCTGCCAGCGAGGCATAGCCCGGAAACCGGCAGTGAACCTGCAAATCAAAAGGCTGCAGCAATGCCGCGATCTCTTTGGCATACGCGCCGGCAGGGCCGCCGCAGTCGCCTAAGAGAGAAATCTGCGCCGCGCAGGTGGGCTGCGGTTCCATAAACCGGTCAGCCAGGGCTTTGGCAGTATAGTAAAAGCCGCCATGATATTCCCCGTCCAAAAAACCGCTGCAGGGTATCGTCAGCACCGGTATGCCCCAGTCCCGCTCGGCTTCACGGGCGACGGCCGGGGTATCATCACCGATCACTCCGGCCACACAGGAATTGGCAAGCATAATATACTCAGGCTTGTACCGCTCCACGACAGAATCAACACACTGGCGCAATTGGTCTGTGCCGCCAAAGATGGAGTGTTCTTCCCGCAAATTGCTGGTGATCAATGGCGCCGTATATTGCGTCGGCCCTACGGCCTGCCGGGCCAGAGCATAGTAATAGCCGCCTACCTCCATCTGGCGTGCGATGTGGCCGCAGGCTTTGGGACTGTGATAGATCACCACAGCGCCTTCGTTATGCGCCACTGCCCGCCAGACGCCCGGCAGGCTGCAGCTATAGCTGTATTCTCGCTTCGATGTTACTATATAGCGCTTACTTATCGCCATATTGCCATACCAGCCTCCTTTAGTTCTGCCAGGTAATAGGAGCCTCACCTCGCAAATTTGAACACGACCCTCCCTGAACACCGGAAAGGGTCGTATTATAAGAATCCAGCCAATGAATATCCCGGTCGAAAATAGCCGGAAAGAAGCCGCGCCGATAATCCCCTTCCTATCGCACGTAGGTAAGTAATGGTGATTGTTTATCAGCTTCATCCTAACATATCCGAACACAGTGGTCAATGAACATAATCCCTATGCCGCCGCCGTTTAGTTGCCGTGCCGGGAGTTACCCGTTTCCGGGGCATATAACCCTGCCGGCACTTCTTCAATGACTTTGAGCGATACCGGCTGCGACCAATCTGCCGTCTCCGTATCCTTCGCCTGTAATGCATACCCTTCCTACCGCTTCTTCAACCCGAACGATCTGCATTGATTATCGCTCCTCTCAAATGATATTGATACATAGGTGCTGGATTTATTATATTGATTGCCTTTTGGCTGCGGACTGGGCAAGGAATGTTAATAATAGGCCTGCCAGATTAAGCATAGCGGCAATGATAAAGGCTTGGGCATAGCTATCTGTGGCTGCTCTGATAACAGCCGCTAACCGTGGTCCGATAAAAGCCCCCAATCCAACCATGAGAAACATGAGGCCAAAGTTTACGGCTAAATACTTCGAGCCAAATAAATCGGCAAGCAACGGCGCCATAATAGCCAAAAACCCACCGTAACATAAGCCCACAAGCATTACCATGCTGACAAAAGCCAGATAGCTTGTGACTTGTGTCAGCCCGAGCATAGCCGCAGCCAGAATAATAAGCTGTATGAATATAATCGCGAAACGGCCTAATTTATCCGATATCCAGCCCCAGCCAAGCCTTCCCGCTGTATTGGCTATCGCTAATAAACCGACAATACCGGCTGCCAATTGCGGCGATACATTAACGACATCCTGCGCAATAAGCGATACATGACCAAAGAGCATCATCCCGGAGGTTGCTACCGCCAAGAAGATACCGGCTAGTAAATAAAATAAGGGACTCATAAGCACCCCGGTCCAATTTTCAGCCAAGGCCCCGCCGTCCTGAGCGGCAGTTGCCATTGCGGCCATTCCCCGCGGACGATAATCCGGCGGAGCGGCCTCAATCAGTAAGGAAGCAAGCACAATCGCCACCATAAAGGCGATCCCCAGATACTTAAATGTCAGCGAAAGCCCAACTCTTTCGATCATCATTACGGCCAGTGGCGCCCAGGCCACTGCCCCCAGACTGGCGCCGCCTGTAAGCAAGCCGGAAGCCAAGCCCCGCCTATCCGGAAAAAATTTGACAATATTGCTGATTGTTCCGGCCGGATACACTAAAGACAGCCCCAGGCCGGCCAGGGTGGAAAAAACATAGAGCTCCGTAAGTGTTGCCGTATAGCCAAGGCCAATAAGCCCGCTGCCAAGGGCGGCACCGCCGGCCAGTATGATTATCCGGGGTTGTACATGTTCCTGCAGCTTGCCGGCAATAAAAGGCAGAAAAGAACCGAGAACCAGCATCAGGGTAAACGAAAGTGAGACATCGGCCACCGGCCACTGAAACTGATTGCTGATTGGGTTTATAAAGACACTCCAGGCATACATGATACCGGCACAGGCATTACAAATAAAACAGAGAACAAGAAATAACCATCTTTTGGAATCATAATACATAATAAGGTTGGCCTCCCTTAATTAAGTGATGCAATGGAACTGCTATTATATCACCTCGCTTCGGTAGTTCCCCGCAGTGGCTTACTGCACAGCAATAAACCTATGAAACATAAAAAAGCCTAGCCCATAGAAAGCAACAAATTATTGTTGCTTTCTAAAGAGCTAGGCTTGCCTACTATATACCAGAGGTTTTATTCCGGTATCATAATCAAGCTACTCATAGTATGCTTTAAAAAATTAGTATCCTCGACATTATTATATTATAATTGATTATCTTACATTCTTCAATATCTTTTCCGGAACTTTACGTGTATATTATATTAAGTGCTACATAACTATTCGAAAATCTATAATAGTATTTGGCACGATTATTTAGAATAATAGCCGGAATTATTTGAATTTGACAACGTTTTTAGGGGTGATTACTATTAAATCATATAATAAAAACTATTATAGCGCACGGGGAGGAAGTACTTGCGATGAACAATAGTCTATTTAACACACGTTTCAACCGGCTCACGTCTGCCATTACCCTGAAAACACCGGACCGGGTGCCGGTTATTCTGGCTGGAGATTCCTTTTTTGCCCGGCATATGGGGGTATCATTAGATAAATATATCGAAGATTTAGAGGCAAGCAGCCAAATCAACCTGAAATCAATCGCTCAGCTTGGTGAGATTGATGGTGTCCAGTATTTGGCTCCCTGTGTTTATGGCCTTGGGGCCTCAACCTTTTCCCGTGTAAAATTACCGGGAAGGGACTTACCCCCTGATGCGCAGTGGCAGATTGACGAAATCTCCCCAATGCAAGCTGAAGATTATGACATTATCTTAGATAAAGGCTTCAGTTTCTACCAGCAGCAAACACTGGCAAAATACTTACCGGTTGCGATGAGCGATTTGCAAAAGAGCCTGGCCGCCGACTGGGGAAAAATAGCAGCTAACTATGTTCATGCCGGGATTGTGCCATTTAGTCCGTTAATATTCGGCGGTGCTTTTGATGTCCTCTCCAGTGCGCGGGGAATGGCTAACTTAACCAAGGATTTATATCGGATGCCGGATAAGCTAGACGCAGTATTAGCGGTTATTACCACAGATATTATCGCCAAAATGAAGGCCAGGATTGAACAGCTTAACCCGTTTGCCGTTTTTACAGGAGCTACCCGATGCGCGCCGGAGTATATGTCCGTAAAAATGTGGGAGCGCTTTGCATTACCCTCCCTGAAGAAACAGGTGCAGGCGGTTATCGACTCGGGAGCCTATGCATTGCTACACTGGGATAATAACTGGACCCGGGCTATCGAGTATTTGAAAGAATTCCCCAAAGGCAAATGCATCTTAGCTTCTGACAGTAATACTGACTTGTATAGAGCCAAAACAGTATTGAATGGTCACATGTGTGTCATGGGGGACATTCCTGCCGCACTGCTTACACTGGGAACACCGGATGAAGTCTATCAGTATAGCAGCAAATTAGTAAACGACCTGGGGCCTGCTGGTTATATCCTGGCAGTTGGCTGCTGCACTCCGCTTAATGCCAAGCCGGAGAACATTAAGGCTATGATTGCCGCCGCTACAGGGAATTAACTGCTAAATAACGGCTGAGAGCCTGGGATAATTAAAATGCAAAAGATAGGCGCAGCGGGCTCAAACATTTTTTAATAAATTCTCTGATATTCACGAGCATGTTAAGTTTTTGGTGCGTTGTTGGCAAACAAAGGTATAAAAAAGACGACTACATTCATTTTTTTAATGTTAGGGGTCGTCTTTTTTTATTAATTATTTGCTAGGATAACCGGTTTTTACCCGGTTAATTTTATTATTCTTTAGGGTTTTGATATTTACCGGTAATGCATAGTCATGCTGTTCTCATCTATGGTCTCAAGTACCTTGAAGAACAGCTGAATTGCCGGATTGTTGTGTTTCTTTTTCCAGATAGCCACTATATTGGCGCAAGCGTCTTTGCCTTGCATATCAACCAGGGAGATACCGGAAGGGGTATAATGTGCCAGTTTGGGATTCTTAGACCAAAAGGAAATACCCACGCCTGCTTCAACTAACCAGAATATCCCTTCCAGCTGGGTTGTTGTACTAACTATATTGGGTGAAAAACCTTGCTTTTCACAAAATTTGATGAACCATTTATAGTCGTCCGAGTTTTCTTTCTCAGATAGGAGAATAAAGGATTCATTAGCGAAAGCCGAAATGTCGATCGAGGTTTCTCCAGCATAGGGATGGTTACTGGGCAGCAGAAAACATAAAGGAAATTTGTAAATAACACGCTGCATGAATTTGTCGGCTTTAAACTGATTGCCGAGTCTAACAGTGAAGGCAAGGTCTAATTCTTCTGAATCCAGAGCATCCTCCAGCATTTTGAGCGTAAGGATCTGAATATCCATATGTATTTGCGGGAAAAGAGCCCGAAATCTTTTTATAGCGTTAGGTAAAAAAGCACTTTCATCCCCAAAACAACCGATTTTTAGGTTGCCGCGTATTCCATTGCTCGCTTGGCGGGTTTTCTCAACAACTGCAGCAACGTTGTTAAGCAGATTGACGCCTTCTCTTAATAAGGTTTTTCCTGCCACGGTCAGCTCCAGTGAGCAGTGATGACGAATTAACAATTCAACCCCCAGCGCTTCCTCAAAATCAGCGATTTGTTTACTTATCGTCGACTGACCTATGAACATGCGTTTAGCAGCCTCGGTAAAACTCAAACACTGGGCAACCATTATAAAAGAACGTAAATACCGGATGTCCACAGCGACAACTCCCCCTTAATTTTTCTACACTATAATCATAATTCAATAAATACTAACAGTATAGATACTAATTACCGGTTGGTACGATTTTTAGGAATATCAGCCTGAATTTTTTGAATTTGACGAAAATTATCAGACTTGCTTATTATATAAATCAAAGGAGGAGTCTTCATGATAGTAAAAACTTGGCATTGTTCAACACCCACTTCAACCGGCTAACAGCCGCACTTACCCTGGAAGCACCGGGCCGGGTCCCGGTATTCGGGCAGGCGATTCCTTGTTCCCACAGACATTATCGCCGGATTGCCGCTGCTACCGTGGGTGTTGCGCGCAGCAGCGGGGTTGCTTTTCCCTGCCGGGAGAAATGAAGCTTGCAAAAAAAAAACGATTTGACAACTTTCAATCTTAAAGAATATTGGAGGTAAATCTAAATGGCTGATACTATGAAAGCAGAAGAAAGAATTGTTGCGGCGATAAATCTGCAGCCGGTGGACCGGATCGTTTGTGCGCCGATTATTGAACAATATGCCGGTCAGTTTGCGGGCCTTACTAACAAAGAGTACATGACAGATTGGGATAAGGCCATGGCGGCAGTCCAAAAAGTGTGGGAAACATACCCGGTATGGGATTGTAACTCCTGGATGCTGTGCGGGCGTTTTGCTTCGGTTGCCCATAAGTGCGGTCCCGGCCAGATGCGCCTGCCGGGCGAAGGACTGGATGATAACGCCCAGTATCAGATTATCGAATTTGAGGCTATGAACCGGGATGATTACGCCATCATCAAAGCAAAAAGCTTTGATGAGTACCGCCTGACTTTCCTGGAACGGTGCCATAAAACCACCAGAGAAGAGGTGCTGGCAGGGATAAAAGAGTCTGCCAGGCTGAGGGCCGATGAAATTGCCCGAACTTTGGCGCGCGGACAAAGTTCGTGTTACGGCTTTATTATCGGCACATTCCCCTTTGAAGCATTTTCTATTATGCGGTCCCTCGAAAAGTTTTACAAAGATATGTTTCAAATGGGGGGAGAACTGGAGGAAATACTGACCAAAGCGACCAAAGACCTGCTGGCCAGTGCCATTCCGGCTATTAAAGCCACCGGCGTCAACCGGGTATTTGTAGGCGGCGTCAGAGGCTGCGGGCAGTTCATTTCCCTGAAGCATTTCGAACGGTTTGTATGGCCTAATTTGAAATATTTCCTTAATACCCTGATTGAAAATGATATTGTTCCCATTCTCCATTATGACGGTGACTGGACGAAGAATCTGGAGTATTTCCTGGAACTGCCTAAAGGAAAATTCGTACTGGAACTCGATAGTGCCACCGATCTGTTCAAGGCTCACGACATCCTGAAGGATCACTGCGCCATTATGGGTGATGTATCAGCCGCGCTGTTTACCGTAGCGTCTCCCAGTGAACTTGATGAGTATGCCAGGAAGCTCATCACTACTTTCCGTAAAAGCGGCGCCAGCCTGATTTATTCATCCGGCTGCAATGTGCCAGTTAATGCCAAACATGAAAATGTTAAAGCTTTTTTTGAAGCAGTGGAGAAATATGGCCGTTACAGTTAGCATGCACACTTCGTCTGAAATAACTGGGCTATTTACCCTGCTTTCTTTATAGAAGGATTGCTACATCTCCAGGCTGCCAAGCCATCTTCTGCATAACTGGAATAAAATAAAGCAGAATTCAATCCGGTAAAAAATAGGATTGAATTCTGCCAAAAACATGCAGTAGAAGACTGATGTTCTGCTCGCTATATGTATACTGCAAGGAGTGATTTTGTGAAAAAAGTCGGAAGATTAGGAAAAATGCCGGTTATACCGCTAGCTTTATTACTGTCAGTACCGCTGTTCGCAACCCCGGCCAGCAGTAATCCCGTTTATGCTGCTGCCCCCCAGTCTTTTAGCGATGTCCCGGCTGACCACTGGGCTTATGCGGCAGTGACCCAGCTTGCCACAGCCGGCATTGTGGATGGCTATGACGATAACTCGTTCAGAGGCGATAAAACTATGAGCCGGTACGAATTTGCCATTATCGTTGCCAAAGCAATGGATAAGTTCGACGCAGCCGATGATGCCAACAAGCAGCTGATTGATAAATTGTCGGCTGAATTTGCCGGTGAACTTAACCGCCTGGGCGCCCGGGTGGCCAAAGTCGAGACTAAAACCAACACCTGGGTGAGCGGTGAAACCCGCTTCCGGTATCTGGGAAACAGCCCCAAGGCAGGCGGTACCAAGCTGCACGGCTCAGACAGCTTTGATTTCCGCCAGCGCGTTAAATTCCAGGGCACTATTAATGACCATATTTCATGGATTGCCCGCGCTCAGGCTACCGGCAAGGCCGGCAACTATAATAATGGTGCCGACGGCAGCAGCGCTTCCTTCGATATGTTTGCCGTTACTGCCCAAAACGCTATCGGCCTGGACAAAGTCCGCATTGGCCGTTTCCCCTATGACAGCTTCTCTCACGGCCTTTTCGGCAAGGCCATTGGCGTTGACGGTGTTCGTATTGATAAGAACCTCGGCAAGCTGCTATTTACCGGTTCGGTCAATAATGTCAGGGGCAATACCAGTCAGGGGACCGGTACCGGCGACAGCGGCGATGCCAACACCGTCACTACTGCCCAGTTCACCGGGAAAGCGGGCGCGGCAGTGGGCTGGAAGGCCGGTTATTACTGGTCTGACGCCCCCGGCACCGGCAATCTTAAGGGTACCGGCAATACCAATACCGGCATTTTCGGCACTAACGATACCGCTGCAACGATTTTTACACAAAGCCGCGGTGTGTCCGCCGGCTTTGACGTCAAACTGGGCAACACCCTGCTGATCGGTGACTATGTAGCCACTACGCTTGATAACGCCGTTGCCGGTCTCCCCTCCAACCCCAAAGGCTGGTCACTCGAGCTCACCAACGCCACGAAAGCGCCCCCTGTCTTCTACGGCGGGAAATACCTCGTGGATGCCAAGAAAGTCAGGGATTTCGGCTGGTCGGTTTCCTATCGCAGTATTGATGCCGGCGCTATTCCGAACGGCGCCGGCGGCTTTGACGCCCAGGCAATAAGCTATGCCAGCGATCCCTATTCCACTATAACTAAAGGCACTGACAATATCAAAGGCCTGTTTGTTGCGCTGCAAACCACAATAAGCAAGAATGTGGTCTGGACCATCGAGGGACAGGATCTGAAGATTAAGAACAGAGGTTTGACCAACCTGTCTGCCGCTGATCTTGGCAAAACCTATATGACCAAGCTTGAATTTTTCTACTAATATGATTGGCGGTTGCGAAAAAATTTCTGGGAGGGGTTCTTATGGATAAGGAAAAGTTGTTGCAGCAGTTGCAACGCTACCGGCTACCTATTTATATTGTCGTCGTTCTAGGATTTATGTTAACTCCATTTAATCGCCAGGCGCCCGCAGTCATGGGGCCGGAACTCATTAAGGATCTGGGGCTCACGGCGGTTGATTTCGGCTTCATGGGTCTATCCTTTATGTGGGCCTACGCACTGATGAATGCACCGCTGGGTAATTGGCTGGACCGGATTGGTGTTCGCCGGGGATTAACCGCCCTTTTACTCATGATTAGTATCGGCAGTTTCATCTTTTGCACGGCGCAGACTTTTCTGGTAGCGGTTAGCGGGCGGATTCTTGTTGCCATCGCTGTCGCCGGTTGTTTCATTGCCGGAGTGAAGATCATTACCAATTGGTATAGTACCAAGGAGTTCCCAGCCGTATACGGTCTGTATATGGGATTTGCCATGCTGGGCGGGGTCGGAGCGACCGCTCCCCTGCAGTTTATGATGACAAATTACGGCTGGCGCTATTCATTTGCAGGCATTGGGATTGTCAGTGTAATCTTAGCAGTTATTGCCTACCTGGTTATAAAAGACCGCCCTGCCGACGTCGGCCTGCCCGGGCCGGATGAATTAACCGGCCCGGCAGCTCCCGTCGGCAGTAAAGCAGCCCCCCGGGCTAATGGCTGGGAAGCCTTCAAGGAAATTTGCCGGATGCCTAAACTGTGGGTGGCCAATTTTTGCATACTGGGCGTGAACTCCAGCGGGCAAGTGATTATTGCTTTATGGGGCGGGGTCTATTTAGCCAATGTTTACGGCTTAAGCAAACCGGTCGTTGCTGAGATCCTCATGGTTTCCGCAATGGGCCTGGTTATCGGCGCCTTTGTATCAGGCTGGCTGGTTCAAAAAATAGGGGTTCTCAATGTCATGTTATCAGGCACCGCGGTATTTCTAATCTCCTGGCTGTATATGACTGTATATATTCATACCCTCACTATACTCGAGCTTAAAATTCTGTTTGCCCTGTTCGGCTTTGTGCAGCAATATACGGTAAATGGCTACTTTTCCTTGATAAGGCAGTTGGTACGGCCTGAGCAAATGGGTACAGCCACCGGCTTAAATAATGGCTTTGTTTGGATTGTCGGCGCCGGGGCCTTTCAACAGGTATGGGGGTTGATTATTAACCATATATCACAAGGGGTAACCCCCTATCCGGCCGCGGCTTTCCAAACGGCGATGTGGCTGCAGGTGCTTGTTCTGGTATTGGGACTCAGTTGCGGCCTGTACCTTGCGAAAATGTTACGCAAGCCCGTCCAGGACATTAGCTATAACTGAACTTAACTTATCAATACGTAAAGGAGATTATATTATAAATACAATAGATGTTAAGAAGTTGCTTGATAATAATTCTGTCAAGCTCCCTCATTGGCTGCTGCTGCTCTGTTGTATCGCAGCCCTTGCCTTTGACGGCTATGATCTGGTTATATATGCCACAACCATCCCCATGCTGCTTGTCGAGTGGAATATAAGCCCCGCGTACGCGGGGCTTATCGGGAGTTACGCCTTTGGTGCCGGCGTAGTTGGTGCCGTCTTGGGCGGTGTGCTGGGCGATAAATGGGGAAGAAAAGCTACAATCATTACGTCTGTAATTATATTCACGGCAGGTACTTTTGCGACAACATTGGCCACCGGCCCGGTTTCTTTCGGAATATTCCGCACAATAACCGGGCTGGGTCTGGGAATGACCTCACCAAATGTATTGGCCCTCGTTTCCGAATACTTTCCCCATAAATGGAAGCAGGCCGCAGTTTCCGCAAGCGCCACCGGCATGCAGCTTGGCGGCATCATGTCAGCACTGGCCGGTATCTACCTGCTAACCCCTTATGGCTGGAAGTCGGTTTATTACTTCGGCTCCATTGCCATTTTTCTGGTACCCTTCCTTTTTTGGTACATGCCGGAAACCCCCTGGCTGCTTGTTGCAAAAAACAATGCCCGGCAACTCAGACTAATACTGAGCAAGTTCAGACCGGATCTTGTGGTGTCCGACGACGCACATTTTGAGTATCCTCAGGCAAAAGAAAAATCGTCGCTCGCCAATGTTTTTGCGGAAAATAGATTTACCAGTACAATACTTTTTTGGCTGGTGTATTTCATGAATATGTATATGATTTTTGGCACCACTACCTGGATACCGACTTTGATGATGAATGCAGGGCATGCGTTGGGAATGAGCTTATGGTTTTTTCTGGCTCTGTTCCTGGGCGCGGCCATGGGCAGCCTGATTTGCGGCTATCTGGCCGAGTATTTCGGTGCCAAACGGGTTCTGGTAATCCTCTACTATGGCGCCTTTTTTTTCATCTTACTGCTAAGCGTACCTATGGGCGTTTATGCTACGACTGTAGTTACTGGGCTTGCAGGCATGTGCACGATGGGAGCCCAGAACGTAACCCATGGCTATGTTACACAATATTATCCGCCGACTGTGCGGACGACTATGATGGGCTGGGGGCTGGGCCTAGGCCGGTTTGGCGGGCTGCTCGGGCCTATCGCAGGCGGTACGCTGCTGTCAATGAAGGTTACCCTGTTCCAAAGTTTCCTCTGGTTTGCAGTGCCGGGCCTGATTGCCGGCAGTGCAATTGCATTTGTTCAGAATCGGTATGGTTATGCGAATCGACTTACCTAATGATTGTCTTGATCTGTCAATTTTTTTTGCTAATTTTTTCGTTCGAATACCTTTAGCACACCTAACGCCCGCCACCGCGCCGCTGCGTAAGGCCAAATCCAGCTTAAGGCTTTTGCCAAAGCTGAAGACTATTTAACCAGTTTCGAAACCGCCTCCCTGGTATAAGGGCCGCCATGGCCGCCGTAGAATGAGTGGATATTCTTTATCGCCAACAAATTGCGGACACTATCTATCAGCTTTGCTTCATCTGTCGCAATAAAAGCTAAATTAAGATCTCCAGTGAAAGGTGATTCACGTAAAATATCACCAGTGATTGTTTCTCCCGAATCTAGCACCACTGAGACTGAACAATCACTGTGTCCCGGCGTATGAATAATTTTTCCCGTTACACCAAATGGAGTAAGATCGAAATCAGAATCAATAATTATATCGGGGTTAATCGGCTTTAGTACATCAGCGTCATCGTTTGCAATCATCTCAACGAACCGTTTGCCCTCTTCACCCCGTGGTATAAACGGTAACATTTCCCCCTTTTGGAGAACAGGCACGGCATGTTTATGGCATAATACGGGCGCACCGGTCAGGTCTTTCAGTTCATTGACACGTGAGCAATGATCCCAATGAGCGTGCGTAATGACGATAAGGCTAATATCTGCAGGCTGTATGCCCAGTTCTGCAAACGCCTGTACATAGGCTTCCTTCTCACTTTGGCACCCGGTGTCAACTATAATTATTCCCTGATCCTGAATAAGCGTCAAATTGGAGATGCCAAATTTTAACGGCGTTACCTTGCTCATATTACTCCCCCTCGCTGATTCCTTTATATCGCATGCCTCCGCACAAGCCATTAGAAGCTCCAGACCACGCCGACGGTAAGCTCCTTATCCCGGCCGCTCTGTCCGTCTACCGCGGTATCCATATAGATGGCATGGAGTGAAGTGCTCTTATTCATTTGGTGATTGTACTTATAAAACCAGCCATGCCAGTTGCTGTTGCCAAGCCACATGTTGGTGCCTTTAAAGGGGAAATTGCTGTAGGAATACATACTGTTCACCTGATTGACAGCATTGTTTTCCACCTTTTGATACTGAGCCACAAAAACATCCTTGCCCTTAACATAAGCACCGCCGACAAGATAGGCGGAATTATCGCGGTCAGCATTAGACCTGGCATACTCTGCATTCACCCAAAGATTAGGAGCCACATTGACGGAAGTATTAAGCGCCCAGGAGCTCAGGCTTATGTCAGAATCCTCCGGCTTATCATGGGCAGCAGCCAACCCCAGGGAGACCTGCGGAGAAATTTTCCCGCTTATTTCCGCTCCATACCAGGTGGAAGCTTTGCCCCCGTAGTAGGTTTCCATAATGTGAGACGTATTGGTCTTGCCGGCAATAAGCTTTACATCAGCTGCCCCCGCTTTCGTGGTGGCAATTAAACCGTCGAATTTATTATCAAACTCAACCTCGCTGCCGGTGCCGATAATCATCCCCTGCCCCAGCTTAACACCTTGCCGGCCTACACTCAGGTTCCAATCTCCCTGCGTCAGCCTTAGCCCGTACTGGTCAATTTGTTCATAGGACTTATTGGCACTATTGTCATTACTAGTCTGACCAAGCCTGCTTCGCACCCCAAAGCGGGTAAACATAGTAGTGTTGTCATCTATTTTTGCCGTTAGATTGATCCGGCCGGTGAATTGAAAAAACGATTCGTCAAAATCAGCATTGCCGATATTATCATCAAGGCTATAGCCCCTTAGCCGGAAATCCCCTGTAACATCAATCGGAACAGTGTCTAACGGCATTGCCGATGCAGTAAACGTAAAAGAAAATATACCACCTGCAATAAGAATAGGTGTTACAAACTTCTTCATCATATCCTTCTCTCCCCGTAATTTCATTATTAAAATTTTAGATTGATTACTACCGGTACATTTATTAGGATTTCAAAGCGCAAAGCCACAGGCTTATCAGTCTAATGAGTTTATCAGTTTGCTAAACCAGCAATTACAAAAACTAATTACCGCGATGGTTTCCGGCCGGAAAACCAGGCAATCGGCACTTTCATTATGCCGAAATCAGAAAGTCAATTATAACCAGACTCTCCTTTCTTTATAATATTTTGAATACTTTGTTTATTCTAGCATATCCAGTTTTAAGATCATATGTATTGCAATCCTAAAAACCTATTCTCAATTTATGTTGAAAACACAATTGACAATGGCTTGTTCTAGAAGTAATTTAATAGAAAACTGGAAAGGCCCTAAAGTTCCCACTATGAACTTTAGGGCCTTTTCCCTATCGATTACTTACCCCTAACCGCCGCTGCCATTGTATTCAGGTTGCTTTTTATGTCCTGCTGCACTAAATTACGCGTTCATACCCGCCACAAAACCTTCACGGGAAGCCTCTATCGCCTTGCGGGCTTTTACCGCGTCGCCCACAACAACCACTTCACACAGGTCTTTTAGTTCCGCCTGCAAAGGATTATACGCTCTGGTGCCAATGGCAAGAACTACGGTGTCGCAGGGGTGGAGGGTCACGCAGCCGCCCTTTTCAATAAGCGCTCCCTGTTCAGTAATACCGGCCAGTCTGACTTGGGTTACAACCTCTACAAACTGTTTTCTGAGCAGATCTTTGAGATCATCCCGGATGCCGCCTTCCATTTCCAGACCGATTTCCGGCTGCATTTCGACCAGCGCCACCTTTTCCCGGCATTGAATAGAGAGATAAGCCGCCGTTTCCGACCCAATCATGCCACCGCCGGCCACCAGTACATTCAAGCCGGGGTCCACGCGGCCGCGCAGCACGTCTTCGGCTAACACCACGTTCGGGCCGTCGATCCCCGGCAAATTGGGAATAATCGGCTTCGCACCGGTGGCAACGATAACCTTGTCGGGCTTCCCGGCCTTAACAATGTCGGCCGTCAAAGCGGTGTTCATATGCAGAGTAACCTTCAATTTTTTCAGTTGCCGGTTGAGCCAGGCAAGATAGGAGAGAAAGTCGCCTTTATAAGGAGGATACCCCGCAGCAATAAACTGACCGCCCAGCGAATCAGCTGCCTCGAAGAGATGCACCTCGTGGCCTTTGCTGGCCGCGCCCCGGGCCGCTTCCATACCGGCGACACCGCCGCCGGCAATAAATACTTTTTTAGTGACTGGTGCCTGGGCATAATCAGTCTCAATCTCGTATCCCAGTTCAGGGTTTACCAGGCAGTAAATAGGAACCTGCTGATAGGTGGACGCGGTACAGCCTTGCAGACAGGCAATACACTGACGCACCTCCTGTACTTGTCCGTTTTTTACCTTATTGGGAAAATGCGGATCGGCCAGGGACCCCCGCCCCATAGCAACGAAATCTGCTTTACCGCTGGCGATAATGTCCTCCGCCATCGTCGGCTCCTGAATCTTGCCCACAGTAATCACCGGTATCTTTACCAGCGTTTTTGCTTCCTCGGCCAAGTGCACATTCCAGCCCCGGCTTTGAAAGAAGGACGACACCGAGCAAAGGGAGGAACGGATGCCATACAGGCCAAAGGTCAAATGGATAGCATCTGCGCCCCATTGTTCAAGGTCGCGGATAATCTGGCGCGATTCGAACATAGTACGGCCGCCCTCGGAGTATTCGGCACCGGAAAGGCGTACCTGCACGGGGAAATCAGGGCCGACTGCCTGCCGCACTTCTGCCATTACTTCCCGTAACAGGCGGGTACGGTTGTCGTAATTGCCGCCATATTCATCAATTCGCTTGTTGGTGCTGGCGGAGAGGAACGTATGGATCAAATAACCATGAGCCGCATGGATCTCCACACCGTCAAAGCCGGCCTTGACAACATTGCGGGCCGTAATGCCAAAGTCCTTTACAATTTGCTTAATTTCTTCCACCGTCAGCTCACGGGGCAGCTCTTTGTTCCAGGGGCAGATGAGCGGCGACGGCCCTACCGGCTGGACATTGCCGTTAACGCAATGGTTGCTCTGCCGTCCGGCATGGTAAATCTGGCAGAAAATTTTTGAATCATACCGGTGGATGGTATCGGTCAGCTTTTTATGGCTGGGGATCTGTTCCTCCTTATACAAGCCGCCGATATAAGGATAACCCATAGCGTGTTCGTTAACAGCGTAATTTTCGGTAATAATCAAACCCCAGCCGCCTTTGGCCTTTTCCTCATGATAGGCGATATAACGGTCGGTGGCCGTTCCTTCCCGGTTGTTGAGATTGGCTACCATCGCCGGCACAACCAACCGGTTGGGAATTTCACAGGTCCCAATTTTCAGGGGAGAAAATAGATGTGGAAACATATTATTCAATCGCTCCTTATTAAATTCAAGTCTAAGGGTATACCCTTAAACTTGAAACAAATTTATTGTCCGGTGGCAGCAGCTATCATAGCTTTAACATTCTCCACTTTGGCATTGGGGGGTACACCGCAGCCTGAGGAAAGAATAAAGCCTGGCCCCATGTCCCTGATTAAGCGCATACTGTAGTTATATACATCGTCAGGCGTCCCCAGGGTAAACAAGGCCGCCGGAACATCCCCCTTAATGCACATACGGTCACCAAGCACCTCTTTGATTTTATAAATGTCGGTGGCGGCATCGGTTTCAAATACACACTTCCCGTTCGGGAAAGAGCGGAAAAACTCCAGGTCCCGTTCCCAGTGCGAATCAATGTGAAAGTTTACAACAGCCCCTTCTTCAATGATAACGTCGGCTGTTTCCTTAAGATATTTCCAGACAAACCGCTGCCACAGCTTCGGCACAAAAAACTCACTGGCCCCGCGGGCCGGCGATAAAAATACAACCTCCGGCTTAGCTGCCCGTATCTGTTGCCGCAAGTGTTCATGATTTTCCTGTTGGATTACGTCCAGGACAGCCTCAACCTTGTCGGGAATCTTATACAAATCCCTGACAAATTTAGGCATGGAGCGCCCGCCATTAAGATACTCGTACACAACTGCGCCGGACAGCGGGGCATATACCAGG
Source organism: Sporomusa termitida (assembly GCF_007641255.1). Classification (NCBI taxonomy): domain Bacteria; kingdom Bacillati; phylum Bacillota; class Negativicutes; order Selenomonadales; family Sporomusaceae; genus Sporomusa; species Sporomusa termitida. The sequence continues at coordinate 2,667,315 of NZ_CP036259.1, forward strand.
CAGCCATTGTCTTCAAAATTTTTAATCATTTGCGGCGTTTCCGCCAGTTCGGCAAACAGCTTGTCAAGCGGAATATTCAGCCTGTTTTGCAAATAATCCATCATAAACGGTGTCCAGCCTTTATTGAGGATCGTGTCATAATCCTCGACTGTCATCATTTCCTGTTCCTGCAATTGCCACATCACGTTGTCCGGCAATTCAACTCCCGGGAGTTTGACCTTAGCCATATACACAAGGGGCATAATGGCCCCAAAGGCAACCGGATTGGTAGTTCCGTCAGCCCCTAATGCCTTCATTGATTCGACCATCACCTGATTGGATCTTTTTAAACTTGAGCAAAAATCTGCCAGCTTAACCCCCAGATGCTGAGCACAGAAGGCATCGGCGATCGGTATTACCGGCGTCCTGTCGGGTTTTTCCAGGGCAATCGCTTTTCTCAGCCTGTCCTTGCGTTCCTGGAGCAATTCTGCATTTGATTTCACAATATCCCTCCGCTTCTAAAATAAAAATCTTGGGTCGATTACAAAACAACATTTTTAATCCCTGGCACTGATTCCCTACAACTTTGAATCAGTGCCAGGGCAGGCAGGGGCTGGTAAGCATGCGTCTGCCTATTGAGGAAATATTACAAATTCTTAGTTTATTGTAGCATGACTAACGTTCCGCTTATATGTATCTAAATCCTGAAAGTATTGCATAATTTTATGTTCAAAACACAATTGACATTTGCCCAGTCATGATTTGATTTAAATTTCAACTTTACAAAATTTAAATTACAGTCTGCCGCTTTGCGAATAAGCAACAGGAAAAATTCGTACCCGGTTTTCAATAAGCTGCGGGCAGCTTATTGAAAACCGGGTACGAATTTAATACTTGTATTTACAACGCTGTATATAAGACTGATACATTTGGTAGTTGTTATTATCTGAAATCAGCACAAGTGAGCAACAAATAAGAATAATACAGTTTAAACATCGCAAAATCGTTCTCCATATCGATAGCAAAGAGTTCCTTAAGTTTTTGTATGCGATAGGCAGCAGTATTTTTGTGTATATAGAGTGCCTGGGCTGTCTTAATAAGATTTTTGTTGGTATTAAGATACGTCCATAAGGTTTTAAAATAATCTGTCCCATGCTTCTTATCATAGGCCTGTATCTGCATAACCGTCGAACTGCAGTAGTATTTCAGGTCAGGCGCATTCTTGTTTGCGTTGCGCAGCGTCAATAAGATATCGTAAAATTTATAATCTTCATATTCAAAAATATTGCCTGCAGCCTGCAGCAGCGATGCAGTAAACAACGCACTTAAAGCTTGACTGTAGAACAGGCGCAGATTATAAAGGACGCTAAACGCATCGCTAAGACCTGCGCAGAGAGTATTATCCCGGCAGAGTTTTTCAAGCGCCAGCCGCGCTTCGGGTAAGATGCCGCTGTCACTTTTCGTTTCGACAAGCACGACTACGTGATTTTTATAATGGAAAGACCAGGATCTCGGAAAAAGTGCTTCGAGCGATCGTTTGAGAAAACTGTCGGTGGCATCAGCGTGGGCATATTTAGTAATATCAATTGCTATAAGCTGATAAACAGCGCCTTTTTTGAAGTGTGTATCCCTGATTCTGCTCAAGAATACACTTTTGCTGTCAATTGTGCCTTCCAGCAAGTCGGTTAACAGGTATTCAGAGCGTTCGCCCCCTTTATAAGTTCGCATTTTTTTTTCAAATAAAATAGCTTTTGCGCAGACATTGCTAATCTGCTTGTACAGCTCGTTATCAAGCTCCGCTAAATTTTGATTTGCTTCCAGGGTTACGAGATAACCCAAATGATGATCGTTCAAATAGATTTTGCTGATCAGACGCCGGAGCGGACTAATGTCAAGTTCATTATAGTAAGGAGTATTATCATTAGGAAGTGTCTTGAAAGAAGTATGGCGGTAAATTGCCGAAACGTATTCATAGGTAAAATAACCGCGCTCATTCGTTTCATTCCAGGGCGAATCCGTTGTCTTGCAGGAACGGGAATAGGCCAGTACATGGTAGCTTGCATCCATTATCTGTATAGGATTATGAACGAATTTGGCGATCATTTCGGCCAGGGCATTAAGATTATCCGCTTTTAGAAATATATCCAGCAGTTTAAACGAGCCGTTTAAAAAATCCCACTCTCGATAAAACAACTGTTTGACCTGATTGAACAATTGAAAAGCGTCTGTTTCCCGTGGATATCCCACAATGACCATATTGTTTAAAGCAATACCCGCAAAAGGTTGATCACAGTCCATCACCAACAGCATTGCTGCACTTTCAACATAATGTAATTCACCAAGCTGCGAGGCAAGGCCAATATATAATATGCCTTCGTTAAAACATTGCTGCTTCCTGGTAATAAAAGAAAGGTTTGTAAAGGAATGAATCCCATTTTCGTAAGCAATGAGACGAGGTAGAAAAGGCGTTGTCTGATCAAGGATTTGTGTCAAAGAAATCATAAATTCCTCCTGTCAATTATGTTTGGGATACAAAAATCACCTTATTTTTTGTGAACAGCACTCATATCTATTAAAATTTCATAATGGTATGATTTTTATGTATAATTCGCAATATTAAAAAAAGGAGGGAATAAATATAATATTTAGCACCTTGATTATTCGAAATAATCAACGAAATTTTTAGGAGGGCGATTAGAATGGAAAGAACTATTCCCGCAAAAAACATGTCGACAACTCCGACTACGGGGAATACCGGATTCTATGGAAAAATCATCTTAGGTCTCATAATCATGTTTGGTTTTGGCTTATTGCCGGCGCCGCACCCAATAACACCGGTCGGGATGAAATTGATAGGCATTTTTATTGGCCTGATATACTTTTGGGGCTGCGGCGAACTGAGCTGGCCCAGTATACTCGGCATTGTGGCCATTTCTTTCTATATACATGACATTTACCCGCCCCAGGGTCCTAACCCTCTTCCCGCGATTTTCAAGGCTATTGAAGGTTCAGCAGGCAACTGGGTCGTTGCTTATCTGGTAGCCAGTTTGCTGCTGACATATACGTTAAACGAGACAGGCATCATTAAACGCCTGACCCTCTGGTTCATGACCCGCACTGTCGTTAAGAGAGGGCCCTGGACTTACACGGTAGCACTGCTTTCCACGGTAATGTTTATTGGTCTGTTCCTGGATGGTTTGGTAACAATGATTTTTTTTCTGGCCATCGCCTACCACATGTTTGAGAAACTAGGCTATAAAAAAGGCGATGCTTATCCTCTTATGCTGGTAATTGGGATAACCTTCACAACCAACATGGCCTTCGGCATGACGCCTATTTCCCATACAATCGTCTTAATTGGCATGGATGTATACGCCCACCTTACGGGAGTACCGATCGGTATGCTGCAGTATATGCTGGTAGGCATTCCTGCCGGCCTCGTCGTATTTGCCTTAATGCTCCTGTTCTTCCGCTACTGCGTAAACCCGGATGTAAGTAATTTTCAAAATATCGACTATGACAAACTCCTGGGGGAAAGACCCGGCCCGATGGGACTCCGGGAGAAAATGACAGCCTGGATTTTTGGCCTGGTCGTTCTTTTTTGGATATTGCCCGGGTTTTTCGATCTATTTGCCCCCACATTACCGATTACAAAATTTCTCCATGAAATAACGATACTAGTGCCAACATTCATCGGCGTTATTGTCATGTGTGTAATAAGGGTTGGCGGCAAACCGCTCTTGGATTACGAAGCCGGCTTCAAAACCATTCCCTGGGGGGTTACGACACTAATCATGGCCGCCATGCTCATTGGTGCTGTTCTGACCGAAAAGACATCAGGTATTACAGATTATGTTGTTAGTCTCATTATGCCGCTTGTAAACTATGGTTTGTCTCCTTTTCTACTGATCGCTACCCTGCTGACCCTACTCATCGTGTGTGTCAATTTTGCCAACCATGTCCCCATGACCATTTTAATGCTGGTCGTGTGTATCCCCATGGCGGCAACAATAGGTATTGATCCGCTGGTGTTGGGTACAATTATTATTCTTGCCGCCCAATTTGGCTTCTGCGTTCCGTCATCGTTGGCCTCCATCGCTCTCATCTACGGCGATCCTTGGGCTAAGCCACGAAAAGTGTTGCTATATGGACTAGCCGTTATGGTGTTCTCTATTATCGGCATAATCCTGATCGGATATCCTCTGGCAGTAGCTATCATGAATTAATAAACACTGTAAAGTTATTGAAATCTCTACCGATGCAGCTACTATGTTCTCTCATGATCTTATTAGGTAAAAGAAGTTTGCAATAATGCAAACTTCTTAACCTTACTCACCACCACCTTCTTTTTATCAGTCGAACCGGCCATATTTCTCCACTGCTTCAAAAAAAGCTTTGACATTTTCATGTTTGGCATTAATTGGCACATTGCAGCCGGATGAATAAATCAGGCTGGCGCCGCTTTTACGGAAAGTAGTGATGAGCTTCCTGGCATACTCATCAAGTTCACTGGGAGACGCTACGGTAAACAGCGCGGCTGATACATCACCCATAATGGCGCAGTGATCCTTCAGGATGTCGTGAGCCTTGAACAGATCGGTGGCACTATCGAGTTCCAGTACGAATTTTCCTTTAGGCAGTTCCAGGAAATACTCCAGATTCTTCGTCCAGTCACCGTCATAATGGAGAATGGGAACAATATCATTTTCAATCAGGGTATTAAGGAAATATTTCAAATTAGGCCATACAAACCGTTCGAAATGCTTCAGGGAAATGAACTGCCCGCAGCCTCTGACGCCGCCTACAAATACCCGGTTGACGCCGGTGGCTTTAATAGCCGGAATGGCACTGGCCAGCAGGTCTTTGGTCGCTTTGGTCAGTATTTCCTCCAGTTCCCCCCCCATTTGAAACATATCTTTATAAAACTTTTCGAGGGACCGCATAATAGAAAATGCTTCAAAGGGGAATGTGCCGATAATAAAGCCGTAACACGAACTTTGTCCGCGCGCCAAAGTTCGGGCAATTTCATCGGCCCTCAGCCTGGCAGACTCTTTTATCCCTGCCAGCACCTCTTCTCTGGTGGTTTTATGGCACCGTTCCAGGAAAGTCAGGCGGTACTCATCAAAGCTTTTTGCTTTGATGATGGCGTAATCATCCCGGTTCATAGCCTCAAATTCGATAATCTGATACTGGGCGTTATCATCCAGTCCTTCGCCCGGCAGGCGCATCTGGCCGGGACCGCACTTATGGGCAACCGAAGCAAAACGCCCGCACAGCATCCAGGAGTTACAATCCCATACCGGGTATGTTTCCCACACTTTTTGGACTGCCGCCATGGCCTTATCCCAATCTGTCATGTACTCTTTGTTAGTAAGGCCCGCAAACTGACCGGCATATTGTTCAATAATCGGCGCACAAACGATCCGGTCCACCGGTTGCAGATTTATCGCCGCAACAATTCTTTCTTCTGCTGTCATAGTATCTCTTCCCATTTAGTATCATTCCTTCCAGTATTAGTAGTTATTTAGTTATTAAGTGGACTGGTACCGGCAAATCAGTTGTAACCCGCAAACTATGCGTTTGACTAACCTGGGTTATTTAGACTGGCTCAATGCAGTATTGGCAGCGTTACCCTGCCAGGCGTGATCGGTAGTAAAATAAAACAGGGAAGCGCTAATCAAAGGGATTATTGAAAACAAGACAAAATCCAGCGGTACCGGCACATTATAGGTTAGGAGCGCGCCAACTACAAGGGGGCCGATAATGCCGCCAAGACGCCCTACGCCAAAAGCCCAGGTTACGCCGGTGGCGCGGCAGCTTATCGGATAGTTTTGCGCGAAATACGATGCGGCTACCCCCATAATTCCATGCTGGCAGGCACCGGTAAGAAACAAAACCACCGACAGCACAGCGGCATTGGACAACTGCCCTAAACTGCTTACAAGCACCAGCAGGCAGGCTGCAATAATCAGAAATGTCTTCTTGCCGCCGAACTTGTCCTGGGACCAGCCCCAGAGCGGGATACCCAGAATGAACCCGGCATTCCAGGTCAGTGTAAACCACAGGCTGAAATTCAGGGACCAGCCCTGCAGCGTCATCAGCTTAGGCAGCCACACCAATACACCGAAGGTGAAAATATACAGAAATATGTTACCGATCCAAAGAAAAATCGTATTGCGTGCCAGACCGTCGCGGAACAAAGCGGTAACATCACTCTTGCCGGCATTGAAGCCGCTTAGCTGATACTCATCATCAGGACGCGGTGTAAAACCAGGCTCTGCCTGGGACAATACCCGGGCCACTTCCTCCTTCCGGCCTTTCCTCAACAGGTAGCCCATTGATTCCGGCAGATAATGCTGCAGAATAACCAGGAAAACGGGAATGGCCGCCACATAGAACATAACCCGCCAGCCATAGGTACTTAACAGCGCCAGCCCTGTCAGTGTGGCAATTAACGTTCCCGCCCCCTGCCCGGAAGTGACCCATACGCATAAACGGCTCCTGATCGCTTTGGGGGAATATTCCGATACATGGGCGATAGCCAGCGGGTAAGCACTGGCCAGGCCCAAGCCGGCTATAACCCGGCACAGGGCAAACTCGTTAAAGTTATCGGCAAAGCCTACGGCGGTCGTAAAAATACAATAAGTTGCCGTTGCCAGCATCATTGCTCTTTTACTGCCTATCTTTTCCGACAAGGGTCCGGCGAGGAAGGAGCCGGCAATCATGCCTACAAATCCGTAACTGCCCAGCAAGCCAACCTGGGCCGGTGTCAGGTTCCAGTCCGCCATCAGTTGGGGAACAACAAGGGAGAAAACATTAAGGTCAAAGCCGTCAAAGATGGCCGTCAGCATGCTTACAAACAAAACATTTTTGTAGAATTTGTTAAATTTTCCCTGGTCAATAATCTCATTAACCGCTACTGTCCGCATTCAGATCACTCCTTATTTATAAAAAAAAGCCTAGCTCGAAGTAAGCAAACACAAGGCATGTTTGCTAACGAGCCAGGCTTAATTACTCTATAGCAAAATTTTGTTCTGCTATCATATTTAAGCCACTCATATCAATAATGTAATTCTGCCCGGGTTATTCCTTTGCGAGATAGGTCATGCCCACATAGTGGTCGGCGTCGGTAAAGGCGGTGTATGTGACCGGCTTATAGCCGGCCAAAGTAATCCTGATAGCGACCTGCTTGTGCTTGGGCAGCCATTCGATTTCCCAGTCGCCAAAGTAGTTTGTCTCGGTCTCCCGGGTTTCACCGGTCTCGCTGCAGGTCACCTGCACCCTGGCGCCGCTGCAGACCTCCTCCAGCTCGCGGGGATAATAAACGGTACCGGCGAGAAATACCGTGGGAATATTTAGGTGCACTACATTCGTAGCTCGGCCTGCCAGCGGCTCCAGTTGGGTAATGCGATTCTCAGCAATTACTCTGGCGATGGCGCTCTCAGGGTCGTCCAGATCGCCAAAAATCAAGGCGTTGTTGGGGCAGGCCTCTACGCAGCGGGGAACCTTAAGCTGTGGATCGCCTAAATGGGTCAAATAACCGGAAGCATCCAGCAGTTCGGCGCACATGGTGCACTTTTGCGGGATTGCCAGCTCCTCGTTCCAGTAGACTGCGCCAATGGGGCAGGCATCGACAATGGCCTTCTGGCCCTTGGACTTAACAGGATCAATAATGACAATACCATCGGGCCGCTTATATACCGCGCCATTCGCCGCGGCTGCCATGCAGGCCGGTTCCTGGCAATGGGAACAGGGGGTCGGCACGGTTGCCGTTTTAATTTTGCGCGAACTGTCACCCCGTTCCCATTCACGGATATCCAGCCAGAAGTGGCCCATCATCGGCTGCGGCGCGGACAGCGCGGAAGCATAGCCACAATGCTCATCCTTGCAGGCCATGTAGCAGCAGTAGCAGGACATGCACAGGCGCGAGTCTATCGCAATTCCTAATCTCATCTTGCTGCAGCTCCCTTCTTCAGATATTCTTCCCGTACCTTAGCCTGGATCGATTCAAAACCGTGACCCTCAATGATTTCCTTACAAGTCGCCGACTCCGGGTCGGCAGCCAGGGCAACCGCGTCCAGCTTGTATTCGAAGCACTGGCCGGCGGGCAGCGGGCCTTCGTACTTGCAGATATCCATCAGGGTGGAATTGGGTGCCATGCCGGGAACCATACTGCCGATGAGTTTGCCCGGCGTAAGCAGGTTAACGCAGCCGCCGATATCCATTGCGGTCTCTCCCGGCGCCACTGGATTGTAAATACCGGATGAGCCGTAGGCATGGATGGTATTCTCTTCTACGCGGTAGGTAACGCGCGCCACGCAAACTACGCTGCCGCGCTCGTTGAACAACAACACCAGGTCCCCATCCTTGATGCCTTTTTCTGCGGCCTTCTGCGGATGGATGCGAGCGATTAAATATGGATTACCGTTAATATAGCGGCGGTTTTCCGGAATCTCCCATAACCAGGGCGTGGATGAGTTATGCTGGGTATGGTAATCAAAGCGGGGATGTGGGGAAATAAGATGGAACGGATACTTGCGCGCCTTCAGCGAATGATGTCCTTCCCAGCTATATTTATAAGTGGCGATAGGAGTACGGGTCTCATCGTGGGGCGCCCAGTGCAGCAGGGACTCGGAAACAAACTCGAACTTGCCGGTAAAGGTGCCGAGCTTGCCCTCCTCCTGGCAGGGCTTATGGTTCGGAGTGTCGCAGGGATAGCCCTCGGCAAACCAGCGGAAGCCGTAGTGACGCTCCCAGTCTGCCGGGACACCGGCCACATAATAGCCTTTTTTGATAAAATCTTCCCAGGAAATCCTGTCGCACAGGTCCGATTTCTCCCAAAACCGTTTGCACCAGTCCAGCTCGCTGCGGCCCTCGGTGTACTCCTCGCCCCAGCCCAGCTTTGCCGCCAGTTGGGAAAATATCCAGTAATCAGACCGCGATTCCCACAGCGGCTCAATGGCCTTGTCCTGAAATACTACGATTTGCCAGTTGCAGCCGGTCTGGGAATGGGACTGGTAGCCGCCGTTGCCTGAGTTGCAGAACTCGCCGATATCATAGCGCTCCAGGTTGGTGCAGGCAGGCAGGATGACATCGGCAAACCGGGCCTCACCGTGGAAATGGATGTCCTGATTGACCACAAACTCCAGTTCCGGGCTTTTATACATACGGACCCATTTGTTGGTATCCAGCATGGTGCCCATGAAAGTGCCGCCATAGCGGTAGAATAAATGCACCTTGCTGCACCCTGGTTCGGGATAAACGTGTTCGGTAAACTCCAAGTCAATCCCGCCGCCGCAGAAGCCTTCACCATGCCACTCATAATGGCCATCAAGAATGGCGTCAGGCAGGTTAGGACGGTAGAGCTTCTGGGTTACACAATTGACTGCGGTACGGTCGGCAATGGGCTGGTTGGCAATCTGGGCCAGCGGGTCGGAATAGCCGCCAAACCAGAAGTTATAGTCCATGGGGGCGCCGGTTGTACCGGTCCAGATGTTCTGCCCGGGCTTGCCCATGCCTTGCATGGCAAAAAGCTGAACCATCAGGCGGGCAAACTCGGTGCCATTGGCAGTACGGCATACGCCGCCAAAGCCGCCCCGGAGACCGCTGCCGCCCATTGTCCTGGTCGAAGCCCAGCGGCGGGCCAGCGCCTTGATGTCGGCGGCGGGAATTCCGGTCTCGGCTTCGCACCACTTAGGGGTCTTGGGAGTACGGTCCACGCCCTTGCCCAGGATGTAGTCAGCCCATTCATCAAAGCGGTGGGCGTGCCTGGCAATGTATTCTTTGTCATAGGTACCCTCGGTCAGCCACACATACGCGATGCCTTCACAAAGGGCGGCATCGGTGCCGGGCCGGGGAGCAAGCCACTTGTCGGCTTGCTTAACCGCCGAGAAGTTGTTGAAGGGGTCGATATAGATGAACTGCACGCCCATATCGTCCAGCCAGCGCCGCCACATCGTAGACTCGTTGGCCGCATAGCCGCCCCGGGTGGTATCGGGGTCATGAGACCACATGATCATAGTCTCCACGTTCTGCAGGGCATCTTCCAAGAGGTCAAAAGTCTCGCTGCCCCCCAGGCGCCAGTAATAGCCGTAGGTGTGGGGCGCACCCCAGGTAAAGCCTTCCCAGGAGTCAGGATTATCCATAATCTGGGTGTACCCCAGCATCCGGAAGAAACGGGCAAAAGCGGACAGCTTATAACCCAACAGGCCCCAGGAATGATGGGAGCCGGTAATAGCGGTAACCGATTCTTTGCCATAGGTAGTCTGCACCCGCTCGATCTCGCGGGCCACAAGCTCCAGCGCCTCATCCCAGGTGGCACGGCGATAGCCCGATTTCCCCCGGTTCTCGGTATTGCGGTTCTGTCCATCCGGCGTTTCCACAAAATCCGCGCGGATCATCGGATACCGGATACGGTCATAGGCATAGGCCCGGTTTTTCTCAGTCAGGGCGATAAGCGTCGTTGTGGCTTTGCGATAGGGTGTGTATTCCCGGCCCCGCGCTTTAATAACCCAGCCCGGGGGGGCGGTTTCGTCAAAGATGATTGGCCTGATGCGCCGGATAACACCATCAACTGTGTGTATGGCAATAGGCCCGCCGACACATATGCTGTGGGTAACTTTTTCAACCACTGGTTTTTCCTCCCTTAGTAATGATGCCTCCATTAGTCAACCGCAACCAATGACTTGGCCAAATCTGATGTGGGATGAATCTTGATCATGCCTCCCGCCAGATTGCCGTTGATGACTTCAAAACAGCGGAGATTATAAACCTCTGACACCACTATTTTGAAGACTCTGCCGTCAGGAGCCCGGTACAGGCTGTTCAGTTTGAATAAGTGCTGAATCATAATGTTATTAGCCACTGTTAACCCTCCCCTCCAATCAGCCCCGCCTGTTTGTGTAAAAGCAAGACTATTTTACCTTTTTGAAACTGAATTGCAGCCCATATTTTTCATAGCGCACGCTGCCGGCCGGCTGCCAGTCCTCAAGGCTGTCCATAACCGCGTGCACTGCAGCCATTACCTCCGTAGCGGGCACGCCGCAGCCGCCTAAGCCCTCATACCAGATCTGGCGTACACAGATCGTGTCGCCGGGGAATGCGGCCAGATACTGCGCTACAGCGCCAGACAGTTTTTCAGCATCGCCGGTAGAAATCTTGGCCATAACAACACCTCCCATTGCTAAAAAATTCTATTGATTTCCTCATTGGCATTTAATCGCAGTACAGCGAATGCTGCTGATACGATCCTGTTATTGTCCTGCTTTACCCGGCTGGGGACAGCTAAATTCTATGTCGCCATCCGCATCTCTGTCGTTGCCGGGAAACATGGCCACAATGCCCGCTTCCGCGCTGCTCATAACCCCATAGATATTGAAATTCTTATCAAATTCCACGCTAAAGAGGGAATCCGCCAGCTTGGCCAGATTGCGGATAATTGCCGTATATTTTTCGTCTTTGGAAAACCGTTTCTGTCCGCCCTGGGGCGAGTCGGGTGAATGAGAAAATAAATGGAACTGATCATCAAATTCCAAAATGTACAGAAAATCATTTTTGGAACGGGCAACGACCATATTGTCAGCGGCCAAAGCCTGCATTATTTTGTCGCCCTCTTTGGGCAGAACACTCAAATTGATGATGTTTTTCACGAATTAAGCCTCTCCTTACCTGTTGCCGGCTTGTACAGCCTTTGATTTATAACCGGACATAATTGTCCAGTAATATTATATACCAGAAAAAACACCCGGCCGCCGCTGTCAGCCATCAACAGCGCTAATAGTTTTGGGCAATTTTTTCTAATATTGCTGCCGTAGCACTTAATTCTTCAATTGAGGCCGTAATTTGCTGTAATGCTGCCGCCTGTTCCTGAAAGGTGATGTTTTCATTGGCGATTTCAGCGGCAACTTCCTGAACATGATCCTGAATTTTTTTAATAGTTTCACCAACTTGTTTTATACTGGCAGTACTGGACACCGATAATTTCCTGATTTCTTCCGCCACAACGCTGAAGCCCCGGCCCTGCTCACCGGCTCTGGCTGCTTCAATCGCCGCGTTAAGTCCTAAAAGATTGGTTTGACTGGCAATATTCTGGATAACATTAAGAATGCTGTCAGAATTTTTTGTTTCACTATGGGTCATGCCAATCTTTTCCAATATTGATTTACTCATACCGGCAGTGTCCTGGACACCGGTGGTTATAGTGCTGATACCGGCCGAGATTTGCTGGAGCGCGGCTGAAACATTTTGTGATATTTCAGAAATTTGGTCTTGCTGCTTAAGGCTTCTGGCAATCCCAATGGCCCCGATTACATTACCGTCGCCGTCTTTAAGAGGAATGCCGGTTCCCCGCACCGCGAAGCCAAAAATATCTTTGCCGATCTTCAGGGTAACTGCTTTTTCCTGCTGCAAAGCCTCGTAAATCGATGTGCCTTTAAGTATTGGATCACCCACTTTATTGGGAGAAGGTAAATTGGGATTCTGCAAAAATAATAAGTGCTGTTCCCGGTCGGCTAAAACGATATTTACATCCTCGTCAAAGAAGCTGGGCAAATAGGGGGCAATTGTATGAAAAGCTGCAAAAATCTCCTCAGTCGTTTTTGACATTATCAACGCTCCTGCCAATGCCCTTTTACTTATCGCCTGCCAATGGGAAACTCTTATAACCCTCCTTATAGTTATTGGCAGCTCGATTCCGCGAAAATACAAAAAGCCTAACTCATAGAAAGCAACAAATAAATTGTCGCCGGTCTAATGAGCTAGGCTTAGATACTTTACGCCAGAATTTGCATTCTGATCCCATATATAAGCTACTCAGGCAAATTATTAATTTTATATTCTGACTATTATTATAAGCCAGGATTCGCTGTCAGTCAATTACCCGCTACTGATTGCAGCTAAAAGTTTCTCGGCCCTGACCTGATTTGCCGGAAATATCCGGTACTCTGTGAATCTTGCCGCCACAGCCTGCTGGACGAATTATAGCTGTTCTATAATTGTAGCAATTCCCTGTCCGCCGCCGATGCAAAGAGTTGCCAGCCCCCGCTTAACCCCGCGTGACTGCAGGGCATGAAGCAGCGTAACCAGGATCCGCGCCCCGCTGGCTCCAATGGGGTGGCCAAGAGCGATGGCGCCACCGTTGACATTAACTTTTTCCGGGGCAAGGCCAAGTTCTTTTCCCACTGCCAGAAATTGGGCGGCAAAGGCTTCATTGGCTTCAATCAGGTCAATGTCGTCAATGGTCAGTCCGGCGTTGGCCAGTGCTTTACGGGTGGCCATAACCGGCCCCATCCCCATAATGGCAGGATCGACACCGGCCGCTCCGTAGCCGGCAATCTTAGCCAGCGGCTTTAATCCTAACGCTTTTGCTTTCTCAATACTCATAATCAATAAAGCGGCCGCACCATCATTGATGCCTGATGCATTTCCGGCCGTTACTGTGCCACTTGGCGCAAAAGCCGGCTTAAGCCTGCCCAGCGATGCCAATGAGGTTTCCGGTTTCGGAAATTCATCTGTAGAAAAAATGCTGTCGCCTTTTTTACTTTTTATTACCACCGGTACAATCTCCTGTTTAAAGGCGCCACTTGCGATTGCCTGTTGCGCCTTGCTTTGCGACGCCAGGGCCAGCTCATCCTGTTGTTCGCGGGTGATGCCGTACCTGGCCGCCACGTTCTCGGCAGTAATTCCCATATGATAGTTGTTAAACGCACACCATAGTCCGTCGTTAACCAGCACATCATTCACACTCTGATGCCCCATACGGTAACCCCAACGCGCTTTATTAAGCACATATGGCGCGTTAGTCATGCTTTCCATGCCGCCGGCAATAAGTATGTCGGCATCACCGGCCAGAATTGACTGGGCAGCGCTATTAACAGCTTTTAAACCTGAACCACACACCTTATTTACGGTATAGGACGGTACCGCCACCGGCAGGCCGGCTTTTATTGCCGCCTGGCGAGCCGGGTTTTGACCAAGACCGGCTTGCAGAACATTGCCCATTATGACTTCCTCTACCGAATCTGGCGGCAGATCCACCTTTTGCAGAGCTGCGCTGATTGCTATGGCACCAAGTTCGGGGGCTGAAAATGAGCCTAAAGAGCCGTTGAAACTGCCAATTGCAGTACGCACAGCACTGACAATTACCGCTGCTTTCATTAAATTTCCTCCCTTTTTATCGGTTCCGCCTGGCCATTATCTTAAACCGCCATCTCTTTAACATCGGCAGCGACCACAAAATCTGCCGCCGTAGCGCTTTTAACCGTTTCCAGGTCAACGCCGGGCGCCAGCTCTGTCAATACCAAGCCCTGTTTGGTAACCTCAAAAACACAATAATCGGTTATGACTAAATCCACTTCCTGGCAGGCAGTAAGCGGCAGAGTGCATTTTTTTAATATTTTGGGATTGCCGCCTTTGCCCACATGCTCCATGGCCACGATCACCCGCCGGGCGCCGACAACAAGGTCCATGGCTCCCCCCATACCGGGAACCAGCTTGTTAGGGACCATCCAGTTAGCCAAATTTCCTTCCTGGTCTACTTCCAGGGCGCCCAGTACGGTAGCCTGCAAATGACCGCCGCGGATAATTGCAAATGACAGGGCGCTGTCGAAAGTCGCGCCGCCGGCTAATATGGACGCCGGCTGGCCGCCGGCATTCGTTATATCGGGATCCGGCCAATCATTTCCCGGTCCTAAGCCGACGAAGCCGTTTTCCGAATGCAGCGTAACCTGGATATTGGCGGGGATATAGTTTGCGGCCAGTGTGGGAATGCCAATGCCAAGATTTACGATGTCCCCGTCTTTAAATTCCTGGGCGACCCGTTTGGCAATCAAAGTTCTATTATCCAAAATATACTTCCCTCCTGTTAACTCTTTACAATAAAGTCTACGAAAATGCCCGGCAGCATGACCTCATCCGGATCTAACGCGCCAACAGGTACGATCTCTTGTACTTGTGCAATTACCGTTTTGGCCGCAGTACCGATTACCGGATTAAAATTGCGGGCCGATCTGCGGAATACAAGATTACCGTTCTCATCCGCTTTATGGGCGTTGAGTAATGCGATTTCCGCTGTTAAGGGCTTCTCCAACAGGAAGTTCTGCCCATCCACGTTAATAATTTCTTTTCCTTCCGCAACCACCGTGCCCACGCCGGTCGGAGTAAGTATCCCCCCCAGCCCGGCCCCGCCACAACGGATTCTTTCAATCAGCGTGCCTTGCGGCACTAATTCCACCGCCAGCTCATTGGCCTGCATTTGCCGGCCTGTTTCCGCATTGGTGCCAATATGAGAAGCGATGAGCTTCTTTACCTGTTTCGCAACGATCAGCTTGCCTATCCCCTTGGTTGGGAACCCGCTGTCATTGGCGATGATGGTAAGTTCCCTGCAGCCCTTGTCAACCATGGCATCTATCAATGCCTCCGGTGTTCCGCACCCCAAAAATCCGCCAATCATGATAACACTTCCATGCTCAAGGTGCGCCAGGGCCTGTTCAACAGTCGTGAGTTTTGCCATTTAATCATCCTCCATGCTTTTACAATCCCAAAGTATATGCTGTTTATATCACTACGGCGGCCTATGCCAGCATAATCGAACCCACATTCACACTTTTAACCAGGTTGACTGTCCTTGCCTGGGTTTTCATAGATTAAAAAACTTATTTCTAATAAACATTGACCGCTTTGCGCCGGCAGGTGGCAAGAGCCTATTGCGGTTATGGAGCAACGAATAAATGTGCTTGTTCTTCGCCTCTTAACACGCGCAATACACCATAGGCCAGCGCTTCCAGTTCGTTTTCGCCGGCGACAATTTCCACGGGGGCAATAAAGGCTACCCTGGCGGTAATCCAGCCGGTAATCAGCGGGGAATAGGCCAGTGCTCCGGTCAGGATGATGCAGTCAACCTTGCCTTTAACTACCGGCGCCAATTCGCCAATGCCTTTGGCAGCCTGGTACGCCATACCCTGATATATTAATTCTGCGTATTTGTCGCCGTTATTGATCTTTGCTTCCACTTCCAGCGCGTTATTCGTTCCCAGATAGGCAACCAGCCCGCCCTGGCCGCGCATCCGCTTGGTAGCCGACGCCCTGTTATGCTGGCCGGAAAAGCAGAGGTCCACCAATTGCCGGCAAGGCACCCGGCCGGCCCGTTCCGGTGAAAATGGCCCTTCTTCATCAGTAAGAACATCAATCATTCTGCCCCCGCTGATTACGGTCGCGGTTATGCCGCCGCCCATATGGGAGACGATAAAGTTTACGTCCCGGAAATCCTTGTTCAGTTTTTTTGCCATTTTCAAAGCAACAGCCCGCATATTCAACACATGGCAGGAGGCTTTGCGGGTAAGCTCCGGCACGCCCGTCAGCCTGGCAATCTCCTCCAGTTCATCGACCACTACCGCATCATAAATATAAGACGGGATACCGGTAGAACCGGCCAGTTCGTAGGCAAGGATAGCGCCCAGATTCGAGGCATGGTCGTCAATAGGCCGGAATGTGAGAAAATCGACCATTGCTTTATCAATTTTATAAGCGCCCTGCTGTAAGGGCGGAAGTTTCCCACCGCGGCCGGCTACGGCCGCAAGCTCTGTTAAGGAAAAATCAGCCTCCTGCAAGCAATTCAGAATGGCCTCTTTACGCATTTGCAGCTGATCAACCATTGACTCATACGAAGCTAATTGAGCCGCATCATGTAAAACCGTTTTATGAAAAAGTTCGGTTTCATTCTCATATACCGCAATCTTGGTGGATGTGGAACCAGGATTAATCGACAATATCTTATAGATTTTTTCCATCATAAATTTGCTGCACCTCTGACAGTGTTTATTCCCTATTTATGCTTACAGGCGCCGCTGCAATTAGTAAGTGGCCGAAGCAGCCAAAACCAGCGGCAAAAATTTACCATCCACTTCGGCAGCCCGTGAGGTCAGCACAATCGGCACTTTGCCGCCGATAACCATCCCGGCCGTCCTGGCCCCGGCCGAATAACGCAAGGCTTTATACAGGATATTGCCGGCCGCGAGGTTGGGCAGCACCAACAAATCAGCATCGCCGCATACCTTGCTGTCAATGCCTTTAATTTCTGCCGCCTCTTTGCTGATTGCCAAATCATAAGAAACCGGTCCCTCCACTATGCAACCGGACAGGCTGCCTGCCTGATTCAGCCTTTTCAGCTCGGCAGCGTCAACAGTCTCCGGTATTTTAGGGTTTATGTCCTCGCTGGCCGCCAAAACAGCTACATTAGGCGTATCAAAGCCCATACGGCTCATCGTGGCTACGGCATTTTCCAGGATGGCCTTTTTCTGATTCAAATCAGGATATATATTAAGAGCCACATCGGTAATCCCCATAAGTTTATGGTAATTGGGGATTTGGACAAAACCCAGATGGGAGATCAGGCTGCCGGTCCGAAACCCGGCTTTGTCGCTAAGCAATACCCGCATGAGGCTGCTGGTCTGGATCAGGCCTTTCATCAGAAAGTCGGCCTGGCCGGTTTGCACCAAGCCGGCAGCTGTATAGGCTGCTTCTTCTGCAGTCTCTGTATGGATGACAGTGTAATCGGAAGGATTCTCATCCAGTATTGCCAGATGCCCTTTGATCTGTTCTTTATGCCCGATCAGCACAGGATTTACGATTTCCGCTTTAACAGCCAGACTGACCGCTTCCAGGGTATGACTGTCCTGGGCAGCCACGACAGCAACCGTTCTTTTTTTCTTCTGGTTAGAGCGAACCAGCTCCATGAGCTGGTCAAAATTCCGGTAGATCATACCTTCCATCCCGCCTTTGCTTCAATACTCAACCCGCTGGCTACAACCAAGGCCGGTTAGGCATTACACCAATTCGATAACATCGGCCACGCCCATTCCCCCGCCTATGCACAGCGTCGCCAGCCCGTATTTCACGTTCCGCCTTTTCATTTCATAAATCAGAGTCGCCATAATTCTGGTCCCGGAGCTGCCGAGGGCATGGCCCAGGGCAATAGCGCCGCCATTGACGTTCAGTATATCTGTGTTTAAATTCAGTTCTTTAATGACGGCAATACTTTGCGCAGCAAAGGCTTCATTGAGTTCAATCAGGCCAATGTCGCCGAGATGTAAGCCTGCCAGTTTCAACGCTTTTCTGGTGGCGGCAACCGGACCAATGCCCATAATCTCCGGCGGAGCACCGACCGCGGCCTGACTGCGCAGAATGGCAAGCGGCCGGAGATTCTGCCGCTGCGCTTCTTTAGCCGACATCAGCACCAGGCAGGAGGCACCATCATTACGGCCGGAAGAGTTGCCGGCGGTAACCGTTCCTCCGGCCTTGAAAGCGGGTGATAGTTTGGCTAACTGTTCCAGCGATGTTTTGCGCGGAAACTCGTCGGTGTCAAAAACAAGGGGATCCGCTTTCTTTCTCAAAACTGTAACAGGAATAATCTCTTCCCGGAACTTGCCTTCCGCAATAGCTCTGGCCGCCTTTTCCTGACTTGCCAGGGCAAAGATATCCTGTTCTTCCCGGCTAATTCCATATTTCTCCGCCAGGTTCTCTGCCGTTAACCCCATATTCAGCTGACCGTACACTTCCATGGGCTGCGCGCGGATTTGACTTTCGATATTAGAATCATAAACAACAGCATTGCCCGAACCAAAGCCATACCGCGCATTACGCAGGTAGTAAGGAGCATTGCTCATGCTTTCCACCCCGCCGGCAACAACAATATCGGCCAGGCCGCACAGGATAGCCTGGGCGGCGTTGTTCACAGCCTGTAACCCGGAGGCGCACTGCCTCATTACCGTATAGGCAGGGACATCTATAGGTATGCCGGCTCTTAAGGCCGCTACTCTGGCAACATTTGGCACATCAGCACTTTGTTTTACATGGCCAAAAATTACTTCATCAATAGCAGCCGGTTCAATCTGTGCGTTATTGACTGCTGCCTCAATTACGATTTTTCCTAAAATATCCGGTTGCAGGTCTTTTAGCGTCCCGCCCATTTTGCCTACAGCCGTCCTAACGGCACTCACAATAACAACTTCCTGCATTTTATTTCCCCCATTAATTGACAATAGCCATTTATTGTTCCTTGCAAGATGACCGCCGACTTATCGGGCGGCGGTCATCCTCACATTTGCTGCCAGGATTTCTAACTATTACCCAATGGCCGTCAGACCGCCATCCGGATAAATGATATTGCCGGTAACAAAGCCGGAAGCATCCGAACACAGAAAAACGGCAGGTCCGATACAATCTGAGGGCAGAGCCATTCTTTTCATGGGCAGGCCGTCGGCAATATCCTGTCTGGCTTTTGGTCCGCGGCTGTTGAGAACATCGGTCATCATCGGCGTTTCGGTAATCGTCGGGCCAATGGCGTTTACGGTTATGTTGTACTGGCCGAACTCAGACGCTAATTGGCGGGTAATCATGTCCACAGCACCCTTGGTGCCACAATAACCGGCGTTGCCTGGACCTTTGGTTGCAATCCTGCCCCGTACCGAGGATAAGTTGACTATTTTGCCATAACCATTTTGGATCATATGTTTGCCGAAATGCTTGCAACACATCATGACACCGATTACATTCACATCAAACATTTTCTGAAAAGCGTCCATGGGGAAATCTTCGGCATTGAACTTCTTGTTGAAGCCCTGGGCATTCACAAGAATGTCTACTTTGCCGAAATCCCTTACTGCTTCGGTTACCAAGGCCTCCACGCTCGCCTCGACCGCAGCATCAACAGTATAATATTTTACAGCAAGGCCACACGCCGCTTTTATTTCCTGCGCTGCTCTTTGGAGAGAATCCATGCTTCTGCTGGCGATGGCAACTTTGGCGCCGGCTTCTGCAAGCCCCTGGGCTATTGCCTGGCCAATGCCGCCGGCCCCGCCTACCACTACTGCATTTTTGCCCTCAAGTGAGAATATATTTTCCATTCCAATTCACTCCCCCGTTTTAGCCAATTTATTGATGTTTTATCAGGCCAAGTATCTCACGTGCTTCCGCAGCCGAGGCAATCGCCCGGCCGGACACTTTACCAAATTCAACAGCCCGCGCAACAAGCTGGGCATTGGTTGCATGAACACCTTTCTCCATAAAGATGTTATCCTCAAGGCCAACCCGCAATCCGTCGCAGCCGGCAGCAAGCCCGGCCAGCATCATCGGCACATGGCTCCTGCCGATACCGGTGATCGACCAGGTCGATCCCTGCGGCAGCTTGGGCAGCAGATAAGCAAGAGATTCAATGTTGCCGGGCATGCCGCCAGGTACGTCCAGCACGAATTGGTAATGAAGCGGTGCTTTCAGGAAGCCTTTTTTGATGTAGTACTCGACATTGCCAATCATGCCCGCATCGAAAATCTCGATTTCAGG
Organism: Sporomusa termitida; assembly: GCF_007641255.1. Taxonomy (NCBI): domain Bacteria; kingdom Bacillati; phylum Bacillota; class Negativicutes; order Selenomonadales; family Sporomusaceae; genus Sporomusa; species Sporomusa termitida. The sequence goes on from NZ_CP036259.1 coordinate 2,687,628, forward strand.
TTTAACTTGCAGTTCCTGGCACTTAGTCCCCAGCTTTTCCAGGAAAGCCGGCGTGTTGAGAAAGACGAAACTATTGGCCCAGTTCATGGAACCAGGGTCGTAAGAACACATCTCCGGCTGCAAAACCCCAAGGTGAGCCATGCGTAACTCGTCGGGAAAAGCGCTGCCGGAGGTTGTGAGGTTCAGTACAATATCGAGCCCCGCATCAGCAATCGCCTTGCGTACCTTGCCTACCACCTCTACGAACTTCTCGGTTGCCATGGTGTTCTTACCGTTTTCATCACGCACATGCAGATGAGCGACAGCAGCGCCGGCTTTGGCACAAGCTACTACGTCGGCGGCAATTTCCTCCGGTGTAATCGGAACATGCGGTGTCTGCGCCTTGGTTGTGCCTGCACCGCAAAGAGCGGCGGTTATAATCAGTTTTTTCTTCATAGTTCATCACCTTTACCTTTTATATAAAATAATGAAAGGACTTACTTACACAGGATCTTCCATAAGCTTTTTGGCAACTTTAAACACTTCAAACAGCTGCTTATCCCGCTTGGCCAGAACCTCTTCCGTTGTGCGGCCGCTGTAATCATAGAAACCTTTGCCTGCCTTAACCCCGTATTCCCCCTTGTCAACGCGTTCAAACAACGCCTTGGGATGATAGTTCTGCTCAGGCATGACATAACTCTTGTTCTTGAAATTATTGGCGCTCATGTCCAGACCGGTGAAATCAAAGCGCTGCACCAGACCGACGACCATGGCCCGGGGAATAAAGCTGGCCTTAACTGCCATATCAATATCCTCGGCAGTGCAGTAGTCGTTGTCAAGCAGATAGAATACCTCTTGGTTTAAGATCATCTGCATCCGGTTTACAATGTAGCCGGGAACAAATTTCTTCATATGCACCGGCGTTTTGCCGCTTTTATTCAACATGGCCATGGCCACGGCTACGGCCTCAGAGTGGGTTTTATCATTTCTGACTACCTCGACCAGCGGAATGAGTTGCGGCGGTGCATACCAGTGGGCAATAATGGTGTAAGGCAGCCGCCGCTCAGGCATAATCTCAAAAATGTTCAGAAACGAGGTATTAGACGCGATGTACACATCCTCCGGGAGAATTTCATCCAGGAGCGTGTACAGTTCTGCTTTTGCATCGCGATTTTCAACAATCGTCTCCATGACGAAGTCGCTTCCAGCCACCGCTTCTTCTAGCGTGCTGCAAAAACTAACCCGGTTGAATATCGTCTCAATCTCAGCGGCCTTAATCATGCCTTCCTGCGCAAAGGTCTTGAGACTTGAATGCAGAATGGAACGGGCTTTTTCCAGTGTACCGTCGGATCGGGTATACATGCAGACTTTATAGCCGCCAGTGGCAAAGCTTTGCGCAATACCCGGCCCCATGGTTCCCGCTCCCAAAACCGCAATCTTTTTAATGTCTTCTATTTTTCGCATGCTCTTAACTCCTATATCCAAAATGTAGTTACTAGTGACTCCTAATGAAATTCAGCTACGCAAGAACTCAGCTAAAACGAGCCTTCTTCCCATGCGACCAAACGGACAAAACCACCGTCGGCCATTTCACAACGGAAGGGGAAAGCGGCAATAATCATTCTTTTGCCGGTGCATTCGTCGATATCGCCGCCGCCATTTTCCACGGTGCACACGCCATGCTGCATGTATAGACGGTGGCAGGGCTCATAGTCGGGGAACGCCACCGCGGGGTCCTCACCGGTAGCGGCACGGTAAGCAGCATCCAGCCAGGGCATCTGCTCCTTTAAGGGGTGATGCCAGAGCGGGGCGTCAGTAGCACCCCAGGTGCCGGAAATACCCTTAATATGTTTCTCGTGAATAAGCCACTTAGCAAGGTCCGGGCCGGAGCCGGGGTAATAATTGTAGTACTTGTCGTTATTCACCCGCCAGTAGTGATGAAAGCCCGTGTTGATGATAACCCAGTCATTTTCCCGAATCTCAAGTCCGTCCTTTTTGCAGGCAGCCTCCACTTCGGCCGGTTTGATCTCGTGCCAAATGTCGCCGCCCATCTTGGCAGGGTCGCCGCCGGCAGCATTCCATTTCGCTTCAAATTCGTCTTTTAAATAACGCATATCAATGATGATACCTGTACCAATGCAGCGGCAAAGAGGTATTTCAGCAAGCGTGTAGCCATTAGCCGCACGGTCCACCTCTTCTTCGTGCAGGACATGGTTGGGGGCGTCCATGTGGGTGCCGGCGTGAAGTGTGCCCGTGTAGGTCATTGTCCGCTTATGAAAACGGCCCAGATATTGGCCACGCGGAAAAAGCAAGTCTTGACGGGGGCCGGGGAAAGGCCACAAAGGGGTATCCACACCCCAAGGCAGGGAAAGATCATAAATTTTAGTCATTTTAGAATCATCCAAAAATAATTTGGATTTATCCAGCGGCATATAAGCCATAATAAATTCCTCCTTGTTGTTATACAGTGCTGTTAACAGAGAGCCAGTGTCGGAACCCTCCGCTTCAAACCTAACAGTTTACTACTGTCACCAAAACCCTGGCGGCTACATTGCCATTAGCAGCCATCTCCCGGCTTTCGCCAGGCCCAATATAGATCGCATCGTTCTCATGCATGATATACTCGGTTCCCTGTCCATCCCTGACAATGATGGAGCCCCTCAGAATGTAATAAATCCGCTCCTTGTCGGCAGCAGACATAGTAGCCCCGCCGTTGGGAAGGAACTCGGAGATTGACATGGTTACATTTTTGGTTCCTTCCGGTGACCCGAGCTTACGGATTCCCCACATATTAAAGTGATTTTTGGCATCATAACAACTTCCCTCACTGGCTTTCACAAAGATCATTATTTGTACCTCCCTGTTATTGGCTGTTTGTCAATTAGGCCTGGAAGCCAGAACGGCCGCATTACGCCGCGCTTCCCGGCACCGCACTAAAGCAGTATTGCATCCCCTCCTCTACCTGCCTGAGAACCTGATATGAGCAAATAAAAAAACCTAGCCCCTAGAAGGCAACGAATACACGTTGCTTTTCTATAAGAGCTAGGCTTAACTACTTTATACCGGAATTTTACTCCGGTATCATATTCAAGCTACTCATCAACACAATATAATTAATATTCTTAATTTATTATACTTACATTTCTTATTTTGTTCAACTATTTTTTTCGGGTTTTTGACAGTTGAATAATACCAAAAACGCTGGAAGCCTTGATTTAGGCTTATTTTTTTGTCAAAATCCCCACTTATATATTGCGTGATATAGCGTGATGTGGTATAATATAAGTAGTTTGGGGGTCTGCTTATGCGATTGAAAGTATCACGTTCCAAAAATTCCGCCTCCCTTTATGTCACAAAAACAGTTTATGTTGATAAAAAAGAAAAGACCATTACCGTTGAAAAGCTTGGCACGGAAAAAGAACTCCGGGAAAAGCTCAATGGGCAGGATCCTTATGTGTGGGCAAAAGCGTATATTGATAAATTAACTAAAAAGGAAAAAGAAGCAGCTGGACATATCTTTATAAAGCGATCCCAGTCCAAGCTTATCCCTAAAGGGGACCAGGTATCCTTCAATGGTGGCTATCTTTTTCTCCAACAGTTGTACCATGACTTAAACCTTCATCATATTTGCCGCTCTATTTCTGAACGCTATAAATTTTCGTTTCCCCTTGATTCGATTCTCTCAAGGCTGGTTTATGGCAGAATTCTATTTCCTGCCTCTAAGCTCAATACCTGCCAGCTTTCCAAGACGCTTCTGGAACAGCCTGATTTTGAAATCCAGCATGTTTACCGTGCTCTTGAAGTCATTGCCAAAGAATCCGATTTTATTCAAGCTGAGCTTTACAAAAATAGCCTGGCTGTCTCAAAACGCAATGATACAATTCTTTACTACGACTGTACCAACTATTTTTTTGAAATTGAGCAGGAAAGTGGCGATAAACAGTATGGCCCTTCCAAAGAAAACAGGCCCAATCCGATTGTGGAAATGGGACTGTTTATGGATGGGGATGGCATTCCCCTTGCTTTTTGCATTCACAGCGGCAACACTAATGAACAACTTACCCTACAGCCGTTAGAAAAAAAGATTCTTACGGATTTCTCTCTGGCTAAATTTATTGTTTGTACGGATGCCGGACTCTCTTCCATCGATAATCGCAAATTCAATGACAAGAAAGACCGTGCCTTTATTACCACTCAGTCTGTGAGAAAGCTGAAAAAACATCTCAAGCAGTGGGCTTTAGCTACAGAGGGCTGGTCTCTGCCTCAGGTAAGGGGAGCGTTTGATATTTCCCAAATAGCTCAGTCCGAAGAGGCCAAAGAAAACTATCAGAACGCCACCTTCTACAAGGAGCGCTGGATAAAAGAAGACGGTTTAGAGCAGAAGCTCATCGTTACTTTCTCTTTCAAATACCAAAACTACCAGCGATGTATCCGAAGCCGGCAGATAGAACGCGCCTGTAAACTGCTTGAATCAAATCCTTCCTCATTAAAAAAACACCGCCAGACTGATTGTAAGCGTTTTATCTCAAGGACAAATGTGACAACTGAAGGTGAAATTGCCAAAAATGAATTCTACACTATCGATCAGGAAATCATCGCAAACGAAGAAGCTTATGATGGCTTCTATGCCGTCTGCACAAATCTCGAAGAGGATGCTCCTGCTATTACTAAGATCAATCACAAGCGTTGGGAAATAGAAGAATGTTTTCGCCTGTTAAAATCCGATTTCAGGGCAAGACCGGTATATCTTAGCCGGGATGACCGGATTAAAGCACATTTTACAACCTGTTTTTTAGCACTAACAATCTACAGATATCTGGAAAAAAGGGTAAAAGAAAATTTTACAAGCACCGAAATCATTAGCCAGCTACGGACCATGAATTTTTATTGCGTTCCTGGAGAAGGGTATGTTCCCACTTATACCAGAACCGATTTTACCGATGCTCTACATGAGACTTTTGGCTTCCGTACCGATTATGAGATTGTAGGTACAAAGCAAATGAAAAAAATTTTTAAGTCTACAAAAAAACAATAAAAGGTACGCATTTTTTTGCTTCTTAAAATAGTCTGAAACGCCTTATATACAAGGCGTTTCAGACTATTTTTATCTCCCAACTGTCAAAGATGGGTTATTATCCTTAAATGAATAATACAGGAAAATTTTTCATCTGTCAAGCATTTTTCAAAGCCAGGATTGTGTCAGGTCAGTAACAACAGCCCCTGATTAATTATATTGATCCCGGTCTTACCGCCGGCCCTTAGCAGCACGCAAATGCGAAACTTCCTCTGCTTTTAATAAGCTTGAATATGCCCATTACAATAACACTACAGACCGATTCTTTCGAGCTTTTTATTAACTTTTTTGTGAAAGACCTCCTTTTCGTTTTCTTGCGCTATCATTTCATATTCCAGGTAAAAATAATCTTTGTCCGCTGTCTGGGTGGTAACGATATCAGTATCAATCCACCAGCCGTCACGGCCTATTCTCATTTTTTGATACAGGGTATATTTAGCCGACAGCGGATCCTGATTGGCAAGGGTTAATTCCCGTTTCAGGTTATGCTCAACCGTAACATCGATATCATCGAAGCGGTATACCCCCTCGCCAAATACACCGCCGACGCCATTCGTAATGCAAGTCCATGTATCAGTCAAAATATCATAATAGAGGGAACGCTCCACCCGCCCTGGCGATAAAACGGTTACCGGCGTCAGCGGGGCTGATTCGGGCTGCATATTGGGGCCGCTGCTTACTGCGCCGGCAAACCTTGGCAAGATCAATTTAGCTGTATCAAGCTGTAAACTAAGTTCCGCAGCTTCAGGCATATTCCAGAACATGGGCCAAAAGGTAGTGGCTAACGATAATCTGACTCTGTGTCCCGCCGGAAAGGTATGGGCACAACAATCCAAACCAACAAAGGCTTTAACGGTTTTGCCGGGTTCCAACAGGACAACCTTATCATGTCCCGCTAAATGCGTAAGGTTCATCACACCGTAAGCAACCCTGGTCACAGCTCCGTCCGGCCAGACATCGGAAATCTGCGCAAACAGCATCGCCTTAGGCTTATCACTGGCAAGTTCGACCGCAAAGCTTGGATACCCCAATATTTCCAATGGCTTGTCCAATACAGCGGTTTCAAATACCAGCGCCATGCCGTCATCAATGCGCTGGTCGCACGGACTTTCACCCAATACCCCGGCCCCCATCCATTCACCAGCCAGTAAACCATGATTTTGCGGGGTCTTTAGCTTTACAACCTCCGGGCGGTCAGATGCAGCAGGTAAAAGCTTGCCATAGGTCATAAAGAATGGTTGTTCCGTTATCGAGGCCGAAGGCCATCCTTCCAGACCCACCCAGTGGCCTTCACTGACCGGCTGTTTGGCTGCCGGACGCATGCAGCCCTCCATCCATACCTGAACCATCGGCCCGGCCATTGCATCATTGGCAATGCCTTTTAGCCAGTGATCCCACCATTTCACAGCTTCCTGCAAAAACCCCATAGCCGGTGCCGGCAGGCCGTCATGGGCATATACATGCGCCCAGGGTCCGATTATTCCTTTGCGGGGAACATGCAAGCCCTGCATTAAGCTTAATACGGTATTCGTATAAGCATCGGCCCAGCCGTCAATGGCCAGCACCGGGACCTGAATTGCGGCATAATCCTCACACACCGAGCCATGCCGCCAGTAGGCGTCTCTGGTGGGGTGCTTCAGCCATAACTCAGCCCAGAAGGGCATTGCTGCCAGTCTTTCCAGCCACCGGTTGCGCCAGGAATCACCAACAATATGCGGGTCTAGGGGACGGCACTGATAGGCCAGCATAATGGCGCCCCACCAAAAGTTATCATTCAGCAGGCAGCCGCCTTTATAATGGATGTCCTGATTATATCTGTCGTCCGTAAAGCCCACGGTAATGACGGCTTTAAGGGCCGGCGGCCGTCTCGCCGCAACCTGCAGTGAGTTAAACCCGCCCCAGGATTTACCCATCATGCCTACATTGCCGTCGCACCACGGCTGTCGGCTGATCCAGGCAATCGCGGCCACTGCATCGTCCTGTTCCTGCTGTAAATATTCGTCTTGCAGCAAACCGTCGGATTCGCCGGAACCTCTCATATCCACCCGGACAACGGCATAGCCGTTGCCGGCAAAATAGCCATGCATCGGCTCATCCCGCATCCTGGTTCCATCCGTTTTACGGTAGGGGATATATTCCATAATTGCCGGCACTTTCGCTCCCGCGGCAACTGCCGGCAGCCACATACGGGCCGCCAGTCTTGCCCCATCCGGCATTTCAATCCAGCTATTTTCTACCGTACAAAATGGATACGGAAAGTCTGTAACCAAGCTTTTTTCCGGGCAGTTAACACTCATACAGCTTCTTTTCCCCTTTCCTTTCTGCTAAACATAACCCAACAATTGTTAAAACAATACCTATCGAGGAGATCATTGTAATGGGTTCGTTTAATACCATCTTAGCCATGATTGTTGTAACTAGCGGCAATGCATAAAGATACATATTGGTTTTAACAACGCCCAAAAGAGAAAAAACAGTATTCCAGGTTAGATAACAAACAGCCGAGGCGACCACCCCAATATATAGAATGTTAAGCAAATTAGCCAATTCCAATAAAGCTGTGAAATGTATTTCGGTGCCGGTAAACAGTAAGATCGGGATCATGCTGATAAGCCCATAAAAAAATACCCTTCTGGTACTTCCCAGCACGGGATAACCGGATTGATTCAGCTGCTGCATAATGATCGAATATATCCCCCATAAAAACGCAGCAACTATTGTCAATCCGTCACCCAGTAAATTTATTTTCAATCCTTGACCGTTACCGAAACAGACCATCGCCACACCGACCATAGCGATAAAAAAATCATCCCATGCACTCTTACCCATTGATTCTTCTTTAATAAATTTATGAGCCAGCAGCGCGGTAAACATCGGAGCTAACGCTACGATAACACTTATATTGGCCGAATAGGTGTACAAGAGGGCAATATGCTGCAGCAGAAAATACAAAGTTACCCCGGTAACCCCGCAAAGGAAAAAGCCGAGTTCGTGCCGTTCTCCGTTCACCTTCATCTGCTTGGGATATAACATCCACAATACCACATAGCCGATAGCAAATCTAAAAAACAATATTTCGGTAGGTGAAAAACTTTGCAACAACATTTTGGTAGACACCATTGTACTTCCCCACACCAGGATACAGAAAATGGCGGCCATATGTCCCCAGAGGGTATTTTTCATTTTGGACATACATCGTCCTTTCTTTATCCTGTTACTTGGCCCATGAGTAATTGTAAATTTTATCGTATTCCGCTAAGCCGCTGTCAATGGTAAGCTGTTTGCTGTAAGCGCGGCTGCCGTTCGGATAATACAACGGAATCTGCGGTATATCCTGTAAGAAAATAGCAATGGCCTGTTTATACATAGATTTTCTCGCTTCAACATCCGTTTCGCCGGCTGCCTTTAAAAGTAAATCATCCATCGCCGGATTGCTATACCAGGACCAGTTGCCGGTAATGCCGATACTGGCGGTTGCCAGGGAACCGGTCCATAATTCGTCCATATCTTTCGTACCTGCTGCCCAGCGGCAAATACCGATTTCAAAATCCCCCTTGGTCAGGGCCTCATCAATAAAAGCGCTTCTGTCCATTTGCAATACATCAGCCTGCAGGCCGATACTTGTCAGCGCACTCTGCAAAACAGTCGCCAACTGCGGATACGGAGCGGACGAATACGTTTTGATCGTTACCGTTTTTCCGGTCAGGCCTGCTGCTGCCACCAACTGTTTCCCTGCTGCCACATCGGTCTTATACCATACGTTTTTCAGTTCCGGGTCACCGGCGGTGTAGCCGTCCCGGTTGCCGGGATAATCGCTTAATTTACCGTGACCTTCAACCCCGACCGACAACATGTTCTGCCTGTCAACTGCCAAAGCGACTGCTTTTCTCAGGTTAGGGTCGGCAAAGATACCATTCTGGCAATTCATAATCACTTCAAAATAAGTTGTAGTTGCATAATCCACTACATTCAAAACGCCGGAATTTTTGATGGTATTGTAGGAAACCCCGGGAATACTGTCAAAATACGCCATAATTTCCCCGGTTTGCAAAGCAATTACCGCCGTATTGGAATCCGCAATTGCTTTCAAACGGACATTTTTTATGGCTGGCTGGCCTAAGAAATAATTGTCATTGGCTTCATACACTACATGAGAACCCGGTTTCCAATCTTTTACTTTGTAAGCACCGGTGCCGACAATCTTATCAGGCGAAGTACCATAAGACCCGCCGGCTTCCGTGACCGCTTTTTCACTCAACACCGCAAAATAATTAATATTTGATAAATAATCCAGAAAACCCAGGTTACTCTTTTTCAGCTTCATCACAACCGTGTAGTCATCAGTGCCTTCACAAGAGGCAATCAGGGGTTTATACGCAAACGAGGTATACGCAGATTGCAAAGCTTCATGCATGGAAAATACAACATCAGCAGCTTTTAACTCCGTACCGTTACTAAATTTGACACCTTTACGCAAATGAAACGTATACTGCAATCCATCCTCGGTCACGTCATATGCTTCCGCCAGCGAGGGTATAATTTTACCTTTGGCATCTTTGGCAACTAATGAATCATAGACCTGGGCCATACTATAGCTTTCATAGCCGTTTTGCGTATTGTAAAAATTAAAGCTTTCTGTAATACTGGGAATCCCGATGACGACTTCCTTATTTTTGTCGGCAACCTCCTCACTTTTACTGCCACAACCGGTTAAATATAACGCCGCCACAACAACCAACACCAATACCCCTGCTAATTTTTTCATAAAATCTCTCCTCCTAACCGTTATCTATATAAAAAGCATGCCACATAGTGGTCATTGCCCTGATCTTTTAGTTCAGTATCCCTGCCGGTACACGCTGCGCTTACTTGCGGGCATCTTGCGGCAAACCGGCAGCCGGGTTGGGGATTGACCGGATTTGATACCTCCCCCTTGATAATTGCCCTATCTCTTTTCACGCTGAGACTGGGAACCGGAATTGCGGCAAGTAAGGCTTGGGTATAAGGATGCAGCGGATGTTTAAACAATTCCCGCACCGGGGCTCTTTCCACACACTGTCCCAGATACAGCACGGCAACTTCCGTGGAAATATGCTTCACAACCGATAAATCATGCGTAATAAACATATAGGTCAGCCCCAGATCCTCCTGCAGGTCCATCAATAAATTCAGAATTTGGGCCTGAATCGATACATCCAAAGCGGATACGGGTTCGTCGCACACGATAAATTGAGGGTTTAAGGCCAGGGCTCTGGCAATGCCGATGCGCTGACGCCGCCCGCCGTCCATCTCATGGGGATACATATTAACAAACCGTTCTGCCAAGCCAACCGTTACCATTAAAGCAAAAATCCGTTGCGATAAATCAGCATTGTTTTTATAAATATGGTTGCTGATTAACGGTTCGGCGATCAGTTCATACACCGACATCCGGGGGTTTAAGCTGGAAAATGGGTCCTGAAAAATAATCTGCATATCCTTGCGTAAAGCAACCCACTCCTGGTGCGAACAGTGGCTGATTTGTTGGCCATTAAACCATATTTCGCCCGCTGTGGGTTTTACAAGCTGCAGAACCGTTCTGCCCAGCGTTGATTTCCCGCACCCCGATTCGCCCACAATCCCCAGGGTATGACCTTTTGCTATTTGCAAATTAATGCCATCAACAGCATGAAGCGTACCTTCACTAACTTTGAAATGCTTTTTCAGGTTAACTGTTTTCAGCAAGATAGTATCCATCCTGTCATCACTCCTGCTTCAGCAGATGGCATGCGATAACATGTCCATCCTGTTCATACCGGTAAGGGGCTTCGGTCTTACATTTTTCCATACTGCATTTACAACGGGGATGGAATTTACAGCCTGCAGGTAAATTGGCTGCGTCAGGCATTAAGCCTTCAATTGGTTGTAAGCGTTTTGTATCCTTGGTAAGATCCGGGATTGATGCAAACAGGCCAATCGTATAGGGGTGGTGGCTTTTCCCCGCGAAAATATCCCCGGCCGTTCCTTGTTCCACGATTTCGCCGGCATACATAATGGCGACCTTATCACAGATTTCGGCAACGACCCCTAAATCATGCGTAATAATAATGATGGATGTTTTCAGTTCTTTTTTAAGGGATTCCATCAACGCCAGCACCTGGGCCTGTATGGTCACATCCAAAGCGGTTGTAGGCTCGTCCGCGATAAGCAGCTCAGGCTCGCAGGCCAAAGCAATGGAAATAACAACCCTTTGTTTCATGCCGCCGGAAAATTGGTGCGGGTAATCATATTTTCTCCCAGCCGGAATGCCAACTAGTTCCAGCAATTTATCGACCCGTTTCTCAAGTTCTGCTTTTTTTTGTCCTTTATTATGAATATCCAAAGACTCGCGGATTTGCTGCCCAACCGTCATCGTAGGGTTCAATGAAGTCATCGGGTCCTGAAAAATCATTGAAATTTTTGAACCCCGGTTTAGTCTCATGTCATTTTTAGAAATTCCCAGTAAATTTTCTCCCTTCAACAGAATGCTGCCGCCGGTGATTTTACCGGTCCGTTCGGGCAGCAACTGCATGATTCCCAGGGCCGTCGTGGTTTTGCCGGCACCGGTCTCGCCCACCAGGCCGATTGTCTCTTCTTGGTTTAAGTCAAAGCTGATGCCGTTAACGGCTTTAACATTTTCCTTCTCCGTAAAATATCCTATATGTAAATCTTTAATTTCCAGGAGTTTAGCGGCCACACTCAATTCCCCCTAATCTTTCAGTCTAGGATCTAGTACGTCCCTGAGACCATCCCCCATCAAATTTAACGATAATGCGGTCAGTACAATAGCCAGACCGGGAATGACAACCAGGTGCGGTGCCACAAGCATGTAATTCTTACCTTCTGAAAGCATGGCGCCCCATTCCGGAGCCGGCGGCTGCACGCCCATGCCCAAAAAACTCATCGAAGCTGCCCAGATAATCATCGTACCGACCGACATCGTCGATTGAACAATGACAGGACCAATCGCCATGGGAATGATATGTTTCAAAATAATAAATGTATCGCTTGTGCCACAGGCACGGGCAGCTTCAATAAAATCCTGATAGACTACTGTCAGGATTGCCGACCGGATGATTCTGGTATAGGACGGAATCATGGAGACTACCAGGGCGATTAAAACATTTACCAGACCGGCCCCTAAAGCAGCAACAATTGCCAGCGCCAGCAGCATAAACGGGATACACATAAGCGTATCCATAATCCTCATGATGACAGCATCCACTTTACCGCCATAATATCCGGCACAGGAGCCAAGCAATCCGCCGATTGTCATGCCGGCGGCAACCGCTACAATCGCCAGTCCCAAAGAGTTCCTGGTAGCATGAACGACACGGGCGAACATATCTCTGCCGTATAAGTCCGTGCCAAACCAATGCTGCGTACTGATCCCCTGGATGCGATGAACAATATCCTGATCTATCGCTTTGTGGTAGGGCACAATCAAATCAGCAAACAGAGTACAAAAAGCAATGGCCAGAAAAATAACAAAACCAACCATGGCAATTTTATTTTTTCGCATGCGGCTGATGTTTTCGCCAATCCGGCTTTTTTTCTTAAACATCGCCGTAGTATTACCAGTCATGTTTTCTCCCCCCTTACTTGCTGCTATATCTGGCCCGGATTCTCGGGTCAATATAGGCATACATAATATCAACAAACAACATAACCAACATAAATAACAGGGCCAGCACCACAGCACAGCCTGTAACCACCGGTATATCTTTCATCTGTATGCCTGTTAATATCAAAGAACCAACGCCATTAATAGCAAATACTGTTTCAATCGTAACAACACCGCCCAAAAGACCGCCAAATGCCATGCCGGCGGAAGTAATAACCGGCAGCAGGGCGTTCGGCAGTGCATGTCTGAATATTACTTTCCATTCGGTCTGGCCTTTGGCTCTGGCCGTACGGATATAGTCCTGACGAATCGTTTCCAGCATCGTAGTCCGCGTTAATCTAAGCATGCCCGCAGTTTCCGGGATTGCTAAGGTGATGGACGGCAGGATGAAATGTAGCCATGAATCATCACCGTTGGATGGCAGTACATGAAGTTTTAAAGCAAAGATTAAAATTGCTATCAATCCAAACCAAAAACTGGGGACAGCCGCCATGAACATTGCCGCGGTTGTGCCGATCATATCAAATATGCTATATTGCTTTACTGCTGATAAAACGCCGAGGGGAATACCGATTAACATTGCCAGCACGATAGCGGCTACCGCTAATTTAATTGTAGAGGGAAATCTTGTTATAATCTCATCATATACAGGACGGCCGTTCCGCCATGATGTTCCCAGTTCGCTCTGTGCGGCCTGAATGACATAATCTCCATAACGTACAATAAACGGCCGGTCCATTCCCAGTTGTTTGTTTAAGTCAAGTTTGGCTGCTTCCGACGCCTTCGTCCCTAAAATTAAAGATGCAGGATCGCTAGGTGTCATATCCATGATGGCAAATACGATAAAAACAATTACCAGTATCGTAGGAATTAACATAAAAATCCTTTTGAGAACATATTTTCCCATTATTCTCCCCCCTCAGTTGTAATACAGTATGGCGATTATACTAAGCAATGTATCAGGCCGTTCGCCCACAGTCTCTTCGTAGATATAACAAAAGCGCCCTATGTACCTAAATACATACGACGCCTTTGTCATGCCTGCCCTATTAAAATAATTAGGCCTTGTCTAAAAATTACCTGCCAAAAATCTGTTTACAATCGTTCTATATGATCCTAATAGCTCGTTTTTCATATCTTCACGGTCTTGAGGATTGTCAAAAATCTTTCGTCGATCCAGGAAGTCTTTAAGATATCCCTTATACATCTGCACAATTAAATTGCTTAAAAGTGCCGTATCTTTATCGTCAATAATTTTTTCCGCAACACATCGCTGCAGCATCATATAATTTCTACCGGCTAATGTCCCGCTGACAAAAATTGGTTTAAGTTCATCATTGAACTGCACAACTTCCTCGGGAAACATGGAATAATAGTCCTTGCTGATATAATCGATCTTAGCCGGATATTTACCAAAAAATAAGCCATTAAATATAGTAGGGTTTTGGAATGAATGTTCTATAAAACATTCCCAGGTTTTAAAATATAATTCTATGCTATCATACGATTGATCAAGCAAGCTCGCCACATCGTGAAGATAATCTTTCAGAAACTTAAATCCTACATATAAAAAAAGCTCGTCCATATCTTGAAAACATCGATATAAAATAGCTGAATTACAGCCAATTTCTTTTGCTAAACGTCTTATGCTGACACTTTTTTCTCCCTCTTGCCCGGTAATCTCAAATGCTGTTTGAATGTATTGTTTCTTGATTTCTTGATTAGTCATAAATCATCTCCTTAAGATGGTAATAAATTATCTATTCACCTATATAATACAGCAGAGTAATCATGATGTAATCGCGATTACTTGTAATGATACAAATTATAAATTATTATTATTACAGATGTCAAGAACTATTTCCCAAAGCTGATGCTTAAATCTACACTTAAATCGTAACAGCCAAAGGGGATACGGCAGATTTTGTGGTGTCCAGACTGCCTAGCAATGAATTCCCTATCAAAACAAAGAACTACAGGACTTGAAAGAGGAAACGAGCTCCTAAAAAGGGCGGCAGCCCAAAGGTACACCTCGCTTAGCGGGGTGTACCTTTCGTTTCTTTATGGTTTAATATACATTTACTGATCTCCTTACAGATCGGCAACTGCGCCGATGTTTTTCTGCTCAGCTATTTCCATCTGCAGCCCCCTAAACTGGCTGTTATAAAGTCCGGCATAAAAATTTCCCTTTGCCATCAATTCCTGGTGTGTTCCCCGCTCAATGATTTGCCCGTCTTTTACGGCCAGGATTGCATCGGCATTTCTTATGGTGCTTAATCTATGGGCGATAACAAAGGCGGTCTTTCCTTGCATCAGGTTCAGCATTGCCTTTTGAATCGCGGCTTCCGTCCGGGTATCTACGGATGAAGTCGCCTCATCCAAAATAAGAATAGACGCTTGCGCCAATACTGCCCGCGCCAGGGCCAACAACTGCCGCTGCCCCTGCGACAGGTTGCCGCCGTTGTCGGTCAGGACCGTATCATAGCCCTGCGGCAACTGTTTGATGAAGCGATGCGCATTGGCTAGCCTTGCAGCCTGTTCAACTTCTATATCGGTCGCGGTTAAGCGTCCATACCGAATATTCTCGCGGACGCTCTCCGAGAAAAGATAAGTATCCTGCAAAACCATGGCAATGGCTCTTCTTAAGCTGCTTCTTTTCATATTGTCGATATTCTCGCCATCAATGAGGATCTCGCCGCTGTCAATATCATAGAACTTGTTTAGCAAATTGATCATGGTTGTTTTCCCGGAGCCTGTGGGTCCTACGATCGCAATTGTCTGTCCTTTATGGGCTTTTAAGCTTACATTTTTAAGTATTCTCTGCTCCTTGGTATAAGAAAAATTGACCTGTCGCAGCATGATTTCGCCATTTAAACGGGAAACTTCTTTTGCTTGCTCGGCATCTTTCTCCTTCGGTGCATCCATCACTTCAAATACCCTTTCCGCCCCGGCCAAGGCCGATTGGATGGTGTTGAAGATATTCAGCGTCTCATTGAGCGGGCGGGTAAAGTTTCTCATATACAGGATAAAAGTAAAGATCACGCCTACAGTGATATTGCTGCCGGAAAATATCATATACGCCCCACTGACAGTAATCATGAAATACGTAAGGTTATTAACGGCGTTATTGACAGGACCCATAATTCCGGAAAAAGCCTGGGCAAAAATGGCACTTTTCGTCAGTCTTTTATTAATGTTTGCAAAATCTTCCTTCGCCTGTTCTTCCCAACCGCAGAGGATAATCAGCTTTTGCCCCGATATTCTTTCTTCGATATATCCGTTTAAATTGCCCAGCTCCTGTTGCTGCTTGATAAAAAACGGTTGGGTTTGCTTAATAATCAGCTTGGTCAGCAAAAACGTCAGCGGTATGGTTGTTAATCCGACGAGGGTGAGCACCGGACTTAAAAGCAGCATGGCCGCAAGCATGCCGACAATGTTTACAGTACCGGAAAAAAGCTGGATGATATTTTGCGCTAAAGTCATATTAATATTATCGACATCATTAGTAAGCCTGCTCATTAAATCCCCGCTGGAATGGGTGTCAAAATACTGCAAAGGAAGTTTTTGGATATTGCGATATAAATCTCTTCTGATATTCGCGGAAGTCCGCTGGGCGATGTCCACCATCAACCGGTTCTGCCAATAGGTTGAAACAACGCTCACGCAATAGATGGCCGCTAAAATAATACAAAGCTTAAGCAGCCCGGGCATATCTCGGGTTTCGATAAACTGATCGACGGCGTATCCATTCAGCCGGGTGCCGATAATGCTGATGATCGTTGTGACGAAACACAGCAGAAAGGTCAGGATGATCAGCTTCTTTTTACCGCCTAAATACGCCAGTAACCGCTGCATCGTGTCCTTGGCGTTTTTAAGCTTTTCAGGCCGCTTATTGAACCTGCCCAGCGGATTTCCCCGCGACTCTCCAGGTCTCACCACGGGCGCCACTCTTCCATCAACCATTTGCAAGCATCTCCTCGCCCAATTGTGAAACTGCGATGCTGCGATATATCTCACTTTTTGCCAATAATTCCTGATGGGTGCCTATAGCGGCTATTTTGCCGTTTTCCAGTACGATAATCTTATCGGCGTCCCTAACGCCGGAAATTCTCTGGGCGATCATGAGTATCGTGCTCTTGGCCATTCTCTGCTGCAGCGTGTTTTGTAATTTTGCCTCAGTTGCCATATCCAGAGCGCTGGTAGCATCATCCATGATCAGAATTTTAGGCTTTCTGAGTAAAGTTCGGGCAATCGAAATACGCTGCTTTTGCCCGCCGGAAAAATTTTTTCCTCTTTGCTCCACAAGGCTTTGATAAGCATTTTCCTTTTCCAGAATAAAATCATGGGCCTGAGCAGCACGGGCTGCTTCCTCCACAGCTTTCCAATCCGCCGGATAACTGCCAAACTTTAGATTTTCTTCAATCGTTCCCGAAAACAGAATACTGTCCTGCAATATCACGCCGATGTTTTCTCTCAGCTCCTTTAATTTTATCTTTTTGACATCCAGGCCGCCGACCAGCACTTGTCCTGCTGTGGCCTCATAAAGCCTGGGAATCAAACTGACCAGGGAGCTTTTTCCGGAACCGGTAGCGCCAATAATCCCAATCTTCTCACCCTCTTCGATCCTGAATGACAGATCGTTCAATACAGTTTCGCTGTGTTCATTGTATTGAAAAGCAACATTTTTGAATTCGATGTCAAAGCCGTTCATTGCAAGCGAACAATCCTGATCCTGAATCGACGGCGCCGCGTCCAATACATCATTGACTCTGTCCGCAGAAGCTTTGGCCCGCGAAAAGTTTAAAACAAGCATCACCACCATGATCAGAGCGTGCATAATTTGCACGAGATAATTCACAAAGGCCACGATTTTCCCGATTGGCAGGGTACTCTGGTGGACCATATTGCCGCCAAACCACAGCACGGCGATGATGCTTATATTCATAACCAGCATGACCACCGGCCCAAGGATCATGTTCATGTGCTGTGCTTTGATGCCTGCCTGCATGAGATGCTCATTTGCTTCATCAAATCTGGCCGCTTGCCGTGCTTCGATGGTAAAGGCTTTAATGACCCGGATCCCTAATATCCCTTCCCGCATAACCGTATTCATCCGGTCTATCTTTTCCTGTACGGCTGTAAACAGAGGAAACGACTTTTTAAGAATGATGACAACGGCGATCAAAATCACCGGCACTGCCACTAAAAAAACAATGGACAGTCTGGGACTTAAACCAATAACCATAATCATTCCGCCCAAACATAAAAGAGGTGCCCTAAAAGCAGTTTTCAGCACCATACTGACCATATTCTGGACTTGCGACACGTCATTGGTCAGCCGCGTAATCAGGGACGAAGTCTTAAATTGATCGATCTCCAGGAAGGCCAGGGTCTGTATTTTATCGAACAGCGCCTGCCGCAATTTCTCTCCCATATGCATAGCAGCGATGGCGGTAAATACGGAACAAGCCGCACCGCCTATCAAGCCGAGAAGTGCTGCCAGGATCATTTTCATCCCTGTAGAAAAAACGTAGGCAGCATTCTGATGCATAATGCCGATATCGATGATATCGGCCATGAGTTTAGGCTGCATTAAGTCCATGGATACTTCCAAAATCATCATTAAAGGCGCTAAGACAGCATAACCCGTTGCGCCCTGCAAATATTTTAACAGCTTAACCATTAAGGTTCCTTCTTTTCTTAAATTTCATAACCCGTTTGCTATTTACCGATTACAGTTGTAATGAGTGGCAGCATTAATCCCAATGGTGGTGGGGATGATGTCCATGGGGCTGCCTGCCTCTTCCATTACCTGTACCGCTATCGGGATTATCCAGGGTTTCCAGATTCTCACTTATTTTTTGGACCAATTCAAGCATTTTTTCGATTTCTTCTGCCATCAGGCAATTGAAAATCGCCGCTGTCAGTTTCGCATTGGCCTCAGTAAACCCCTTAACGGCAGCTTTTCCTTTCGCGGTCAGATGGATATGCATGATCCTTTGATCCTTTTCATCCTGCTTGCGTACAACAAATGCCTCCTGTTCCAGCTTAATGAGCATCTCGGTCAGGGAAGAGGGGCGAATATCCATGCTATCTGCTAAATCCCGCTGAATTACCCCATCATTGCGGGAAATGAGAAACAACAGGTGAATTTGTCCGCGGTGAAGGCCTGCTTTCGGCGGCATTGCCTGATGCGCATAGCGATATATCTGCCGGTTCAGACGCTTCAATGCATTATAAAGCTCATTTGAACGGATATCAGCCATTGGCATGCTTCCTCCTTTATTCTTATCCGCTAATTAGTTAGGAACCTAATATAATTTTATTATACTTTTTACCAACCAAATGTCAATAAAAAACACCCGCAAGCATCGCTGCTGCAGGTGGCTATTGCTCTGAACGTCTTATGTTGACTTGCGTCTCCTATTGGCAAACAAGGGACCTCTGCCCCTGCTTTTACTGTTTAGTTTTCAGCTTTTTGATCAATTCCAAGCGCTCCTTGATATTTTTTTCAAGGCCTTGACCAGCAGGCTGATAATACTGCCGGTCCTTCAAATTTTCCGGCAGGCACTGCATATTCGTTACTTTATCCGCAGCATGATGGGCATATTGATACCCCTTGCCATAGTCGAGGCCTGCCATCAGCTTAGTCGGCGCATTCCGAAGATGCAGCGGCACACCGTCGGCCAGGGTACTGTTCGCATCCTTTTTCGCGTTTTCATAGGCCCTATACAGCGCATTGGACTTGGCCGCTACGGAAAGATAGACCACCGCCTGGGTTAAATGCACATTACACTCGGGCATGCCCAGATAATGGACGGCATTATACACGGCAATGGCCGTTTCCAAAGCTCTGGGATCCGCCAATCCGATATCTTCAGAGGCAAAGCGGACCAGCCTTCTGGCAATAAACAGCGGTTCTTCTCCTGCTTCCAGCATTCTAGCCAGCCAATAGACCGCGGCATCAGGATCGCTGTTGCGCATGGATTTGTGCAAGGCTGAGATCAGATTATAGTGTTCTTCCCCGTTTTTATCATACAATAGTGCCTTCTTTTGGATGCAGCCTTCGACGATATCTTGACTGATTATCGTGGCGTCACTCTGCTTATCACCGCTCAGCACCGCCATTTCCAGCACATTAAGCGCCGTCCTGGCATCGCCATTGGAATATACGGCAATTAATTCCAGCAGTTCATCGGCAATCTCAATCTTTTGGCCGCCATAGCCTCTTTGATCCTGCAAAGCATACTTTAATAGCTTAATAATTTCTTCTGTTTGCAGGGAATGCAGGACAAACACTCTACTGCGCGAGAGCAAGGCGGAGTTAACCTCAAAAGAAGGGTTTTCGGTAGTGGCGCCAATGAGAATAATGTTGCCTTTCTCGACGTGAGGAAGAAAAGCATCCTGCTGTGCTTTGTTAAAGCGGTGAATTTCATCCACAAAGATTACGGTTCGCTCGCCCATCAGCCTGGTCTGTTCCGCTTTGGCCATTATTTCCTTAATCTCTTTAATGCCAGAGGTTGCAGCGCTAAAGGCGATAAACTTGGCATTGGTTAGATCGGCGATAATCATTGCCAGGGTAGTTTTGCCAACACCAGGCGGCCCCCACAGAATCATCGAAGGAATATGATCTGATTCGATAAGCTGCCTCAATATCTTGCCTTTGCCGAGGATATGCATCTGGCCAATATATTCTTCCAGGGTTCTTGGCCTGATCCTGTCGGCCAAAGGGGCTTTATTCCTATTTTCAAAAAAAGTACCTTGTACATAATCCATTCATTACACCTGATTTCCTTAAAACAGTACATTTGTTCTACTTTATATAGTATCATCCTATTGCCCAATTATTCAATAGGCAGCACCAAATGATGAGGATTTCAGCTAGGTATTGCTTCAGCTGTTGCGATCCCGTGGCCGGGCTAAATGGACGATTTGGGAAATTGCCCATGCCTGCAAAAAGATCTCACTGCTTCACTTGTTCTTCTCACCAGTGCGGTCCATGTATTCAAATTTAAAATGGCTTTCCAAAATATTGCTGGAAAGCCATGATCGATGTCCTCACATCAGTCAACAGTGCGCTATGCCAACTTCGACTGATTTTTACGGACTTCCGCCTGATTTAATTTCTTGGCCAAAACAATAGCAATAGCAATGCACTTACAACAAAAGACTGAAGCAACAGTTCCAACACATCCCTAAATCTAACTCGCGACACTGATAACACCTCGCCTTTCATTGTCGGTTTCCCGATTACCGAGACGATTGAACGATTACGTAATTTTCAATTTAATCATAACAAATAAACAAAAACTTATTGTTATATTATAATTAAAATTAGATTAAGATATTGCCCTTATATTTCGGGGGTTTTGCGTTTTTTTGTTACTATTAAGCTACTAATTAATAACTGTTTAAAAGATCTGCATGGTTTTTTTAATAAAAAAGCCCCCCCTACGGAGGAGGGCGGCGTATTCGACTAGTGTCGATAGGTTATTATTTTTTCTGGGCTTTAATCTGCTCTAATATACCGCTTTGTTCCAGTGTTTTTTTCAGTTTCTGACTTTCGGTAATCCACTTGGCTTGTGATTCTTCTGGACCTAAATATTCAACAGGCATACCTATATTATCCATATTTTTTTTGAATTCTGGATCAGCAATGATGACCTTAAACCTTTCTGCCAGCTTGTTTTTAACCGCAACTGGTATCTCTTTTGGCGCAGCAATTCCATGCCAGTTTTTTAACGTAATATCAAATCCTTGCTCTTTAAAAGTCGGTATCTGTTCAAACACCGGATCGGGTATGCGCTGATCACTGGATACGGCAAGGACCCTTACTGTACCATTTTTTACGTGCTCTTTAATAGAAACGGGGTTAATAAATATAAGTTGAACATGTCCGCCTAATAACGCAGCTGTCATTTCACCTCCACCGGAAAAGGGAACATGATTAATTTTGATACCTGCATCATAACCGAACATTTCCCCAAGGACATGTGCAAATGACCCCGTACCACCATGACCAAGTTTTATTGCCCCAGGATGTTGGCGAGCATATATTATTAAGTCGTCCAGTGTTTGCCAAGGCTGATCTGCTTTAGCTACTAATACTACCGGCAATGATGCTATTTGCGCTATAGGTGCTAACGCCGTCAGATAATTATAAGTTGTCGATTCATATAATGAAAGCAATAGCATATCAATACTAGCTATGCCAATAGTGTAACCATCCCAGCTTGCTCCAGCCAATTCATTCCATCCAATAACACCTGCGCCACCGGGCTTATTTATAATAACCAATGGCTGTTCTAAATGCTGAAGAGACACTTTTTCTAATGAACGTGCTGTCATATCCAAACCTCCGCCGACACTGAACGGAACAATTACAGTAATAGGCTTCTCGGGATATTTTTGAACAGGTAATGCTACTTTTTCTACCTCGCCACAACCCCCTATTATGATAGAAATCACCAAGGCTGCTGCTACTAGTAAGACCAGTACTCTTTTCTGCACTACATACCTACCTCCTCGTTCTGCAAAATACTACAATTCAGACAAACTATAAATAAATTATATGGTAATTTCTATGTCATAAATTGTCATTCGAGGAATAAATGACAAAAAAACTGCCTGTAGATCTGATCTTTTTCGATGCGAGTAATGCCAGCGCGCAGCGTTTCACAATCTCCTTGACAAGTATCTCCTTTTATTACGAAACCGTCTGTAAACTATATTTATTTTTTGTGTTTGCAGGCTATAAAAAGCCAGGGTTCAAATATTGCTGAATTTCTATCGAACATAAATCGCCCATTTTCCCCGCGAGTGACGGAAAAATGAAGAATATTACTCATGTGATATTTAATCTTGACTTTGCGTTTCAAATTATATATTCTTATAGGAAGATATTCAAGTATGAACGTTTTTGTTATATACTAACCTTTTTGTTAGTTAAGGAGGTTGTATGGTGGATTTTGAAAGCAAGTATGGGAAATGCCCAATGTATCACACAATGTCAGCAGTAGAGGGTAAGTGGAAGTGGATTATTTTATGGGAAATTTATCAGGCCGAAGTAGTAAGATATAATAAATTGAGAGAAGCGCTACTGCCGATTGCACACAAAACGTTAAGCAAGCAACTAAAAGAGTTGGAAGCAAGCAAATTGATTCATAGGGAACAATATAACGAAGTGCCACCTAAAGTTGAGTATTCATTAACGAATATAGGAAAAACCTTAATTCCTATTCTTGAGCTTATGTATCAATGGGGAGAGAAGCATATTAACAAGTAGTGGAGATTGGTTTAAGCGTAGGCGGGTGTTCCTCCGGCCTGTCAAATGGTGATTATTATATGAAGTCAGTTTTCCTGACTCTGGATCATCGCTCCACCAAACCTCATGGGACAAGAAAGTGCCAGCCTGGTAACCTACCCTGCTGGCACTTTTTGCGCAACCTTGCGATATTGCATTTTGGGTTAGCCAGTAGCCGTTTATCTTTATTTTCCGCCCTGTGCGGCAATAATTTCAAAAGCCATAAGAATCAGCACCGCCTTGTTTTGCGGGTTTACTATCCGGCGGGCATTAACCAGCATCTTTTGCCAGCCTATATCGGGAAGATCGTAGCTGACCGCAAAATCCTTAAACGCCGTATCATGCTCCACAATATCAGTCAGCAGGGTACGCAGATCCGAAAGATTCCACCGGTTATCTTTTTTCGAGAAAATGGATTGACCGATCGTTTCTGCAGGCACCAGCCGAAATGTCTGATAAAAAGCCTTGTTGGCTGTTTTCAGCCGCAAGTGGGCATCGAGAACCACCATGGGGTGCCTTACGGTTTCCACAATGGCTTCCGCGTACGCCTGGGCTTCCCGGGCAACTTCTAAGCTTTTCTTGATTGTATCAATATCGGCGAAGGTGATGATTACGCCATCGATCTTGTTATCTGTAGTTCGATACGGACGTATCTGCATGGAATACCAGTGTCCCCACCGGTCCTGGACCTCCTGCTCCTTACTGTTTAGAGTATCGATTACTTCCAGGCTCGCCTGCTCCAAATTAGGAATATCGATGTTCAGCTTGATACTCTTGATCGGCCGCTCAACATCGGCGCCAATCAGGTTAAAAACCTTTTTAGCAACAGCATTGAATCGCCTGATACGCAAATCGCCGCTGAGAATGAGGACGGGAATATTGATGCTGTGAAGCAGATTGATCATATCATTGTTGATGTGATTCAGTTCCATATTGCGGGTTCCCATTTCTTCGTTCAAGGTCATCAGCTCTTCGTTGGTCGACTGGAGTTCCTCTTTGGCGGTTTCCAACTCCTCATTCATGCTCATTAGCTCTTCATTGCTTGATTGCACTTCTTCGTTGGCCGCTTCGTGCTGGTCGATGATCGACTGCAGGTATTCCTTCGTGGCGGCGACCTCCTGTTTTAAGCCTAGGACCTCATCGGTAGCCCTCGCTTGATGCGAATCTTCCCGCGCCAGAGTGACGTCGTTAGACCTAGACTGGGATGCGGCATCCTGAAATAGCACCAAAAAGTATTCACCTTGCTGAAATGACCCGTTGATCGGGACAACATCAACATTGACCTGGAGGGAATTGCCGTTTTCAAGAACATGCAGGCCTTCTTTTCTGACAAGGATGTTTTCCTTCTTAGCCTGGTAAATGGCTGCCCGCAGTCCGGCGAACAACCCTTCCCGGGCCATCTTCATCAGGTTTAAGCTCGGCATGCCGGACGCCGGTTCGAGATAAACGCCGGTACGGCCCCGGTACTGGATAATATCCAGCTTGCTGTTAATAATGACGCCAGGCGGGGCATATTTGCCGAGAACGATCCGGTCAGCCTCTTTTTGTACATCAAGTAAAGAAATGCCGCTAAAGCTTTCCGGATAGTCGTTGCTGCGGCTTCGAACCGTTGCCGCATGCTCGGTGGCAGAAAGCTCAACTGCCATCGGGGTCGCTACCGATTTTTTCGTATAAATCTGGTGTTTTTTATCCACCAAGTCAAACAAATCCGCAAATACGCCGACCGACTCCGACGCTCCCATGATCAGAAAGCCGCCGGGATTTAAGGCATAATGAAAAATCGGGAATATCCGTTTATGCAATGCCGGCCCGAAATAGATCATCACATTGCGGCAACTGACGAGGTCCACCCTGGAAATAGGCGGGTCCTGCCCGATGTCCTGCCTGGCGAATACGCATATGTCGCGAATGGCCTTGCTGATCTGATAACCCTGTTCGACCTCGACAAAGAAGCGGCTGAGCCTTGGGGGCGAAATGTCGGCCACGATTGTTTTGGGGTAGATTCCGGCACGGGCTTTATCGATAACCGTTTCGTTAATATCGGTGGCAAATATCTGAATTTTCCGACATATGGCCTTATCATCCAGATATTCCTGCAAGGCGATGGCCAAGGAATAGGCCTCTTCGCCGGTGGAGCAACCGGGCACCCAAAGCCGGATAGGCGCGTTAGCTGGGGCAGTGCTGATAATGGATGGGAAAACCACTTTTTTAAATGTATCGAAGACCAGCGGCTCTCTGAAAAATTTCGTGACATTGATCAGCATATCTTGCTGCAGGGCAGCAAGCTCCGCGCCATTTTGCCGCAGATAGACAACATACTCGCCAAGCCTGTCTATTTTGAGTAAAACCATTCGGCGCAGAATACGCCGTTTTATGGTAAGCTGCTTGTATTCAGCGAAATTAATGCCGCTGGCTTTACGAAGCAGGGCAATAATCCTGTTTAGTTCGTCTGCTTCGTCCGGAAACAGCTCGCCGGCTTCGGCCACCGGACCGGTAATCATTAGAGATTGGCCGATCCGCGAAAGTTCGGCACCGATTTTCGCTGGCGTCAGGACAAAATCTACCATGCCGGTGGCGATTGTACTGCGCGGCATGCCGTCGTATTCCGCCGACTGGGGCTCCTGAGCTAAAGTTATGCCGCCGACGGCTTTGATCTCCCGCACACCGCGCGAGCCATCCACGCCGGTTCCCGATAAAATAACGCCGATAGCCCTGTTTCCCTCGTCCATGGCCAGCGATTCCAGGAAAGAATCAATGGGCGTATGCCGTCTCACGTCGCTTTTTTGCGGCGCGGCGGTCAGCACCCCGTGAGAAACGGTCAACTCGGTGCCGGGCGCAATAACGTAAACATGGTTGGGTTGCGCGACGGCGTCATCTCTTACTACGCTGACAGGCATAGTTGTCGCTCTGGACAAAATGTCGGCCAGGGCGCTGTCTTTGTTGGCATCGAGATGTTGAATCACCACAAAAGCCATGCCGACCTTCTCTGGCATGCTCTCAAACAACTGCAACATGGCTGACAAACCGCCGGCGGAGGCCCCAATGCCGACAAGGCCCGCCGCTTTTGCTACCGTTACAGCGGATTGCTTACCGGATTGCCGGCTGCGGGTTTTATCATCGGAATTACTTTTTCTCAACACTTTCCTCCCCTTACAGAAATCGTGCGGCACTCTATGATGAGTCATATACGCTATTACACCGCAGCGACAACTGACAAAATATTTTATAAGTCTTCTAACATTTATTGTGTTTTTCCTTCCTGGAGACTGACAGCATTATCTGAAAAAGCAACCATTATGGAAAAACCGCCGGCCTGGCGGTTTTTCGTCCCTTCGCAATGGTAAAAAAATCAATAAAAAGAACCAGCGCAGAGGCTGGAGCATCCAAGAAGCTGTCGCGAGCACAAACATGCCTATCAAGCAAATTGTTGTAAACCGCTTCTTGTCTACAAGAAGCCACCACACAATCCAAGGCACAATGAGCAAAGCAGCATTAAATTATATAATTTTTTCAACAAATCTTTGTTTCTATTGTAAAAAATGCTACATAGAATATCATTAGGAGGGATGATAAATGAACAACAAAGTGATTGTTAACCTGACTACTCACCGAGCCTACTACTATGAAGATAATCAATTAATTAGAGAATACCCTGTGGGCAGTGGCAAAGCAGAAACACCTACCCCACCCGGCAGCTACGAAGTTATTGAAAAGCTGATCTTTGACAAACCAGGTGAATTTGACCTTGGGTCCCGGAGATTGGTTTTATCTTCTGACAAAACCTGTCTGCACGGTTCATGGGACGGCCCTGTGGAAGGATATGTTTCCGGCGGCTGCGTCAGAATGTATAATAAAGATATTGAAGAACTGTTTGAAAAAATGGAGATTGGCGCACCTGTAGTTATGCTACTTTAATCGTCTTGCCGCTCGTTTTCTTTAGCTAATGGTTTCGCAGCAGGGGCAGGCTTGAAATTTCGCTGTTTAAATAAATCTTTCGGATATTCATAATTTTGCTCAATATTGAGGCTTCCGAGCAATACTAATCGTGCCAATAAAGCTATTCCCATAATCAGAGCAAAGCTACCCGCCCTACGCCTTCACAGTACCAACCCCGAAGGCGGTATTGTTCCGAAGTACCTGCTCCACCATGTTAGCTTCGGCATTGACACAACTGACCAGTAGGACAAGTTCCGAAACCTTGTCTCTCCTCCGGCTGGTCATCTTTCGTCCCGTCAGGAGGTAGTCGCCGGCGAGCCCGACCGCCGCGCCGCCAAACAGCCCGATCAGCGCCCAGAATATTGGCCCCCAGGCCCAGACAAACCCGTAGATTGTACCCAGAACCATGCCTATAGTGCCGAACACGGAGGCAGTATCGATGATGCTGACTCCATCGGACCGGTAGATGGTATCTAAAATTGCAAAGTTTTTTTGCTTCTGAGCGAGAGGTATCGCCAGCATCTTTTCTTTGGCAATACCCTTTGCTTCCAGCTCGGTTATGGCAAGCTCAACAAATGACGAATGATTGAAAGTGGCCGCTATCAGCATCTGGGTCGCTCCCTCCGTTATTGGTATGGGCAGTTCAAGCAGCAATCGCTGGTATCTTTTCGCGAGATATTCGCGTTGTTCCGTATCAAACTTTTTGTTCAGTTCCACCGTGCAAGAGTATGAATCGTAGGCGGCAAAGCAGTAAAGCGACGGCATGAACAGTAACCATTGTGGATCGGCTACAGCCAGCGCCTGGCCCAAATCTCCCAAAAATGTAAAATGCACGACCTGGAACAATCGCGAATAATAAACGCTGATCATCCAGAAGGTGATCATGAAAAGGCCGGTGACCATTCGCATGACGAACATATGCCCCAGTCCCGGAAACACCATGCTCCAGAAGACGCTGACCCAAGGCGACCTTTTGTCCAGGAAATTAATGCTGTACGGCAGCACTGTGAACACATCAATCGGCGCTTTTTCCCGTTCGGCAAGCACGGCCTGCTTATTGAGGCTTACAGTATGGTTGTAGGCATCCCAAAGTCCGTAACAATACGCAAGGATATAGGCCAACAGCCACCTGGTATCCAGCACTTCTTTGGCAAGCTCGATCCGCCCGGTAAACGAGTATAATATTGCCACATTTACATGCGCCATCAGATTGATGAGGATTTCCATAACTACCAGCACGAAGCCTTTGATATAACTGCCGATCATTATCTGCCCGAAGCCTCCGAAAGAGGCCGCCCACCATACGGTCATGAGCGGATTCCGGACATGCATCTCCGATGTGGTAAAAGCGGAAAGGGCCAATCGCTTGCGGCGCGGCGTGTAGTCGCTCATTCATTTCTCCTTAGGTATGCCCGTTCATTAGTCTATGCCCCGTGTTTAAGCGGTAACCATCACTGCCGCAAATTCGAAGCAAATTATGTTAAGTCAATTTCAACACACTAAATCCGGCTACTCCCCGTTTTATTATTGGCTCAATTGTAAGCCTTCGGACTGGGTAGTATCTTTAGTTATGCCCAATTCCATTCCCGATAAACCCCATCCCTCTTCGCCATGGCCGGCTGATTAACAGGAGTACAGCCACCATCTGCGCAGCGAAAAATTCCAGATAAACACGAGGCCGGTAGCCCCAATCTTGGCTGTCATCGGATAGATATCCCCTAATTCAATAGCTAAGAATATAAGCACCAGGTCAAGCAATAAGCCGGTGGTATTCAGGGCTAGGATACTTAATGCTTCGATATTGGCATTGAACTTACACTGATTTTTAAAGACAAACTCTCTTCCCAGGAAAAAATTGACGATAACGGATAATACAAAACTGCCGGCAGCCGCAGCAATATAATGATAGCCAAGTTTCAGGTAAAGAACGTAAAATAAGCTCCAGTCTACCAGGGCCGCAATACCGCCAACACAGAAATAGCGTAAAAACTGATTCAGTAAGCCCCTATTTCGAGATAACATTTTTGTTGCTATCCTGCTGCTTAAACTTTACATAATTTAGACTAAACCAGGTTTCACAGAGGGCAAGGAAATACCATTTCAAATAAAATGGCAGCCATCTAAGCAATTGGAACCGTGATTCTCCTGCCGTCCGTTCCTGCCAGGAAGCAGGTACCTCCGTTATTCTATAGCCATTCAAATAGGCTTTTACCGTAATTTCCATGCCGATTTCAAAACCGCCGGCACTCTCAATTTGAATAGATTCAATAACAGCCTTGTGATACATTTTAAAACTGTTGGTTATATCGTGCGTAGCAATTCCTGTTGCCCAATGCAGGCTTACGCCCGCCAGGCGGGACAAGGCTTTTTTAAGGAGCGGTCCCCCATATTGCTGCCCGCCTTTCATATACCGCGAACCGCAGACAAGGTGATTGCCCTCTTTTACAATTTTAGCGTACATTAGATCCACGGCATCCAGACTGTCTGATAAATCGGCCATTAACACCAGCACGATGCTGCCTTCAAAGGTATGTAACCCTGTTTTGATGGCATTTAGCGCCCCACGGCCATAGATATTCTTTTTTAAATGAATTGGGAAATTATATTTTGCGCGTACCTTGTACACAACAGGTAAAGTATTATCCTCTTCGCAGTCATAGATAAGCGTAAGCCTTTTTTCTGTTTTGACATGGCTCGCTATCTGCTTTAGCAGGTTTTCGATATTTGCCCCTTCGTTATATACCGGGACAACAATATCAAGCATGTTATACACCTCCTTGTTTTCCTTGTTCACCCGGGGAGTCCTGAGTAACGAACTCCTCTTGTTCTATTTAAATATTGCCGGTCTTCACCTGCTCTTTGATCCAGGGGATGACTTCATCAAGCATAACGTTCAAATCCGATTTAGCCTCAAAACCGAGCAAGTTTTTCGCCTTGTCTACGGCCGGTATCCGTTTTTGCACATCATACACATAGGGTGTATCCGATAGGTAGCGGAACGGCTTGTCCCCATTCACCTTGTTCCAGATAGCTTCTGCCAGCTCCAATACCGTAGTTGAAACCGGTGTTGACAGATTAAAGTCTTCGTTAACTGCTTGTTCGTTTTCAATGCACAGCGCAATGCCCTCGGCCAGATCACCGCCATAGGTGTAATGGCGTATTTGCCTGCCGGTCCCCAAAATATGCAGCGGATCCTGCCCCTTGATAATCTTTTGCACCAGATCGGGGACAACATGGCTCATAGCCAGCTTTACATTGCCGGAAAGAATTTCCTTTTCATTTTTAGCCCGCCGTTCACCGGTTCCCACACAATTGAAGGGCCGTATAACCGTATAGGGAAGTTGGTATTGCTCCCATGCCCCCTTGGCAAAATACTCGCACGCCAGCTTCTGAAACCCATAAGTAGACAGCGGCGGCGGGCAGCGCAATTGCTCTCCTTCCGGGCTGGGATAAACAGCCGTAGATTCATAAACCATCGACGAAGATAAAACATTAATCTTACGTAATTTTTTATGCTGATAGGCCCAGATAGCGGCATCAAAGGTAGCGGCCGTAATGCGCTCATTTTCTGCGAGCAGATCATAGGCATATTCGTGAAAATAAGTGATCCCGCCAATCATTGCCGCCATCGCCACAACCTGATCACAGTCGGCGATTAGTTCCTTCAGCAAATGGCTGTCCTTAACATCGCCTTGCACAAACTGATAACGCGGATGATGGTCATAGGATTTTTCCACCGGACCATATTTACTGTAGTTATCAATGCCTACAACCGAATGACCGCGTTGCAATAATTCTTCTACCAGATAGCCGGCGATAAAGCCGGCCGAGCCGGTAACCAGGATTTTCACTATATTAGCCCTCCTCTGCCCAATACATTCCAGATATCAACAGTAACTTTATTGAGCGGAATGTCCAGTCCCTGATATTGTTTATGAGGGGTGGCGATGATCAAAATATCGGCCTGGGCAATCACTTCCGCCTGCGGCAGCAAGGAATCATCCGTCACATAAGGATCGGCACTCAAAACGCTGCCGGCATGCACCTGCAGGATTTTACGCAATTTGTACGACAGAGATTCACGGATATCATCCGAGTTCCCCTTAAATGCCATGCCCAGAATGCCTACAGTCATTTTGTTCAGCAGATATTTCACTTTTAACTTTTGCACTATATAGTTAGGCAGCCCCTCATTGACCAGCATGGCTGAATGCCCCAGATAAAAGTTGCCATTATTGAAAGCAGCCAGCTGCATCGCATCCTTAAACAAGCAAGGCCCGGCGGCAAAACCGGCTTTCGGTAAATCCCGGGCGCGGTCATACCGGTGTGTGACGGCATGATAAACTTTATAAAAGTCCAGGTTATAATCATTGGCAATCATATAAAATTGATTGGCAACAGCAAATTTAATGTACCGCCAGACATTCGTAAACAGCTTGGCCAATTCGGCTTCCGTCGGCTGCACTTCCACCAGTTCAGTTGTCAGGAGGCCAAATAAATCCCGGCATTCCTGCAAACCTGCCGGCGTAAAGGATGAAATAATCTGCGGCAAGGAGTATAGCTCCGTCATGGCCTTACCTTCTAAGATCCGTTCCGGACAGAAGCAGACATTCATGGTTAAGCCTGCTTCCCGCAGCCAGTCATTGACCCGTTCACTAATCCCCGGGTAGACTGTGCTGCGCAAAATTAAGGTTTGGCCGTTGCGAAAATACGGCATGCACTGATTCACCGAATCAACCATCACTTGGAAATTCGGGTTTAGATGCTCATCCACCGGCGTACCAATGATCATAATTACAATCTTACTCTGGGAAATTACCGCCGGCGAATCAGATAGCTCCAGCGTGCCGTCAGCCAGTACCTTTTGCAGCAAGCCAGCGGCGCCTTCTTCATGAAAAGGCATGGTCCCTTGTCTTACGGTATGTACCGCCTCTGTGCTGATATCATAGACGATTACTTTTTTGCCACGATCAGCCAGCGTAATGGATAAAGGCAAGCCGACATGCCCGCAGCCGCCAATCACACATATATCATACATAAACATAGCTCCACCTCAAATCTGTTGAAATCATTTATTCTTCCGCAAAATACTTATCGGTAAAATAATTACCCTGCGTTGGCAGCCAGGCCGGCAGCTGATAGTATTTGTTTTTAATCGGCCGCAAAACCAGTTCGCGATAAACACCATACCGGAAAGCGCTGCCCTGGATTAAGTATAAGCTTGTATTCTCTAATTTTATTTCTGTAACGGAAACGGTTTGAAAATACGGCATGTATTTATTCATATCAGGCGGCGCGGTACGGACGATTGCTATATTTTTCTGGTCAAATTGCCGAAAATCAGTGTACATATCATCATGACGGGCGTGAAAAGAGCCTGGCCCAAAGCTGCTTATGTATCTGCCTGTATAGTAATACAGCACGGCTGACTTAGAATAGCTTTCGGTAGTCAAAATATAGTCTGTAGTATACGGGGTAAGAATGTCCGCTACTGCCCGGGGCTGCCAATAGAATAACGCCTGCTGATAAAGCTTGCTGTGCGTCAATTTCGCAGGCGGATTAATCACAATATACGCTATTAAGGAATTTACAGTAAACGTACATATTGCAACCAGCAGAACTACCTTGCGGAAAGTTGCTGCATTAAAGTGAAAGATGGTAAGGATGAACACAAAGGGCAGAAAAGCCAGCGGCCAATGAATGCCAATTGATTTGGTGAAAGACAAGAGGGCCAGAATGCCCAGCGGCACGTAACATAAAACCAAATAGTAGCGCCGCAGCGACTCTGCCGCAACAACATGCCGCGCTGATTTCACGGGCCGGAATAAACAGTACATCGTAAACGGTGTGAGCAGAAACAGGAGTTGCCCCAGATAAACAAAAAAATTCCCCGGTGTAAAGGAACCCATGGCGTGATTACGGTTAAATACATTAAACATAATATTGGCCCAGGCATGAGTATAGTTGTAGTATACATTCAGCAGCACAAAGGGTATGGTACAGGCAGCTACCAGCGCAAGCGCGGCAAAGCCCCGGCGATTACGCTGATAAAGCAGCACATAGACGCCATAGGCGATGATAAGTAAGACGGAAAAATATTTAGATAAAAAAGCACAACCGAGGAAAACCCCTGCTAAGATTAAACTTATCCGCTTATTAAGGTGCAGACCCTGATAGAAGCAGACCGCCGACAGGGAGACAAACAATAAAAGCGGCGTATCGGTGGTAACTAAAATATTCATCATATTAAGCGGTGATACCAAAAATAAGATCACCGCCCAGCGAGCACGGTTTTTATCGAGAACCTTTAGCAGACTATACATAACAGCACCAACAATATATGGGAAAATAAGCGCCGGGAGCCGGAGAGCATACTCACTGGCGCTAAATTTCATAATGAGCGCCAGCAGCCAGCCAATCATTGGCGGATGATCATAATAACCAATGTCCGGAAATGTTCCCCACGTGTAAAATAATGCCTCATCGCCAGTAAACGGAATTATATAGGCTAGCAGCGACTTTATTAGAAATGTCGCCATTACTGTTATCCATAAAAGCTTGTCTGTAGGCAAATAATATCATCCTTCCTGAGAAAAAAATTAGGTCCATAGCTAGTTGCACCGGCACATCTCCAGCATTCCATGTTGTCCAACAAACAGGATTTAAGCTTGCAGAAAACATATTTATAGTGTACTCTTGTAATTATCATTGGTCTAATACTATAATTATTATAAACTACATAGGATTAACACTATATCATTGTTAAGGGTGGGGCAAATGGAATTAAGACAGCTTCAATACATGTTGAAGGTTGCCGAAGAAGGCAGTTTCTCTAAAGCGGCCCAGCAATTATACATATCGCAGCCATCTTTAAGCCAGTGTATTCAAAGGATCGAACAACGGTTTGGACTTCAATTGTTTGACCGGGCAACTACCCCCTTAAGCCTGACCTATGCCGGCGAGGTTTTTGTGGAAAATGCGCGGCGCATGCTAAACTTGAATCATCAATTCCAGTCGCAAATGCAGGAAATTATTGACTTTAAAAAAGGACGCCTCACAATCGGCGTTTCCAACATCCGGGGCAGCATTTTATTTCCTAATGTTCTCCCCTTGTTCTGTAGAAAATTCCCTGGAATTGAAGTGATCCACAGGGATGGCACCCTAGCTGAATTAGAAGATTTTGCAATAAGAGGGGTAACAGACCTTTCCTTGATTAACTTACCGCTGAACAAGCCACACTTTATCAGCGAGCCTCTCTTCACCGAGAATATTGTGCTTATCGCCCCCCGCAGTCACCCTTTGAACAAGCCCGCCGGCACGCGGCCGCCGTGGCCGCAAATCCATGTGGCCGGGTTACGGGAAGAGCCTTTCCTTTTACTGAAGAAAGGACGAAAAATGCGAGAGCTTGCTGATCAATGTTTTATTAATGCCGGGTTTAACCCTCGAATTGTATTTGAAAGTGATAATTATGAAACAATATTATCGCTAGTAAAGGCTGGCCTGGGTATTACTTTCGGTTTGGATGTGTTAGCACTATTTAGAGTACCTGATCAGCTGGCTTTCTGCACGTTTGCTGAGCCCCTGCCGTCGCGAACATTTGCGGCAGTTTATTGTAAAGAACGGCATCTGTCACGGGCAGCGCGTGAATTTATAGCTTTGACAAAAGACATATTAGCTGCAAACGATAACGTTGGTTAAAATCGGCAAAAAAAAACAACCTGAATATTCATGTCATAAAATTAACTGATTACAAATTACCGCCCTACCGGCGATCGCCCTGTGTATTGCAGAGATTGCTTTTATAGACGAAAAGGATAACAAAAATAGGGCTGCCTTATGGCAGCCCTTGTCTACCGCCTCCGGTGGCCGGTAGACTCGGAATGTTCCATTTAAACAATGCTGTGACATTCTCTTTACGGTCTTAGAAACTATGTGTGCAGTTATGTTGACTTTTACACTACTCTTTAGCCGGTAACCATGTGTTCATATTTCTGCGAATCAGATTTTCTGTATAATCAAGCACACAATTTAATTTTTGAATTGCTTCTTTCTCTTCACCTGCTGCAATCATTTTCATTAAGTCAATATGAGCATAGTTTATTTCCAGCGTTAATTCCTCGTTGGATTCATAGTGGTAAAAATAAATTCTTTGAGACAATGCATAAAACGGCACAATAGCCTGCCAGGCAAATAGATTTTTTGAACATTGACCCAATAACTGATTAAATTGCTCATCAATTTGAACTGCGTAAAAACGATCATTATCTTTCGTCGCCTGCTCATATTGATTTGCTAATTGCAATAACCTTTCTCGCTCTGAAGCAGTTGCATATTTACAGGCTCTTTTCACAATTAATTCCTCCAATACTGCCCGAACTTCTAATTGTAAAAAAATTTCATCTGTTTTAATTTCAGTAATGAGAATTCCCCTTCGGGGAATGATGGAAACCAAAGCGGCAGATTCCAGTCGTTTGAAAGCTTCCCGTATAGGCATTCTGCCAATTCCCAGTAATTTGCTAATTTCATTTTCAGAAACAACTTCACCCGGTTTTAATTTAAGAGTGATAATCATCTCTTTAAGCGTTATATATGCTTTTTCAGCTAAGGATAGTTCATTATTACTCAAGATGCATTCCTCTTTCAATTACTTATTTATCACCTGATATAATAGTATTATATCAGGTGATAAATAAAATGCGAATACTTTCCTAATTAAGTATCACAGTTTTATATTCAGCTTATTCTGTGTCAACAGAAATTTGGCTGAGCATATTATTTTAGCAAGTGGTTTTCTGCAACAGAGAGAGCCAAAGCCAAAGAAAAATATAACAAATTCTCCTGAATATTATTCAGGAGAATTTGAAAATACATTTTAGTTTTTAGTATCTTCCCGTCCAACTCTGACCATTTCTTTGAATTTCTCGGATATTAACGCGGAGGCCACAAGCGAAACAAATCTTGCTCCCTGGGCTGCACACCGGCCAAGATCCTGAATATTGCTGGCCATGGTTCCCATATAAACTCCCTGCTCTTTACCGCGACGAAGTAAATCCTGAATAACCCTTTGCACTTCCGGATGATTCCATCCTTCCGCCTTATAGCCCATAGAAACCGATAAATCTGCCGGACCTACAAATGCAATATCAATGCCAGGTACGCTAACAATTTCCTCAAAATTTTTGACTGCTTCCATTGTCTCAATATGAACGACGATTAACGTATTTTGATCGGCCGCATCCAAATATTCTTTACCAATATAATTACCATATCGTGCGGCCCTAACCGAATACGCCGCTCCTCTTGTGCCTAGCGGAGCAAATTTTGCTTTTCTTACAACCGCCTCGGCATCGGCTCTGGTATTGATCATTGGAACCTGGATACCTTTTGCTCCCCGATCCAGTGCTTTTTGAATGGAGGCTTGATTGTAGGAAACACGGACAATTGGAGTTACGTTTGTTAACTCGGCGGCCCGAATGAGTTCCTCAATATCGGCATCTGAAAATGCTCCATGCTCATTATCAATAACGATAAAATCCAGGCCGGAATAGCCAATAATTTCTATCAGCGTTGGTGAATTAATATTTACGAATAACCCCAATGCTGTTTCACCGCGACTCAATTTTTCCTTTAACGCATTTTCCAACATATGAACACTTCCTTTTTGACATACTTTTCAGTATTTATGCCTAGAACTAAACCATTCTAAAAATTTGCAACAACATTCCGTTTTTCCAATCACCTCTTTGTTATTCTCTATTTTCACTCCATTCTCGCATTGTCTTTATTCATCAGGAAGCGGATTTCTTCTCCTGCCAACGCACGAATAGCTCTGTTACTTTTGATTGCAAGACCCGCAGCGATACCGGCCGCTTGACCATATTGAAAACACTGCGCCGTTACCCTTGCCGATGCCATTGCTTCGTGTTCAGCAGACAAGGACCGGCCGGCTATAAGAATATTTTCGCCCTTGACAGGCACAAGAGCACCAAAAGGAATCTCATAATAATCATCTACAATCCATTCAACTTTTGGCTTTTCACCGCTGTGCAATTCAATTGGCCAGGGACATTTCGCAATACCGTCCGTACGTTTCCGATGCGATATAACATCTTGGTTGGTTAAACACGCCACTCCTACTATGCTTCTGGTCTGTCTTACCCCAACCTCAACACCGGTATCATCAATAAAACTGTTTTCACAGCCGGCAACATATTTTTTTAGAAATGAGGCATACGCCCGAGCCTGCCGACGGCCTACAATTTCAGCTTCCGTGTGATCCCGGGGCAGCATGACATTTAATTCTCTGCCGTCTCTGCCCACAATCCGGGTAGCATTTACCAGCAATTCGTTAGGACGTGGCGTACTAAAAATCCAGATTTTCTTCCGGGGCAAATCATAGCCGTCGTTTTCACAGGCCGCTTCAATCTGCTTTGTAATTTTCGCTGGCGATATCGTATCATCACCCCATTCTTGCAAAAATGCCTGTACATCAACACCCCCAAGTCTGAAAATCATTGTAGGATTCTGAATATGCCCATTATCACCCATCACATAGTCGTAGCCTGATCTATAAATGAGATCCGCGTCGCCAGTGGCATCAATGATTACTTTTGCATGAATAGCCGCTACACCGGATTTTGTATCAATAACGATGCCTTTATAATCCCTATCGTCTTTAATCACGCCCACAATATTGGAATGATATAAAATATTAGCTCCGGCAGCTTCCAACAAGTTTTCAGCAACCTCACGCCAGACCAACGAATCATGGGTTACCGTCCAGGTCTTTCCGTATTTCTGAGGTGCAGTAACTCCATCCATTTTAGCAAGCTCTCTGTAGAATTTATCTGTAAAACCATATACAATTTGTTCGGGTCTAGAATTTACATCGCTTGCTAAAAACAGGCCGCAGATAGTACCTGATAATCCGGCAACAGCGGCACCGCCTAAAAATCCGTACTTTTCAACCAGCAATACTGAATTTCCTGACCGGGCAGCTGTTTCCGCAGCGGCTATACCAGCCGCGCCGCCACCGGCTACCAACACATCGACCGTAGCAAATACAGGCAATGTATGGCAAGAATTTTCAACATACAGGTCCCTGAATTTCATGAAAACTCTCCTTTCTCAGTATTTAATATACTATAAATATTTACATTGATAAAAAATTCCTTTAATATCATCAGTCCTCCGTCGATACTATCAAGGACTTATTTCTAAGTACCTGTAAAGCATTAATAGCAGTAGGAAATCCTGCGTAAGGAGAAGTTTGGATAATAATTTCCTCCAGCTCTGCTACGCTTAACCCCACCTTCATAGCAGCAGGAAAATGAACTTTCAGCTGGGCTTCCCGCCCAAGGACGGTGAGTGCCGTAATAATAACAATTTCTCTGTCTCGCAATGTTAAGCCGCTCCGGCTTAAGATATCGCCAAAAGCAAATTCGATAATATATTTACCAAGATCATCTAATGGAAGAATAGCCTCCTCGCCAGTTTCC
Source organism: Sporomusa termitida (assembly GCF_007641255.1). NCBI lineage: Bacteria > Bacillati > Bacillota > Negativicutes > Selenomonadales > Sporomusaceae > Sporomusa > Sporomusa termitida. The sequence goes on from NZ_CP036259.1 coordinate 2,726,060, forward strand.
CCGGTCATTTCTCTCATTTTTTGCAATCCACGCTGATATCTTGACTCTATTTCTACCATATTTTCATCCCACACCAGGCTGTGCATAGCAAAAATCTATACCTGGTACCCCTTTCTTCTCGACCATAGTTATTAGGTTGCTGCCGACTTCGCGGAGAGTTTCAAGCCTTTGGAGCAGCTTCTTGATTCGCTTTAGCCTGTTTTTGGTAAACCTTTTAAATTTATACAGTATCGTTACAGCATTGTAATATATTTATGTTTGTACTTAACAAACGTGGCCTAAATTCAAAATGTTGCCCTGTTCATCAAAGCCTATTTCTTCAGCCTCACCGAGAACTGTTATATCGGGATGCTGATTTGCTTCCTCCAGCATGTTCTCCGATATATAAATTTTCTCAACATGAAGGCTATTCGGTATACGAACCATTCTAACCTGAGTTGCATCAAGAATATTGCAGGTTTTGATCGATCCCTGAACGGCTAAACGGTCATTGTCCATAATCAAAGGGATCTTGCCGGAGACAAGAGTTGTAGAAGTTATATTGTTGGCATAGGTATATTCAAAATTTATTTTATGAAAGAGTCTGCGAGTACTAAAGTCCGCCAGTCCCATGCCGGAGCAATTTCCATGACTTTGCTCACTCACATCAAGAATCGCCAGCCTGCCGGGTTCGGGGCCTACGCTTATATATGGCGTGGCTGCTCTCCCGGTTGTATAAGGATCCATGCCGCCGCCGGAGAACTCTTTGCCGATCATGTCGACAAGGAGGACATCCATGGGCTTTAGCAATAACCTTGGCATGCTCTGTTTTGCTTCCAGCAATAATACTCTTTCTTTTTCAATAATTTTTTCTGCTGGAATGGCGGCGATCTTTCTGACGCGGTCATAAGCATTTTCCACAGTGCCAATGCCAAATAGAAAAGGAAGCTTTTCCAATTTAATTCTGGCCATATCCACGATAAACTCGGCCATGCTCCCCCAGCCTAATGTGTGACAAGATTCCGCCCCTTTTTGTTTTCCCAGCCCAATTGTAATCATTTTAACCAGGCCGCTCTCATTCGGACCGCTAAATCCGTTATGCGCTTTTATCCGGTTGATCACAATAATTCCATCAGCTTCAAAAGCATTTTTGTCGATCAGTATTGGTAAGCCATTGTCCATAATCCCTAGATGGATAACCTCCATGGATGAAAGAATCGGACAGCCCGCGCTTGTTTCTGTTACGCCAAGATTAGCCAATACATCAATCTGTCCTTCGGCTGTGGCTCCCCCATGACTGCCCATTGCGGGCACAATAAAAGGCTCGGCTCCACACCGTTTAAGCTCGTCAATTGTAGCCCGCACAATTCTTGAAATTTGAGCTACGCCCCGGCTTCCTACGCCAACAGCAATTCGCATGCCTTTTGTTACACGATTGGCAATTTGGGGATTCCGCAATTCTTTAGCTACAGCACCCTCTATGTCTATAATCTCATCGTTTGAAAAATGTTGTTGAATCTTTATCATTTTGGGTATTTTAACATCCTGCAGCATTTTTCTAATAATCTCCATTTTATCCTCCCCATCAATTACTTGGCACTGCACTGCTTAAGCAGAACTACATAAAGACAATGGAAAAAGCTAGTGAGCTGGCAGTACATCATCGTTTGGCACCTACCAGCCCAGCTTCTAGCGGGAGATTGCCTTTACACTATGGGTTTAACCCATTAAGGTAAGTCTCCAGGGAACAAATTCCGCTCTGCCTACGCCCAGCTCTTCACTTTTAGTTTTTTCACCGGAGGCAACCCGCAAAATCTGATCAAATATTTTTTGACCCATCTCTTGAACGTTCACTTCGCCATCAATTACAATTCCGCAATTCATATCCATATCTTCTTCCATGCGCATATACATTGGTGTATTGGAGGCCAATTTCATTGTCGGCGATGGAACAGATCCAAAGCACGAACCACGCCCGGTGGTAAACACAATCATATTGGCACCGCCCGCAATCTGTCCGGTTGCTGATGCAGGATCATAGCCGGTAGTATCCATAAAGACGAGACCCTTTTGTGTAACCGGCTGCGCGTATTCATACACAGCCATTAGTGGACCTGACCCGCCCTTTTTTACGCCTCCCAATGATTTCTCAAAAACATTTGCCAACCCGCCTTTATTATTACCCGGACTTACCCTGCCATTAATCTGCATGTCGCGCCCGACACAATATTCCTCTTTCCACCAGCGCATTCTTGCCACCAGTTTTTCCCCAACTTCCCGGCTGACCGCCCGACAAGTAAGAGTTTGTTCTAACCCGTAGATTTCCGAGGTTTCAGACAGAATTGCCGTTCCGCCATTGCGTGTCAATAAATCCATTGCAGCTCCTAAGGACGGATTGGCTGACAAGCCAGAAAAGCCGTCAGAACCACCACACTGCAGCCCTATTGTAATATGGCTGGCAGGAACTGTTTGCCGTCTAGCTTTATTGGCATCCGGCAACATTTCTTTTACTGCAGCAATACCTGCTTCAATTGTCTTACGCGTCCCGCCAATTTCTTGCATGATAAGAGTTCTGACATTTGGCCCAGGTTGTATATTCTCCGCCTTTAAGAAATCTTCCATCAGATTTCGCTCACAGCCAAGTCCAACAATCACCATTCCGGCAAAATTAGGATGACGCACATAGCCACCGAGTGTTCTCCTTAGCACTGCCATAGGACCTGCGGTCGAATCCCCGCCGCACCCTTGATCATGACTGAGCTGTACAACGCCGTTCACGTTGGCAAACTCAGCCAGCCGTTCTTCAGTAAAATAATCAGCAACTTTATTGACAACGGTGGCTGCACAATTAGAGATTGCTATCACTCCTATATAGTTACGAGTTGCCACTCGCCCGTCTTTCCTCACAATTCCCTGAAATGTTGCGCGCTCATTTTCCGGTATCATTTCCAGCGGCCGATAATCGCGGCAGAAGGCATAATCGCGCTGATATTCATGGAATTCAATATTATGATCATGCAGCATCGTTCCCGGAGTCAGATCGACGGCAGCAAAGCCAATCACCGTATTATATTTTAAAATTGGTTCCCCTTTGTGAATCGGTACTGTTGCGATTTTGTAGCCTGAAGGAACTTCACTGAGTGTGGTAATTTTTTCGTTTGGGATAACGGTGCCAGCCGGAATCACGGTGCGGGCCACAACTACATTATCCTTTGCATCCAAACGAATAACCGGACTGATTAGTTTCCTCCCTGATTGAATAGCCATTACTACTTCCTCCCTTTTCTTTCACGCTGAGTGACATATATGAATTGATGTTAATATTTTATTCTTTAAGTTCAAATCTCTGAATTTTTCCTACAATAACCCAATAACTTAAGATAACCATTACACCATGGACACCGACGTAGATGAGCGCACCATTGAAAGAACCTGTTGCGTGCAGAATGTAGCCAATAACAACGGGAGTAATGATACCAGACATCTGACCAATCGAATTAAATACACCACCCGTAAGCCCAACAATTTTCTTAGGAGCCGTATCAGCAACTACAGTCCACCCCAAATTACCAAAGCCTTTCCCAAAGAAGGCTGCACTCATTAGAAAAACAACCATCGCGTCTGTCTGCACATAATTACAGAGAATAATAAACGCGCTAAGAGTGAAGCCAATGGTAATTGGAATCTTTCTGGCAAGAGACAGTGAGCCAGTTTTTTTCAATATCCAGTCGGAAACAAACCCGGCAAGAACACCGCCGATGCCACCTGCAATAGCGGGTATTGATGCCATGAATCCGGCTTGGAGGATAGATAATCCACGTTCTTTTACCAAATAAATCGGAAACCATGACCAGTAAAACCACGAAATAGCAGTAATACAGTATTGCGCTAGAAAAATGCCTCCCAGCATTCTGCTCTTAAACAATTGTCCAATATCACTTAGTTTTACTTTTGGTTTTGAACTCGCTTCATTGGACTTGCTTTCCCCAATATTTGCGTCCATATCGATCAGGCCGCCACCTGCTTGAATTAAGTCAAGTTCAGCCTGATTAACACCTTTATGCTTACTTGGCACCTGAAATAAGGCTTGCCAGATGAACGCCAATATGATCCCTAAGGCTCCCATGACAATATACACATAATGCCAACTGAAAGTATATGCCAGCCACCCCATAAAGGGAGTGAAGATCGCCAAAGAAAAATACTGCGCGCTGTTAAATATTGATCCGGCAATACCACGCTCATGACCCGGGAACCAACTGGCAATAATCTTTCCGGAAGATGGGCCAACAGGTGTCTCAAATATTCCAAGGCAAAAACGTAACCCTAATAATAGGAAGAACGCGATGCTCGAAGGAACGATAAATCCCATCAGTACAGTCACAACAGACCACATAAATAAGCCAATGAAAATTGTTTTCTTCGAGCCAATTTTGTCACCTAGCCAGCCTGCCGGTACTTGGCCCAGAACATACGCCCAACTAAATGCCGAAAAAAGATAGCCCAACTGAACGGAATCAAACCCCAGATCTTTTCCCATCCCCACCCCGGCTACTGACAACGTTGCCCTGTCGGCCGTACTTAAAGTGAGGATAATCGTTATTAGTGCTAACACTAAAAAGCGGTAACGGGTGGGTCTCTGGAGAGGTATTTCAGTTTGTATTCCGTAGTCACTTTTCGCATTTGCGGCTTCCTTATTCATGATTTTCTCCCTCCTGTAAATTGAATAAAAAATTATGAAACATCAAAACATAGGCAATTCAATGTGTTGATTTATTATTCTGTATATTTCAGCTGCAAAATGCTAGGGCCGAAGACACTTCCTAAAAATCAGCAATCTACTTTTAGGATAGTAGTGTCCAGCACCTAGATCTAGCGTACAAATATGTTTGAACTTACTTTTATAACCAAACTCCTAATAACCTAGCAAATCATTTACCTGTCCCTACTCTTACTTCCACGTCAGCCATCTCTTCAATTAGGCGGATAACATTGGTATGATCCTCTTCCCCCAAGCCTTTCGCCATACAAGTTTTGTAAAATTCATGTACGATGCTCGCCACAGGCATGGGGGCATCGATACCCCGGCTAAGCTCCATCGCCAGACGCAGGTCCTTGTACTGCAGTTTGCTTTTAAAACCTGGGGCAAAATCTCCCTGAAGGATATTGGCGCCACGGATTTCGATCGCCCCGCATCTTGCATAGCCTGCGGACATAACCTCCATAATTTTGGCTGGGTCGGCACCTGCTTTGGTGCCCAGCACAAGAGCTTCGCCTAGCGCCAGCACGGTGGAAGCCGCCAGCACCTGATTACAGGATTTTACAACCTGCCCCATCGAACTTCCGCCGACATGAGTCACGCGTTTACCCAACACATTAAAGACCGGCAGACAGGTTTCAAATGCTGCTTTTTCACCGCCTACCATGATCGACAGTGTACCGGCAATAGCGCCTTTGTCGCCGCCGCTGACGGGAGCATCCAGCATCAGCGCGCCGGTTTCTTTAACTTTGGCCGCCAATTCTTTAGTTGACAGCGCTGAGATTGTACTCATATCCACGATTATTTTGCCTTGCTTGAGCACAGGCAGTACACTGGTGATTACCGCTTGTACCTGTGGAGTATCAGGCACCATGGTGATAGTAATGTCGGCCATTGCCACGACGGACTGCGCATCCGTCTCCGCAATGGCGCCATCTTTTACTACATCCTGAATTTCGGACGCCTGAATGCTGTAAACATGTACCTGGTAACCAGCTGCCAATAGATTCCGCACCATCGGTCTTCCCATAATTCCTAAGCCAATAAAGCCCAGTTTCTTTTCCATATTGCTGTTCCTTCCTTACATGGGCCAATTTTTTTGGCCCATGCATTTATTTTTATTTTTTCCTGAAATCGCGTTTTCCTAACACTGCGCCTTGCGCAATCGGCTGTACAAGTTCGCAGTACTGCGCCAAATAAGTACCTGCCTTTAAATGAGGCTTGGCCGGAGGTGTCCATCTGCTTAAACGTTCATCAATTTCTGCATTAGCTATATGGGCATGAATAGTTCTGGCTTCCATATCAATGGTAATGGTTTCTCCTTGTTTAACAATGGCCAATGGGCCGCCAGCCGCCGCTTCGGGCATCATCTGACCAACTACGATGCCTCGGTTTAAGCCGGATAATTCACCGTCAGTAACAACCGCAACATAAGGCGCCAGACCGGCACCGTTCATAGCTGCGACAAAACTGCAGGCAAACACGGTGCCAGGACCACCGATCGGTCCCATATTTCTTAAAATAATAACATCACCTTTTTTGATTTCGCCCTTACCAATCGCTTCAATGGCTTCATCTTCACCGTCAAAAATATTTGCAGGCCCTTCAAACCGATCGATCCCCTGCGGTACGGCTGAGAGTTTAACGATACAGCCGTCCGGTGCAATATTGCCTCTAAAGATCGCAACGCCGGGACGTTTACTTTGCGGATCTTTAACAGTTTTAATTACTCTGTCGTCGTTAATTTTGGCATCGTCTATGTTTTCCGCGACAGTTGTTCCGTTTACTGTAAGAATTTCTTTATTTAATTTATCTTCTAATCGTTTCATAACAGCTCTCGTACCACCTGCGGCTTCCAGATCCTCTGTACGATATGGTCCGTTTGGACGAACAGCTGTCAGTAGTGGAATTTTACTTGCCAGATTTTCGTACATTTTCACAACATCAATATCAAGTTCCGCCTCGGTAGCAATAGCTGATAAATGCCGGACCGTATTAACTGAGCCGCCCACAGCCTGAACGACCATAATTGCGTTTTCGATAGCTTTTTCTGTGACAATATCGCGAGGACAAATATTTTGATTGATCAGTTCAACGATTCTTTCCCCAACCTTGCGTGCATAATCATACAGCTTACGGCTTTCAGCCTTTACCGGCGAATTGCCAGCCAGGGATATGCCCAGCGCCTCTGCAACAATATGCATCGAATTTGCTGTACCTAAGCCGGCACAAACCCCCGGTGTCTGGATTGCAGCTTCCGTCATATCGGTCAAATCTTCCAGGGAAATGGTGCCGGCCTGTAATGCCCCCACCGCTTCATAGACATCGTCAATATCAACAAACTGTCCGCTGCTGCAATAACCGCCGACTTGATACCCGCAGGTTAATACCAGCGTAGGCACGTTCAGCCTGACGGCCGCCATAATATGGGCCGGTGTCGTTTTATCACATGACGATAAGCAGACCATGCCGTCCAGCACCGCTCCCTCGACCATGCATTCAATTTCATTAACAATCAGATCCCGCGTTGGCATAAGATATCTCGCTTTTTTCCCAGCACTGGTAACAAAATCACTGGGCGCTACGGTTCTCACTTCAAAAGGGAGCCCGCCAGCCATACGAATCGCATTTTGCACTGCTTCTGAGACCTTGTTCACATGAATAAAGCAGCTTGATAACGTCGAAGAAGTGTTAATTACCGCAATTTTCGGTTTTTTCATATCATCATCCGTAATACTCATAGCACGCCATTGCGCTCTTCTTACTGCCCACCTGGTTGTACCTGGTTCAAAGTCACTTCTGTACATTTTCTTCCTCCTAAGTACTTTTCTGTCGTACTCGATCAGTTTAGACGAGATAATCCATTCTTGATATAGCTATAATATATGTGTAATATATCAGCGCTATATCAAGAATATCATATTGTAAAATAATTTGCAATAGTAGACAAAATTTAAAAATACATGCTGGAAGATGAGCTACCAGATAAGTTACTTTGCTCCATAATTATTCCTCCTTAGTTAAATAAAAAATAGACGTCCAATGTAAATTGAACGTCTAAATCATCTTTAAAAATCCCAATCTTCTATCTGCTGATTTTTTGTGTCTACGCCCTCTATATTGATAACCGCAGTAACGCGAATTGACGATGTTCTTATTTCTTCTCCTTCTCCCACAAACACAATGCTTGTAGAAGTACTGAAATCTGCTTCAACTATTCGTTTGCTGTAACACCATCAATGCTTTTCAACTGTCGACTTTAGGTGAGTGATATTGACAAAAGGGGGGTACATTACTGCTTTCAAAGCTCCTAACCTTCCGAGACGCCAGGGCGACCTTGAAGTGTCATCATAGTTGCTGTCATTGTTGCTACCAATTTTGGTTCTTCTGAACCTAAAGCGAAAACTTCGCCTGAGCAAACAGTAATCGTCTTCCCCGGCTTGACGACCATACCTCTGGCTAGAAACCTTTCACCCTTCGCAGGGGCAAGAAGATTAACCTTAAATTCAATTGTCAGGACCGAGGCCCCGGCAGGCATAAGACTCAAAGCTGCATAACCACAGGCACTATCAACGATGGTTGTTATAATGCCCGCATGTAGGAAACCGTGTTGTTGGGTAAGATTATCACGAAACTGCATTAGAATCTCAACTTCACCCGGAATGACCTTCACTAGTTCGGCACCAATAAGATTCATCACAGCTTGTTGGGTAAAACTCGCTTGAACACGGTTTGCAAAATCAGGAGTTTGCGGGGTAAAACGACTTCTTGATTCCGCCATATTACTCTCACCTTTCTTATAAGTTCTTAAAAGTTTAAACATTCTCTAGTTCATGTTTAAATGTGACTTATATTCGAACGCTGTTATTCCATAGATTCTTTTGAAATGCTTATTTAAGTGAGATAAATCAACAAACCCGCATTCTGCTACAGCCGAGTAAATATCCTTGTTTTTTTCTAGTAACTGCTTAGCACGATTTACCTTGCAAAATATAAAATATTGATATGGGGAAATTCCGGCATTAGCTTTAAATAACCTGATAAACTGGTACTTTGAGATAGAAAACTCTTTGCATATTTCATCAAGGCTCATTACATCATCTAATTTAGAATAAATCATTTCCTTGGCTTTATGAATTAGCTTATTATCTCTTTTATAATCGATAAAGATATTAATTGGATTAAAGTTATCTACGAGGGATAGGAGCAGTTCACTACACAAGACTTTATCTTCTTCACGCTGAATTGCATTTGAAAGATTTAAGATACTATTCCTAAGAGCCTGATTATAGACAACTGGAGCTGCAAAACGAACCATATCCTTTTTTCCTAGTATATCCAAAAACAGTCTCGGCTCAATATATAGCATAACATAATCAAGACCCGAACTATCATGCGCCCTACCATCATGTATCTGTTCAGGATTGAAGAGCATAACCCCATTCTCATATGACGCATGGAAACTGCCATCTAAATTATACTCTTGAATGCCACGCAGGGTCACACCCAATGCATATTCCTCATGACAATGCTTCTTATATGTGAAATCTGTAAAACTAGCTGATAGCGCAGTGATATCTGATGATTTTTTATATATGAATCTTGCCATGTCCGTCATCTCCCAATAAGCTCAACCAATCCTGAGCCCATTATAGCAGAATATATCAGAAAAAGTGACATACTTACATTAACCAGTTTTTGATACTTCAGCAAGATTTCCTTGAAAATCGCCCCGAAAATCACCCAAGTGACAAATGCTAAAAAGCCAATAGCAGTAATAATCGCAACAAATATCGCTAATAAATGGGGGTCAGTGTAGTATGGCATAACAAAACTGGGGATTACCGTCATTGTAAACAACACTACCTTGGGATTTACAAACTGCATGATAAAACCCGACCTAAGCGTTGCAACTTGTTTTTCAGTTGACCCTGATGTATCCATTTTGTATATCTGATAGGCCAAATACAAAATATAAAGGGTCCCTATGATCTGCATTACAATCAATATTTTCGGTATTATGGACACAAGCACGGTATTTAATATGGCGGAGATGGCAAGTAGGGCCCCAAAGGCAATTGTTGCTCCATACGAATATTCCATAGCTCTTTTTATGCCAAACCCCTGCACCGTAGACAATATAACAATATTGGTAGGTCCAGGTGTAAATGTTACAATAACGCAGTATATTAAAAAAGATGTAATGTTCATGATATAAGCTCCTCGGAAGTTAATATCATAAATTATACATCAAGAAAAACAGATGCATATAGTACATTATTGCAAGGCTGCAAATAATCAATATCAGTCCGACAAAATGCACTTATGAAAAACGCCCGCTACCTTCCTGGCAGCAGGCGTTAAACAGCGCAACCCACATGCGTAATAAAGAGGCAGTTTTGAATACTGCCTCAGATCAAGGGTAAAATATAAAGTAGCGCTTTACTACCTATTACGAGTTTAGTTATTGATGGTATAACAGGAGATCATTGTATGAATATGGATATTATTCTCATCACTGCCAATATGCTTATACATCCCACTATAGTTGCTGTTCTTTATTGGCAAAAACCTTTGCCTTCGCGGCGACTTCTGAATTTATTCTTTTTTAGTTCATGGCTTGCATTTACAAGTAATCTGCTAGGTCTTCACTTTGGGACGTGGGATTTCCCTTCACCAACAATTGGTCGGCCGGGGACAGAATTGCTGTATGGCCTTTTGGGCCTGCCACCTAAAGCAATAATGCTTGTGTACCTTTTGAAGCCGTCCGTTTCCTACAACACCGTAGTAATCGCCATTGTTTCAGCGTTGACCATCTCCTGGGAATGGGCTGGTCTAAAATACTCGCATCTTCTGGTATATCATCACTGGCACCTCTCTTTGACATATCTGGCGGCATTTACAGCCTATTCTTTTCTCGCATTTTTATGGCAGAAGAAAGTTCTATAGACCTATCTATTGTTTACTTTTCGTCCTTATCGCCGTCAAATAATTTCATTGCCGGGCTGAGTGCCGTAAACAACGTTGATCGTCTGTTTTCTGTTGCGTATTGTTGCTCAATATTGGCAATCCAAATAACGAAACTCCTTACGCCCCAGGGAATAGCCATGAGATATATAAATGAATTGATATAATTCCAATTTCCAAGCCATAATACATCTGCCCAAACATACAAAGGATGGGCAATAAAAGCAAATAATCCCGCTACAATAGTGTTTAGTAAAACAAAACGCCACCACGTATTACCGTATTGATAAGCCAACATATGAAATATCGGGTTCATGGTATATGAAAAAGGGAATATGCTTGCCTTTAAAGGAATAATGCGGGTCTTATATTCCCACAGACCATATTCAGTCGCAATTACGTCAGTGCATACAAATAGAAATGTCAATATAAAACCAAATAAAAGTATTTCACGCAATCTGCTCTTGTCGATTAGGATAAATAATAGCACACAAGATATCGCAAGAAAACCAGCAATGACCAACCACCCCAGAGCCAGAGCTTCTTTAGTACTCCAATGAAAGTATGAAATTTTCGCCGAAATGATCACCGCGTTTACCAATTGATAAAAAGTATCCATATTACCTCCATCGTCAACTTTTCTTTAGCTTTGACAGATGGAAAAACTTTATACCATACGAGACTTCTATCACCTTCCTAGCACCTATAGATAGGGTTTCGTTAATCCGTTACTTGCCTGTAGACAGTAACGTGCAGGGATAAATCCACACGGTCAAATTCCCAAAAAATCCGCGCAAAAATTGAGGCCAAAACCCGCCGCAACGATGTCGTTGACGAACTGTTCGGACAGAAGATCGCCGATCCCTATCGGTGGCTGGAGAATGACGTTCGCACTGACAAGGCTGTCGCCGATTGGGTCGCGGCTCAAAATGCGGTCACGCAATCCTATCTCGCTACCTTACCCGGGCGCGAGTCTTCAGGGAGCGGCTGAGGGCCCTGTTCGATCACGAGCGGGTCACCGCGCCACACAAGCGGGGCGGGCGCTATTTCTACACGCGCAATCCGGGCCTCAACAATCAGGCGGCCCTTTACGTTCGCGACGGGGCGGCCGGAGCGGATCACGTCCTGATCGATCCCAACCAATGGTCGGAAGACGGCACGACCGCGCTCGCGGAATGGTCGGCGTCGAAAGACGGCTCCCATGTAGCCTATGCGATCCAGGAGGGCGGCACGGACTGGCGCACGATCCGTGTCCTGGATGTGAACACCGGCCGCATACTCGAAGACGAGGTCCAATGGGCGCGCTTCACCCAGATCTCGTGGTCGAAGGACGGCTCCGGCTTCTTCTACTCGCGCTACCCCGAACCGGACGAAGGCACCGCGTTCGAGGCGAGCCTTGCCGGCCACGCGATCTATTTCCACACGCTGGGCACGCCCCAGGCGCAGGACCGGCTCATCCATGCCACGCCCGCTCAGTCGAATCTGGTCCACATATCCAGCGTCACCGATGACGGTCGATATCTGATGATCTACTCGACGCCCGGCTCCAGTACCGTGGCGCTGTCAGTTGCGGACCTCTCGACGCCCGACTGGGCGGTGCGCCCTCTGGTGGAAAACTTCGACACCGAATGGGGCGTCATCGGCAATGTCGGAACGAAACTCTTCCTGATGACCACGCGGGACGCAGAGCACCGCAAGATCGTGACGCTCGATCTCGCCGATCCCGCTCCGGTCTTTACCGACCTTGTGGGCGAACAGGAGGTCGTTCTAAATGATGCGGCGCTGTTCGGCGGCCGACTGTTGGCATCCTATCTTGTCGATGCCAAGGCCCAGGTCCACCGCTACAAGCTCGACGGAACGCCCGATGGCGTCGTCGAGCTTCCCGGCATCGGCAGCGCTGGCGGATTTCTCGGCAATCCGGAGGAGCCGGAAAGCTTCTTCGTCTTCACCAGCTTCGACGCCCCGTCACGGTTTACCGCTACGACGTAACCGCGAACACAAGGGAGGTGTGGGCCGCACCGAAGGTCGATGCAGACCTCGACCGGATCGTGGTAGATCAGCGCTTCTACACCGCCAAGGACGGCACGCGCATTCCGATGTTCATCGTCCGGCGGAGAGACGCGACCGGCCCCGCTCCGACCTTGCTCTATGGCTATGGCGGCTTCGGTATCAGCATGATACCCGTCTGGTCGCCCGCGTGGTTCGCCTGGGTGGAACAGGGCGGCGTGCTGGCGGTGGCCAACATTCGTGGCGGCGGCGAATACGGCAAGGCGTGGCACGATGCGGGCCGGCTTGAAAAAAAACAGAACGTCTTCGACGATTTCATCGCCGCCGGCGAATATCTGAAAGCTGGTGGGACCACGCCCGCCGCTGGGCTGGCGATCCAGGGCGAATCCGGCGGCGGCCTTCTCGTCGGCGCCGTCGTCAACCAGCGCCCGGACCTGTTTGCGGCTTCCCTTGCAGGCGTCGGCGTCATGGACATGCTTCGCTACCACCGGTTCACCGGCGGACAGTTGTGGATGGCCGATTTCGGAGACCCCGCGCAGGAGGCGGATTTCCGCAATCTCCGTGCCTATTCGCCCTACCACAACATAGTGCCAGGCCGGGATTATCCCGCGATCCTGGCCACGACCGCCGACACGGACAACCGCGTCGTGCCAGGCCATACCTTCAAGTATATCGCTGCCCTTCAGGCTGCTGACCTCGGCCCGAAGCCGCACCTGGTTCGCATCGAAACCCGGGCCGGTCATGGCGCCGGCAAGCCGCTGGACAAGATCATCCAGGAGGTGGCCGACTTATGGGCTTTCGCCGCTTATTGGACCGGGCTCAACGTGGAGGCCGCGCGATAACCGGCATACAGTGTATTTTTTTGATCATTTTTCTTGGCTTGTTCCTTGGCCTTTGTTGGCAGCTTTTTGCTGCTTCTCGACCCATTAATCCGTCGCTTCCATGCAGTTGAATAAGCCGAGCTTGCGCTCTTGGTTCTTTCATAGAAACCTTTCTGATGTTTACGGCGGTATAAATCATCGATTTATACCGCCATTTTATTCTTATATCCTGTTGTTAAAACGTGTGTTCAATACCCATGAGGAAGTGTCTCCCCAACATAGGATATCTGCCGGGGTATTTACCTGTGTTTATCATCTCGTAGGCTTCGTCTGTCAGGTTCATGCCTTTGGCATAAATTCTTGTTTGGCCGCTCAATTTATAGCCTGCGGTCAGGTCAAGCGTTACATACGAGCTGTTGCTGTAGGTCGATTCATCGCGCCCTGTGCCGGCAAGAAGCGTTGCGCCTGCATCAAACCTGCCGTTGTCATATTGGGTGCTCAGCCAGTAGCCGTTCGGCCTGCTGTTTAAATAGTCCAGATAGTAACCATCTGAGGCATTCTGTTTTTCTACTTTTGCATAAGAATACCCGGCGCTTACCTTAAAATCAGCCGTCATATTCCGGGTTATGCTAAGCTCCAGGCCGCGTCGTTTTTCTCTATTCAAATTTATGTATTTACCTGGTGAGCCGCTTTGCCAGGCCAGGGCGTTTTTCATCTCGCTGATGTACAGGCTGGTTTGCAAATACGTCTTTTTATCAAGATTGCTGTTGAGGCCAAGGGTCCATGTATCGCCGCTCTCAGGCACTAAATCGGGATTGCCGATCATATTTTCCGTATTGGAATAGCGCATGGTCATGGAAGGGTTCTTGATTGATTGCCCCCAGGCCAGATACATGTTGGTGACATCTGAAAGTTCTTTATTCAAAGAAATGTGGGCAGTGGTATCATTGCCGAAATCACTGTGATGATCATAACGCGCGCCCAGATTTAACGACCAGCGATTGCCTAAATCAAGACGGTTTTCTAAAAATAAGGCGCTGGTGCTGACATGCGCTCCCGATTGGATCCCGCTGCTTAATTGGTCAAATTTTTCGCGGCGTACATCCAAGCCGGAAATAAGCGTGTAGGTATCGGCAACAAGCCAGCTTTGCTGATACTCCGCGCCTACAGCGTACAGCTTATGTTTATAGGGATTTGTTCCGTAGATTGTTTGCGCATCGCTGTGATTGCGGTATATGCGGAAGAAGTCGGCTTTGCCCCTATCTTTATTCCAGGAGTACGTTATTGACGTATTAAAATCACTGCCGTCCCGTTCCGCTCCCGGTTGATTGACCTTCCCTTCCGAAACAGGATTCTTAATATATAAACCATAACCGTTATTCTCAGACATTCCTTCTATTTCAAAAGAAAGCTCTTTGTCTGAGCCGTAAAGTTTATCGACACGCAGATTGGCATACTCGCGGTCAATGTAGCTGTCACTAAATTCATCTTTGTTCCCTGATATGGCATTGCGGAATTGATAATTATCGCGTTTATGCTTTTCAATCGTGAACATATACCGGAGACTGTCAGAGCCGCCTTGCTGCGTCAAGGTAGTACGCCGGTCATTCCATGTGCCGAAATCCTGGGCTAAAGTCGTTTTTTCTTCCACAGATTTTTTGGTGATAATATTGATCACACCGCCTACGGCATCACTGCCGTATAAGGCCGAGTTCGGCCCGCGTACAATTTCTATTCTTTCGATATTTTTTACCGCGAGATTGTTCATATTAAACGCGCGGCTGTTGCCGCTGACAACCAGATGACTCCAGTTCATTCTTCTTCCATTGACTAAAACCAATACACGGTCATCGCCATTAATGACCGGATAAGAATACACCGAGCCATTCGCCGGAATATGGACATTATGAGCACGCAAAATATCCGATACCTGAGAAAAAGCCCCTTTTTCAATGGCCTCATTTGCAATAACGGTAACATTCGCCGCCACTTTGCTGAGTTTTTCCGGAATGCGGCTAGCCGTGACCACATAAGAGTCAAACGCAAATTCCGAAACTTCCGACTGACTTTCTTCCTGCGCAAACGCCTGGCCGCCTGCTGTCAGCGTTGCTGCCGCCAATACCAGGGCTGTAAAGACCCGCCTTGTCCTTCTCATTTCCTCACTCCTTACATAATTTTCAGCATCGGTAGTATCCAAAAATAACTACACTAAAGATAACAATAATCATTCTCAATCATATATGCTGACTTTTTTTGTGTCAATAGTTTCGTTTTCTTCCATGTGTTTAACTTGTGCTAATGTCACCTAGTAGACTATCGCGATAAAATGCCATTATGGACAACGAGGTACTTTACCTAACGTCTCAAAACAACTGATAAAACTGTAGTTAATTTGATGTTTTAGAAATTTGAACGGTAAGTCTGGAGATTTTACCTTCTTTGATTATAAAATGATGGTCAAGCATGAGTGGGTCGGGAAGTCCGGTTTTGTCGAAATTACCGTCTACTCTGGCAGTGACGACAATCTCCTGGTTGCGCTGAACTGTATTTGTGACCTCATATTTGACTTTGGCCGCAAATACATCGGTTTCACTCCATTCTTTGATTGCATTTATGCCACTATACTCATGAGCGCCATCAATAAGAATGGCATTATTGGTAAAGTTGGCAATAAACGCATCAGGGTCAGGGCCGTTGGCAGCATGAAAAAAAGCGTCAACAGGCTGAGGCAGTTTTGTAAGCATAATATCACCCCCTTTCTATATTGTGTGATTAGTTAACCACCTAATATCATAACTAATGTGATATGACAACAGTGTGTCATATTAAGTTTATGTATATAGCTTTAATTGTATTTTTTTGAGATTTACGATCCTGAATAAGACAGGAATTAAATATAAACTGCAATTTAAATATGACATACTGTTGTCCTATTTCCATGTATATAATGGAGAAAACATAGGGAGCATACTAATACATCAGGTACAATCCTTTGCATGGTAGAATAATCTATGGAGGTAAAAGTGACTATAAAAATGGCTAAGCATAAAGTCCTTGTTTATGGAGCGACTGGTTATACTGGTAAACTCATTTGCCTGAGACTCAAGGAACTTAATATCAATTTTGCTATTGCAGGAAGAGATAAAGCCAAAGTGGCTGAATTATCCTCGCAGTTAAATGTGCCCAACTTTGTTTTTGCAACTAGTGATTTCGGGGGATGGCAAGAAGCTCTTAGCGGGTGTGCATGCTTAATCAATGCGGCTGGGCCTTTTGCCCTTACTGCCGAGAACGCAATGCATGCCTGCTTGCAAAACAAAATTCATTATTTGGATATTAGCGCCGAAATACCAACTTACCAGCTCGCTGCAGCTCTGGATCAACAAGCAAAGGAAGCTGGAATTATGATAATCTCTGGAGCCGGCCTATTTGTTGCTTATGATGCCCTGGTTGTCCATACAGCGAAAAGAGTAAAATGCGCGCAGCAACTTTTCGTCGCATTTAGTCATTATGGTGGATTTTCGCAAGGCTCCATTAAGAGCGCCAAGTACATTGAGGAGCTCGGTTTACTGATTCGTGAGAATGGAGAGTTGCAACAAATCACTGACGCAAACCCGAAGGCTTTTGATTTTGGGGAAGGACCGCAAGAGTGTTTTCCTACCTCGCTAGGCGGGACTATCTTGTCCTATAAATCCACAGCAATTCCTAATATAAGAGAATACTTTCAGGTGCAATTATCGGCACTGACGACTAATCCTACAGATATAAAAAATCTTCCAGAGGGGCCAACCGCTGAAGAACGTGCTGCGGGGAGAAATAAATTAGCGGTGGAGGTGATTGGGAGCAGCGGTGATTCCGCCTATTCAATTGCCGACCTGCCTTCAGGGTATACACTAACGCCGTTGTCTGTCGTTGCCGTAACATGTCGGATAGTAAATGGAGATTTCAAGGCTGGGTATCAAACATCAGGCTCCGCTTATGGAGAAAATATCATAAGCGATATTCCGAATTCGCGTATTATTGACTGTTGATCTTAAGGCATGTGTTTGCCACCAGCGGGGAAAGCGTTCAAATACTCTGCACAAAAGGCGCCTTATTAGGGTTTGAGAATCAGCAGAATAAAGATCGAGTAAGGCTACGTTTATAAAAAATAACGGATATTCAAAAATAATCCTGTATATAACAGAAGCTTTATACAGGATTATTATTACTTAATTTTTTTATGTTTTTCTTAAATAACCGTGTGATTCAGCGGCCGGGCTGATGACCACATGGACAAAGTAATCAGGCAGTCCATCCAGCGGCAGCCAGTACATAAGAAATTCCTTACCGTCCGGGGTTTTTGATTTGATATACGCGGGCTGTTGCGTGGCAAGAGCCTGATTCGCCAAACAATTTTTATGGCGCTCGGGCGGATCAATGTTAGCACAGTTCATTCCCTCTGTTAGTCCCCACTCGCGACAAATTTTATTAACAGCAATAATCTCTTTGCTTTTATCAGCCAGTATAACCGGCTCAGGGAAATTCCCCCACATCAGTTGAAATGCACGAATTGTCTCGGAATGAATGATGGCTGCACCTTCGCTTTCTGTTTCCTTTAAATACACAACTTGCGCCAATCTTATGGCAGCCGTTGCAGGAAATGCATTTGGCCGGTTCCAGGTTTCCCGATTGCCACCGGTTAATTAGGTCGCTTTCACATATCAGCGGTCGGCAAAGAGCAAAATAATCAATATTGCTTTCATTTAAAAAATTCATCATTGCCGGTATGTCGCGATAGCCGCCTACGGCAATGACGGGAATGCGAATGAGTTGTTTCATTTCAGCAGTATGCTTTAGAAAGTAGGGTGTCTGGCCTTTGGCTATCGTTCTTGCATAGCCTTCATTCGGACGGGATGAGGGGCCGCCGCCGCTGATTTCCACAGCGGTTATGCCTAACTCCGCCAGCTTTTGGCAGACGTATTTGCATTCGGCAAAAGTCAAGCCTTGCTCCCTAAAGTCTTCACTATTGATTTTAATTAAGACGGGATATTCCGGACCAACCTTTGCCCGTATTTTCTGATAGGTCTCTATAATCATTCGGCTACGGTTTTCGATGCCTCCGCCATATGCATCGGTGCGTCGATTAAAGTAAGGAGTTAGAAATTGGCTTAGCAGTGTTTCGTGGGCTGCATGAATTTGTACGCCGTCAAAGCCTACTGCTTTTGCCCGGAAGGCCGCTGCAGCGAACGCTTCCTGCAGTACGATAATATCTTCCTGTGTCATTGCCTTGGCGGCAACGTTGTTATGTCCCGCTTCATCCAGCATACTGGGCACCCAAATGACTTTGCCGGGCACAGCGGATAAAAATTTTTGAAATCCCGGACTGACGAGCTGCACGATTATGTTTGCCTGATATTGATGGGCCATAGCAGTCAATTTTTTGTATTCATCGAGGAAAGAATCATTAAAAATTCCCATTTGCTTGGGCAGTAGGGTTTCCAATTCACAAACGGCTGTCGCACCGGTAATAATCGTTCCGACGCCGCCTTTTGCCAAATCTTCATACATTTGAAACAGCGCTTCTGTCATATGACCGTGTCCGTCAGCAACGCCCTCATAGGTAGCAGGCCGGATAAAGCGGTTTTTTAGTGTAAGACCGCTAAGCTCTGTTTGATCAAACAATGATTTCATGAAATCACTCCTAATTCCAAATGTTGCATATCCCATGCAGGCCAAAGCAACATGTTGTATATGTTGCAGCTATTGATTATGTTAATAACTGAAAGAGTACCTGGCAATAGATAAAACTACGGAAAGCATTAACCTTTCAATTGTTTTAAAAGGGTCGCTATATTTTTACCCAAAGTTTGAAATGTTTGTATACCTTCTTCATCCTTTTGGACATCGCCCGGATTAAGGGCTAACGTCATGTTCCAGTAGCTAGAAGACGGCATAACCATCTCGGAAATACCGAAGAAAAAATTAATTGCAGAGTAAGTAAAAGTTGCTCCGGCTCGACGAACAGAAACCACTGCAGCCCCGACTTTACCTCTGAGCATGTCACCCCCATTAGCCTTTGATACAAATCCACAGCGATCGATGAGTGCCTTTACTTCTGTAGACACGTTACTACAATAAGTTGGAGAACCAATGATAATTCCGTCCGCCTCAATCATTTTCCGGATAAAAATATTCATTTCATCGTCCTGGCGTATACAGCGGTTATCCTTTGTTTCCAAGCACATCCCACAAGCAAGACACCCGAAAACTTTGCGCCCTCCTAATTGAATAATTTCCGTCTCAATGCCTTCATTTTTTAATTCTGCTAAAACAATTTTCAGGCTCTGCTCTGTATTTCCATTAATTCTTGGACTTCCGTTAAAAGCAATCACTTTCAATTCCGTCACCTTTCTCTCATTTTTAGTAATATCATTTTGCTGCCGTTTTCTATATTGCCGCCATATTTGTAGGGTCATTTCCCTTACCAACGTGTTATGTCCCGCTTCTTCTATCACACTGGATCCCATACATCCATACATGCCAAAACAACACGTTGTATATGACGCAACTATTTATTATGATAATAACTGAAAGAGTACCTAGCAATAGATAAAACTACGGGAATGTTGGTTAACCAACAGCAATGAATAAATGTTGGTTAACGTTAAATATCGTATAGGAAAAGGTGAAAGCTATGGCAGGACGCCTCAAAGAGAACGATCCGAGGGTTATCCGGACACGTCAGTTAATTCAAGATGCGTTTCATTCACTGAGTAAGGAGAAAAAATTTAATGATATTACCATTCGCGATATTACGGAACGGGCTGCAATCAACAGGGGAACGTTTTATGCTCATTTTGCTGATAAGTATGCTCTAATGGAATTGATTATTGAGGATACATTTATGACGACTGTATACCAACAACTTCAGTCTCAGGAAGAACTGACACCGGAGGCACTGCGAAATTTGATTATTTCCGTGTGCAGGTATCATGAACAATTGAGCACAAGCTGCAGGCGTACAGCGCAAGCCGTTTTTCCGCTTATCGAAATGAAAGTAAAAAGCCAGTTGGAGCAAATGGTGTCCAACTGGCTGGCTAAACGGGCGGCCAAACCGGAAGCGGATAAAAGTATACAATGGGCGGCGGTCATGGTCAGCCAATCAATCTATGGTGCTGCGTATCTTTGGAATGCCAGGGGACGAAAACCATCGGTCACTATTTTTGCAGATGAAATTCTGTGTTTCTTATTGCCGGGACTGCAGGCAGTAATAGAAAAAGAGGATTAAATACAGTTAAAAAATTCTTATCGTTAACCTTTTAAATTTTTTTCCGTTTTTGATAAAAAATTCTCCAAGGCTTCATTGATATCAAAATTCATGCGGTCAGCCAAAATTATCAACCACCATATACACTCGCCAAGTTTATGTTCCAGTTCAGATTTGGAATCTCCATTTGTTGGCCAACGGCCCTGCTGAGACATTGTCAGACGACCAACCAATCCAGCATCTGTCAGAAAAGCCAGCGCATCTTCTTCTACTGTCCATTCTTTTTCATGATACTGTTTTTCTAATTGATGGTAGCATTCTCTTATTTGAACGGAGCGTTTAATCACTTCATTTAAGTTCATATTGTTCATAACTGTCCTCTTCTTTCCTCATAGATTTTCAGTTTATCTGTTAGCGTAATGATAAGATCTTCATTTATATGGTCACCCCCATTACGATTGCCACATAGATGTAACCTGACTACAAATTTTAATACTCATTTGGACTTAACCACTATGCCCCTATGTTATAACCTAGCTGGTTTCTTATGATTCAGAACATACGACAGCAATGCTCTCTATCACATCTGCCATATATTGGGATACTTCGATATGCACAGGATGAACGATATAAGCCTCTAAATCTTCCATGGAATCATATTGAGCGATCTGCAAGATGTCATAGGATGACGCATCTTGGCGTATGTTTACTTTGACTGTTAGATCACGAAGAGATTCAATTTTATCCTTCATACTGAGCAATTTATCCCTGGCATTTCCAATATTTTCACTGTTCCTATCCTTTAGTTTAATTAGTATATTATTAGTGATCATTTTTTTACTCCTTTCTGATTTTTTATTTGTATTTATGTCTGCCAACTATTCCTCTTTGCTGAGGCAATCTCTTATCACCTCCTGTTTTTCTTTAGTATACACAAGTTAATAAGACAATAGTATGTCATATTAAACTAATCGTTGATAAATTTCTAAAGCTTGCCTTATCCGTATCACGAAAATCTTACACGATCTTTCAATGGCTTCGCAATGTACTGTACATTTCAGGAGGATATTTATTAAAACTGGTAATTCCAACTGTTTACAAAAATAAACAACCCTGAACTTGCTTTCTGATAACGAAGAAGCAATTCAGGGTTGGTATGCCTACTAGATCATCATTCTATTGTAAGTAGGCTTCTCTATGAAGACCTGTTTTTCCCCTTACCTACTGCTGTAATTTTATAAGCAAAGCATTCATGGACGCTGACGCGGTGTCCACTTGATTAGATTCGTAGAAAAACAAAAGGAGAAAGGTTTCCCCTTCTCCTTTTTAAAGCGAGCATCCTTACAGCCATCTTTCACTTAACAGAGTGATCCATTAAGCGGAGCGGAACAAACTTTCTTTTCGGACAATCGAAATCGGTCAACTCACATTAACAAAAAAGCGACTACCGTCTGGACTGGTTAACAACTTACAAAAACCTCAGAAACCTGAATTCCCAACATTCTCGCGATACTGTAAAACCCGTAGTCGCTGTAAGGTTGCTCGCTCTACTATAGACTAACATGATGCCGGAACATTGTCAATATGATTCACATCCAAAGCCCTGCTCAAGCCCTGAAATCGGCTCCTTGAAACACAGAAAGTCCGCATCAGCGAATAGCTGGCCGATTTTTCCTCCAACTACGCCGTTAGTATTGATTACATAATAAAAAACATCACCCCGTGAACTGTTCTAGAACAACGGACAGGAAAATTCGAATGGAGATCATAGGTTCCCTGACTCCTTGATGTTTAGCCGTGGACCGGCATTTACCGGTTGCGGTCGTCGCTAAAGCGCATTTTCAGGATCGGTTAATTGACCCGGTCATGGGCCATCTCGTTTCGGAAAAGATCATCCTATGATTTCGGTTGACTTTCTGAAATCGTTGCAATGGAATCAAGCACACCACTGCGAAACTGAAGCTGCTTAGTGCCATAGATCCAAACCGAATCATGCTTTTCCCGGCGGGAGGGGTTGCCCCAGCTAAGCTGTACTTGTTCTTTGGTCATCCCTTCTTCTACATTTCCGGCTTGAATTTTCTGCCACAAAGTGTCAGATCCGCCGAGGCTAATTCTCGGATTTTCCATAAACAAGGCATTTTGCCAAGGAGGTGCCTCGGTCCAGGATTGAATGGGCATGTTGGTCCAACTGTATGCGATGGGTAAAATCGCTTTTTCCCCATTCACGTCAACAATCAGCCAAATGGGCTCCTGCGATTTATTGCCTGCGTAGACATCAAGCACGACAACCGGACCGCCAATTGGCGTGGACACTGACGCCGGCGTTCTATTCCGGCCAGGGATATACAGCCCGGTCAGTTCTCTATACTTAGGGTAAACCGTTTTTCCCAGAAATTGCTGCCGGGCATTTTTCAGGTCAGCGCTTAACACCAAGCCCTCCAACTGGCCCCGCATGGTACGCCCCACTAATTTTTCACCGGTTTCCTTTACCGTCATATAGACCATATATTCTTTTTGCCTGTTGCCGGCCGCAAACGATACGATTTCAGTAACGACAACTTGCTTGCCAACATATTCCGCATAGGGAATACGCAGGGAACGATCGCCCTCCAATCCGCGGGCTGCTTGCTCTGCGGCAAATATCTCGTAGCCGGCGGACTGCTTTTCCGCCGGCAAAGCCAGAAAAGTGAAGGCCTGCCCTGTCCATTGTTCGACTCTCACATCAGCCGGCGGCGCCGCCTTGACTGCATTTGCCGCCACCGCCCCGGCACTGCCCAAGCCAACTAATAAACTCAACACCAGCAACATCCGTAAACTTAGCATTTTCATACTTATTTCCTCCTCATATTATTTCCTTAGTTCAAGTCATTATCCTTAAAATAGCGAATGCCCCTGACCGTTATGCTGGCTTCGAGACCTTTGTCGGTCAATTGATACATCCAGACGTCCGGAGCCACGGAAACAGCCCCCTGCAAGGAATCGCCGCTCACACTGTCCGTGGCGGCAACCGTCGCCTGACCGCCAAATTCCCAGCCGCTATCGGCAAAATCGGCAAAGGCTTTTTCGGTGCCAAAGACAAAAAGCACTTTGTATTTTTTGATCCCCAGCCCAAAGCCGACTTGTACATCGCTTGTTTTCATGAAGATCTCTTGCCCGGTGCGGTTGTTGACCGACATGCCCTTACCGCCCCCGCCGCCTAAAAAGACCACTTTAACGTCGGTGATGGCGAACGCGGCATACCCGGCTGCGTTCGCGACAGCGTCTCTGGCCTTGGGCTGAACGCTGTAAACTTCGTTGAGCGTTTCCTGCGTTGCCTCCCGGATGGCCTGGCGCTTTTCTTCAACGGTGGCCGCGCTTACCACGGCGCCCGTCATCCCCAGCAATACAATCAGCAGGGTGAATATTTTTGTCAATATGTTAAAACGCATGTTGTCATCTCTTTCTGTTGCCCGGATCCATTTTTCATAAATGGTCCTACAAGGTTCGCCGTCCTGTAATAAAATTAACCAAAAATACGATGACGGCAATTACGAGCAGAATGTGGATCAGGCCGCCCATAGTATAGGATGTAACGATCCCTAACAGCCACATTACGATCAAAATAATGCAGATTGTTTGCAGCATAGTCTCTCTCCTCCCTGTAGTTTATCTTAAGGTCTGCGGACAAACGTCAGGCAGGCCCGACTCCCCGTTAAAACTTAAAGGTCAGGCCAATGCCGGTACGGTTGTGATCGCTGCCGCCATCCGGCCTGAAGGTAAGGTAGTTGACGTTGATATCCAAATTGTCGACCAGGTTGTAGTTGACCCCAACTTGCATTTCTGTAAAGTCGCTGCCGGCAATCAGTGACACGTAGCCATCCAGAGCAGGGGCCAATGCCATGTTCGCCGCTGCGCCGACGTAAGGATTGGAACCATGGTAATCCCGGTTGCCAAGAATGGCTCTAAAGCCCCTGAAATCATATTGTCCGTAAAAGTCGTGCTCCTGCAATCCTAATGTAAGATTATTGGTGAGTTTGTGCTCCACATAGAAATCGTCATCCACAAAACCGATGGCTGTCCGGCCTCTATCCAGGTTATTGATCGGAGCGGCAAACCCAGTGCCGATACCGGTTACGAAAAGAAGCAATAAAGCGAATATCATTTTTTTCAACAGAAAAACCCCCTATTATTTTAACTTTGGCCTACCACGATGCCAGAACCATTACCATCCAATTGCACTTCTGACCTACTGCCTGTTTTCATATAAGCTTCTACCGGCCAGCCTTCCTGCGCCAGTTCATCCAGCGCAAATCGCCAATGCGGTCGCTGTAAGCAGCCATGCAGGCAATCGCCGCCAGATAGAGCTTGTACGCTTCCTCATACTCGGCCAACGCTCCGGCCTGAACGGTAACGGGCAACAGCAAGCAACCCACAATAATCACTTTGCTGATGAAGGTTGCTATGGTGACCTTCCAGCGGGCTTTTCTACTAACCGTTTTCATTCTTTTTCCTAATCGAAAATTATAGGATACCAAAATATTTCATAATGGCAACCGCGAGAATAACGGCCACAATCGTGTATACCATGTAACCATCCCTCCTCTACCGCTTGGTCAGACTCTTGTTCTCATCCGATTTTTGTGAATACAGACTTTAAAATTTCGCCAATCACCTTCACATAGATGATGAAGGTTTCCACTCCGTCATGCAAGCCGTCTGCCGTATCTGCCAAATCCGCCTTTAATGACCGAACTGCGTGACTTGTTTGGCCAATCGTTTCCGTCATGCTGACGCAGAGCAAATTGAGGTTCATCAATGCGGCCGGGAGCAAGGAAAGCGTCTCACGGATGTCCTTGTCGTGAGCGGCTAAAACTTGCCGGGCCTGGTTGAACAAGAGAATTGCCTGACGGAGAATGGCGATCAAATACGCACTGACAATGACCATCATCGAAATAAGGACGAACAAGCCAAAGTCATACAATGTAATATACATGGGTTCCCTTGCTTTCAACAGAATGACTTAGCGAACAGCCGCGCACTCCGGCCCAGCCGTTCGTTGTTTTTCATCAAGAAGTTTTACTTCTTTATGGTTAGCTCTTCGGTGACTTTTGTCTTTGTTTCATGCAGCTTTTCTTTGGCTTCTTCCGCCTTTTCTTTGGCGCTTGTCAAGACGTCCTTAGCCTTGCGGGGAAATTCCTTAGCAGCATTGGCAATATCCTTGCGCGTTTCCCTGCCGGACTTAGGGGTCAAAAGGACACCGGCAACTGCCCCGACTGTCAAGCCTACAGCCGCCCCGATGACGGTACCATTTATTTTTTTTTCCTGCCTTTTGCAAACGGATTTCTTTCCTTTTTCAATTAGCTCTCTAATAGACATGTTTTTTACCTCCGATATTTTATGATGACACCATTGCGCTGATTAAAAGACGCTTTCATTGGCGATCTGCAGTTCTTTATGTTTTTGGGCAAATGCATTTCTCAGTTTTTCAAGGCTTCTTACCCGGCCGAGATATTCCGCTCTCATTGCAGCCTGCACCGAGGCAGCTTTTCCCAGCATCTTCGCCAGTTGAGCATTACTTCGCATTAAATGACCTTCGGTTCTATTCAGCGCTCTGTCCAGATCCAACTCATGCACTTCGCGTGCACCTCCTGCTTCATTCCAGTTGTCACTTGCTAACCCCGCCTGTATGCGGCTAAAGCGCATCCGGCCGCCGAGCCTACCCCCGCGTTTCCAGCAATTGCTCCGCTGCCAATTTCTCTTCAAACCGGGTATCCCGATCTAAGATTTCCGTTTTTATTAACGCCTGCTCCAACTCATGGATCCGGTTTTCCGCCTGCCGCAGCGATAGGCGCAAGCGAAGCTGGACCATCCCTTGACTAAGTAATGCAATAAGAATGCCTGCCCCTGTCGAGCCTAGGACTACGATGGCAAACGAAGTAGTGCCGCTCCAAGCCAAAAAATGGATCGTCACCGGTATGGCGTTCTGTAACGCAAAGAAGGTAATCAACACGGCAAAAACCATGGCAAAAATTAAATAGATCA
Source organism: Sporomusa termitida (assembly GCF_007641255.1). NCBI lineage: Bacteria > Bacillati > Bacillota > Negativicutes > Selenomonadales > Sporomusaceae > Sporomusa > Sporomusa termitida. Next base: position 2,752,860 of record NZ_CP036259.1, read on the forward strand.
AACAGGGTTCCCTCCTTTAACATCAGTTTGACCTCGGGAAGCATGTGATAGGAAGTAGGGTGGCGAAGCGTTACGCTAAAAAACTCACCGGCCTGCACGATGGACTAAGTCATAAACAGACGATTTTTTCCCTCTGACTCCTTGCTCCTTAGTTGAACGCCGGGAACTACTTTTTGTGGTTGCTGATAAAACTCTTATATTCCTCTTCGGCCTTGTCCTTGGTGTACCCATATTTCGTTTGCAGAAGCCCCATCAGTTTCTCTGATTTTCCCTCTACAGTGGTAAGATCGTCGTCGGTGAGTTTGCCCCACTTTTCTTTGACACCGCCTTTCAGCTCATGCCATTTCCCTTTCAGTATATCTTCGTTCATATTTTCCTCCTAATTGACTTCATTTTGGGCTTACTGCCACCCTACCCGTCCTTAATAGTACGCAATAAGCGTGCCAACACCGCCCCTTACCCCCGCCCCCTTTACGCCGCCTGCAATGACGGGAAAAATGCTTCCAGCGGTCTGTATAGCCGGTGGTCCTTTCCGCACAACAGATTCGTTCACGCTGACCTGAACGGATCATTCCCGGCGGTCTTTTGCTGCCTATCCCCTTGCCTGCCGTACCGCGCAGGTTCAGCGCATGCTATAGTCTCCCGCAAAATATTGCCTGGGGCTGCGGGCGCGGCAGGATGACCAATGCAAAAAGCATGGCTCCTTTTTTGCGGGTGTTCGTATTGCTTGCGAACAAACAATACCCCCAAAGAGCCATGCTTTTGCCTGTTTTTATTTATTTGCACGAGATTGCCCGCCAATGCTAAGCCATTTCGTTGTTCTTGACTGGAATGCATTCCGGCCAAGAACCGGCCCAGACCAGCAATTTACGCCTTGGGCACCGCAGTGTTCACAACGTCCGTTGGCAACTGGCGCGGTTTTTTGGTTGCCTTTTTTCGTTCCAACCGGCAGTAAAGGGAACGCCGGGAGATCCCTAAATATTTGGCGGCCTCCGTTTTATTCTCATGGCACAGTGCTAAAGACTGATGGACAAGACTGTCGATAAATTCTTCCAAATCGAGCCCTGTTGCGGGTAAAAGAAAGCGATGAGGGTCAAGCGTCCGGGCGTTCAATGGTACGTCCAAAGGGGTGGAGGCCACTTTCTGCAGGGTATTCAAATTCAGATGCAGGGATTTGAGCTCCACATCGTCATACATCAGCACGGCCAATTCCATCGTATTCCTGAGTTCACGCACATTCCCCGGCCAGTCGTAAGCCAGCAGCAGATCAGCCGCACTTGGGCCGATCCGGCGAAAACGCTTCCCTTTTTGTTCGGCAAACTGCTTGAGAAACATTTCAGCAAGCGGAATAATATCATCCGTACGCTCGCGCAGGGGGGGGAATGACGATATGACCGACTTTCAGCCGGAAAAACAAATCCCGGCGAAAAGTTCCCTGTGCCACCCGCTGCTCTAAATCCGCATTGGTGGCACAGATAATCCGCACATCCGTCTTTATTTTTTTCAAACCGCCAACGCGGTAAAATTCCTTTTCCTGTATAACTCTCAGCAGCTTCCCCTGCAGCTCCAAAGGGATCTCGCCCACTTCGTCCAGCAGCAATGTACCGCCTTGCGCCACATCCAGTTTCCCTTTCTGCCCTTTCGTCAGGCCGCCGGTAAAAGAACCGGGCTCATAACCAAACAGCTCGCTTTCAAATAAACCGGCGGTCAGGGCCGCGCAATTCAGGTCAATGAAGGGCTCCTGGGTAATCCTATTGCCATAATGAATGATTCTAGAGATGATTTCCTTGCCGGTACCTGTCTCTCCCTGGATCAGCACCGGTATGGACCGGCCTTCATGAAATATTGCGGCCAATCGCAATAACTGGTTCATTTGGTCGGAGAAAAAACCGACATGATCGATTCCGGCGATTTGTGAGAGTACCTGTTTCAGCCGGGATACCTCACGCCGCGTCTCTGCGGTTGCCGCTTGCACTTCTTCGCCAAAACGGTCGGTCAGCACTTTGTTCTCACGGAGCAATGCGCGGTGTTCGACAATCCGCTCCGTAACCGCCGCCAGTTCAATCACGTTCACCGGCTTTAGCAGATAATCATAGGCCCCTTCCAGTAAGATATCGACAGCGGCTCCCCGATCATCATAATTGGTAAACAAAACGACATCTGCTTTTTCTCCGGGCAGGGCCGTTATGCGATGCAGCAAATCTTGCCCTGGCATCGCCGGCATTTTGATATCCGTCAGCACCATCGAAAAAGCACCCGCAGTATAGGTGGCGTACGCTGCTTCGACGTCGCTTCGTTCCGTGACATGATGCCCCATTTCCCGCAAAAATCCGGCAACTCCCGCTCTGCTGTCCGTATCATAATCAACAAGTAAAATATTCAACCGAACTCCCTTCTCCTGCCCCCGCCCTTATTACGGCGATTTCAAACAGGAATGCCGCCGCTGCTGACTGCCTTCATCCGCTACGCGCTACGACGGTCGAAACCAAACCTTCTATGAAGAGATTCGGCAAACTAATGCATTATCCTCTAACGATACCAGTTTATTTTAACATTATGTAAACAACCATATCCGCCTTGCATCAATACGTGAACCGATACGCTCATGCTTTCTCACCCCTATTCCTTCTGTAATAGACAAGCCAACCCCTTCCTACTCCGCCTCTTTGAACTATTTAACGGAAAATGTAGGATAATTCCCTGAAAATGTTGAATATAATAAAGTTGTAAAAAAAAATACTGGCGAATCATTTGCCAGGGGGTGGCCATCAAATGGACAAACAAAGCCGAAATGTAAAAACTGCCGAGCAGAAAGGAAGAAAACGGATCGAAAATACAAAAGGAACACAGACTGCCGATTATTTTGCAGAGGATATTGCTGCTGGTAAAATACCGGAGGGTGCTGAGTGTCCGGCCGGTTATCAGGATTTATTTGACAACCTGCCCAATGGGTGTGCCTATTACCGGGTCCTATTTGACGCAGCAGGAAACTCTGTTGATGACCTGATCTATACGAAAGTCAATTCGGCCTATGCTGCCAATATAGGGCGTCCACGGAGCGAACTGATCGGCAAGCGGGTGACAGAGGTTTTTCCGCACCTGACTGAAACAAGCCGCCAGTGGCTGCAAACGTATATAAAAGTGGCCTTGTCCGGGGAGCCGGTGGCCTTTACTCAATATTCCGATCAGCAAGACAAGTGGTATGCCATTGCTGCATACAGCCCGCAGCGTGGTCATGTGGTTGAGATATCGGAAGATATTACCGAGAGAAAACAAGCCGAGGCCAACGCAGAGCAGTATATGGCTGAACTGGCAAAGAAAAACAGGGAGCTCACGGCCACCCAGTCCCGTTACCGGGGCCTGTTGGACCATATGCAGGAAATATTCGAATACCATCGGGTAATCGCCGATGATCATGGCCAGCCGGTTGATCTCGAATTTGCCGAAGTCAATCCCGCTTTCGAAATGCGGACAGGCCTCAAGGTTGCGGAGGTTGTGGGGAAACGCCTGCCTGTGGTCAACCATGGCATTGACAAAGCCACTTGGATTAAAATATTAGGCGACGTAGAGCTCACGGGGCAGCCGATCATGCTGGAGCAATACTCAAAAAATACCGATTCCTGGTACAGAGTGTCTGCCTATAGCCCGGAGAAAGGGCATGTTGCCAGCATTCTGGAGGATATTACCGAACAAAAAAAAGCGGAAATTCAAAAAAGCGCGAACCAAAAGCAAGTCGCGTTGATCGAAAGAGTGGCATGGTTAGGCGCCTTGGCCTCAGGGGTGGCTCACGAGATTAATCAGCCGCTGCAAGCACTGAAGATCATGGCCGATGGGATGATCTATTGGCATGATAAAGGGAAAGAAACGAGTATTGAAAAGGTCATTGAGAACTGCCGGGGTATTTCGGTGCAGGCCGGCTATATCACGGCTATTCTCGAATGGATGCAGGATTCCGTAAACAGGGCTTGGTCTCACACCCCGGAAGCAGTCGATTTAAACAAAATGATTAAGCAAGCAATCAGTATGGTTCAAGAAAGATTAAGGGCCCACAGTATTCAGCTACGGGAAAACAACACGTGTACGGTTTCCCCTACCGTATGGGGAGATGTCAGGCGGTTAGAAGAAATCGTCATCATTATTTTGGTCAATGCCATCGAGTCTTTTGAGGGTGTGGACCAGGCCAAAAAAGAGATTGTGATTACGACCTCATGTACCGAGGAAAAAGCGGTCATCGAGATTAGCAATAATGGACCGCCTATTCCTGAAGAGATTATCGGAAAAATATTTAAACCGTTTTTTTCCTCCGCAAAGTCCGGCAGCAAACTGGGCATGGGGCTGTCCATTGTAAAATCTATTGTCAATATCCATAACGGAACGATTCAGGTTGCCAGCTTGAACCAGCAAGTGACGTTTCGAATTGAATTTCCGCAATATGGGCCATGAGGACAGCGGTGCGTGACCCCATATTGAACATTACTCCCTTTTTATTCGATTTGTGCAACCAGCTTGGCTGCTTCTGCGACAACTAATCTTACCAAACCAAAAAGCGGCACGGCAATAAACATGCCTATGGTTCCCCAGAAATAATTGCCTATCAAGATGACAATTATGATAACTGCTGGATGCAGGCCAGCGGATTTCCCTTGTAAGCGCGGCATTATGAAATTGCCTTCTGTTTGTTGAATGATCAAAACCGCAGCCAATGTGATAATTGCTTGACTAAACCCGCTGGTTAATAAGGCAATCATGGTTGCAAGGATACCAGCTAAAATCGAGCCAAAATAAGGAATGAAATTGAGGACTCCTGCAAGCACGCCCAACAGAACAGAAAACTTGACGCCGATCAACATAAAAACGATGGTGGATAAAACCCCGACGATCAAAGCGATCAAAGCTTGCATTTTTATATAGCTCCAAATAACGAGATCTGTGCCTTCCATCAGATTGATTGTCGTTTGACGCAAACTTTTGGGCATATGGTCCACAATATACTGTGCCATTTCTTTGCCAGAAGCTAAGAAGTAAACGATCATGCTTAAAGCAAGGATCAGATCCACACCATTTAGAATAGATCCTAAGCCCGAAATGATGACAGATTCCAAGAAGTTCCCCAGCCAACTAATTAATTCAGCAACATATTGTTTCAACTCTCCCAGCATGGTTGGGGAGAATCCAACTTTCTCCAGATAAATAAATCCAGCCGCGATAACCTGATTAAAATTTTCACTAATGGACTGATACTCGTTGATAAGTTCAGTAGCCTGACTCACTATCAGCGATAAAATAACATTACTTATAGCAACTAAGACAACAATGATCACCGTGGAGATAATGCTAATCGCAAGCCACTTTTTTATCTTTAGTTTTTTTTCGGTGTATTCCACCAAGGGATTCAGCAGGCAGGCTGCCACAAGGGCAATCAAGACCGGTTGCAAAGCTGGCGCAGCTTGAAATACAACCCAACCGATGGCGGCTCCCAGTATGGTGATTGCCCATAATTTTGTATTAGACATATTTAACATAAAAACCCCTCATTTATAACTTCTTAATTATCATGCCAAGTTTAAGTTATTTACTTCCCAATATTTAACCTTACTTCCCTCCTTCATGTTGTTCCTTTTTCCCAGCCATTCTTAAATGATAGAACATCTGGCGCCTGCATCAATACGATAGTTTTTAGGTATTGGACTAAAATCATTCGACTATAACAACTATAACCCCTAAGTTTATTTTATGTCAACAAAGGGGCTATTGATGTTTAATGCAATGACCGTAACCGCGCAACCGAAGCATTTCTACATGAACTTTTTGGCAAAACCACCCCAAACCGGCATTTTCTTTATCCTCAAAATGTAAAAATCCCGCATAAAACACAAGAAAATAATGTATATTTCTAACCTATGTAATGCCACAAATGCCGATTTACGGGCTTTTTCGTACTTTTGATATTTTATCCACCAAGACAACAGCACGTCGTGATACGCCTGGTCTATGTAATACCCACATTTCTTGTCTCAATATACAAAAGAAGCAAAGGACCTTTCTTCTTGATGGCTTTAAGAAGGTATTTTGCAAGATATCCAATATTGTCTAATTATAATATACAATTGTTTATTCAAGGAAAACTATTATTGACATAAACTACTATATATCGTATAATGACTTATAAGGTATTTGAAGTTTCCGACGATTACTACAATGCAATATTGTGTTTTAGCCGCCAGGGGATATTTAAAACTGGGTGTGATATTATCATACTCGCCGGCCTGCGCCGAATATCCAGCATGGGGGCTTTTTCTTATGCATAAATGCAAGCATAAGCACATGTGCTAATCAATAAAGCTGCTCTTATCCGGGCGATTGGTTTCACATTTTTATAGCAATAAATAAAAATTTGGGGGAAAACAAATGAAAATGTTCAGCTTGCGTATTTTCTTGGTTTTGAGTTTACTGGCAGGGTTGGGGACAGTTGGTTCTGTTGGGGCGGCCAAGGCACCCAGTGCAAACCCGGCAGCTAATGTAATGGTCGAACAATGGGTAGGCCATAACTTCACTTTTCTTGCTTTACCTGTCGATAAGCAAGCGGCAGGCTACGAGATTTTTATAGGCGAAGAAGCAGTTCATGGTTTCCAGGGGGACCGTTCGGTTCGAATTCCCTACGCTGAATATGTTGGCAAACAAATTACAGTTACCGGAATAGTACCTTTTCCCGCTGGCTATAATCAAAAGGAATATATTGTTACTATGACGGTAGATGATACCGGCGAGAAGCTGGCTGCCCGTACCATGCGCGGGCAATTAGAAGGCCTGGTGTTAACCTCTGATTTGACTAATGCCCGGCAACAATTCTTAGGAACTACGGTTTACCCTAAGTTTAGAGATTTGTCAGGACTATATTGGACTAACACGACAATGCCAAGGTCAGTCTCCCTGCCAATTGGCAGCCCGGTTACCGTCGTCGATGTGTATGCAGGCAATCAATCGCAAAAACCGATTTGGCTGATTGTTTCAGTAAACGGGGAAAAAGCGATTCTCCCCATTGCTTACAGTTGGACCAATACTCCAGTTGAAGCGTGGACTGAGGCTCCCCCGTGGCAAGCTGATCTGTTTGCGGCAGACCCCAAAATCAGTCTGGGCGGATCTTATGCTTTGTGGGCGCAAATTGAAAATGGGGATATAGAAGAAGGCATGACTAAAGAGCAGGTACATCTTAGTTGGGGTAAGCCTATGCGTACTGAAAAAAACGATTCGGTTTGGCTATATGGCACTAAGAGACTTACATTCCATGGCGTTGTGCTGGCTTCCATTGAAACTCTTTCGGAAACAAATGAGACGTCAATCGATACAGTTTCTGTTAAGTGATTTTGAGGGTGGTTAATTTAAAACTGAGACGGAGGATTACGTATGCTTTGGTTTCTGATAATTGGTATTATTGCGGGTTGGTTGGCTGGTCAGGTTATAAAGGGCGGAGGCTTTGGCCTTGTCGGTGATTTAGTCATCGGTGTAGTAGGCTCTTTTATCGGCGGATATTTGTTTAGCCTTTTAGGGATCAGTACCTATGGCACAATCGGTGAAATCATCATGGCAACTTTCGGAGCGATTATACTGTTATGGGTTATACGAATTTTTTAAGTAACTTTTTATGCTGGCCAGACAAGAGGATAGTCATTAAGGTGCAGCGGCAGATCAAGAAATACCAATCTGAGGTAGTGATGCCTCGTTGGCAAAAGTAATTCAATAAATATTAGGAACGTGAAGAAAAATGAGACGTATGATTGCAATGTTATTCTCAACTGTCTTAATGCTAGTTTTTGCAGCCGGATGTGGAAATATCACAGGTGGTGAATTTACCGGTAAATGGGTAAATTCTGAAAGGTCTGCAGAAACAGTTGAAATTAAGCGAAATGGAGAAAGTTTTATTGTAACGCAGAGTACCCCTACTACTATCGCTAAAATCGTTAACAATGATGAAAAGAGAACAAGAGAATATACAGCTGTTTTAAAAGATGGCGTTCTCACTGTAAACACAGGGTCCGAAGCGAAAACCATATCTTATGTAAAAGATGGCGATTATCTGCTATTTGAAGAACATAAATTTATAAGACAAAAATAACTTTATTATAGCATTGGATGTTATTGATAGCAGAAGTTTGATCCCGGCCCAAAAAGAAACAGATTGAATAGTCCTAGCCGGAGGAAGATAAAGAATACCAGCAACACGAGATTGATGAAACTGTTAAACACATTGTTTGTAAAGCTTAGAGCCTTAAGGCTCTTTTCTTTTATCTATATTTCATTATAAAGGATTTGAGTTTCGCAGGGATTCAATACGATCTACCTTGATTATACCAAAAGGGCAACAGCCGAAGAACGTGCTGAGGGAAGAAAAAAATTAGCTGTGGAGGTGATTGGGAGCAACGGTGATTCTCCTATTCAATTGCAGACCTGCTTTCAGGGGTATACGCTAACTTCGTTGTCTGTCGTTGCCGTTACGAGCGCGCCGTCTCTCCCGGTAGTGTATGAGCCAGTCTGCCGCCACCCGGTTTTCCCTCTTAATCTGCTCCTTTACGTCCACTGCTGGCATCATATCCCCACCCTCAAAATAATATAAACGCAGATTAGGGCAGACTAGCTGCCCTTTTTGATATAAACTTATTACTATAGGCATCCTATATTTAATTAAAACAGAAAGGAGAATTATATGGAAAACATAATTTCCACAATCCACCATACCCCTTGGTTGCTTACTTTAATTGTCATATGGAGTATAGCATGGAAAGCTGTCGCCACTTGGCATGCTGCCCGGAATAGTCAATTAGGATGGTTTATCGCACTATTCATTATTAACACCCTCGGCGTGTTAGAAATCATCTATCTTGCCTTCTTCTCAAAAAGAAAATCATAACAAGGGTTCATACGGCATACATAAAATTTCCGTCCCACTCCCATATTCACTGCATGCCCTTGGCCTTTACACAGTCACACATTATCAGCATCCTCACCTAATCTTTCAGATTTTTACCTGATGTATATAAGCTGAGCTAGGAAATACTAACATCGGAGGTGATTTCCTTGAAAAATTCTACTGATCATAACAAAAAGTTTGATCGTAAGACTCATGTCATTTCAAACTTGAATGGCAAAGACACACCCCCTGATATTAAGAAAAATGTCTATGCGGATCAAAAAGAAGGCAACAGATAGCGACCACACTTTATCGCTAGAGCCGCCAGAGTAACTGTTTTTACAGTTCTCTGGCTTCTTTTATTGCTAAGTCCAGCCGCTTCGATGTTATAACGAACAAGATGGCTTCCACCTGCACATATGGCAAGTCGTTAAAAGACTTAACCATTTTCATGGCCGGATCACGCTAGACCTCATTGTTCATGTATTTACCGGACCACTCATCTACGACCATTAATTTGCTTTCCGCGGGCATTTCATCCCCCCCCCCCCCACACAAAAAATCATGCATAACATAAACCACTATCACATATAAATAGACTGGGATAATTTACGCTTAATACTCTTAAACAAAGATGCTATAGTAACGCAACTTGGTTAAGTCCCAACTCACTCAAAAACTGACTTGGCGGCATGCTTGTGATCGCCTTGGACAGCCCTGACAAATGCCCTCTTATTTTACCCCGTCCCCGGCAGCGTGGATTCGTGCTTATTCAAATCCCCATTGTTTGTAAACAATGATAAGTCTAAAAAAATATACTCCTTATGCTCCCAACCTTCCTTAGAGCAGAGATTGAGAATACCTAATATGCCCTCCTATCTGTTGTCTCTTGACAATAAATTCATATCCTGTATATAGATAACAGTCAACCTTTTATTATTGTTATTAACAATATTTTTTATTGCCTTGCTATTGTCTACAGGCAATGTAATAAAGTACAATATAATTACGGAATATAACTGCTGAACAACTTCAAGAAGCAGCTGGATATCTGGATTTTACTGAGCCTCAAGAAGATAAAAAACCAAAAGACCTCGAAAAGTTTTTGGACAATCATGAAATCAGGTTTGATGGCATACCACTTACTGAAGATGACAAAGCCAACATCCGCAAATCACTGGAAACCATCTTCTGGGACGCCAGAGAGAAAAATAAAAAGGCTCGGGCAGAAGCCAAAGCCAGAAAGGAGAAAAGTCATGACTAATGAAGAATTTCAACGACTAGTCCTTGAGAAACTTGGGAAGTTAGAACAAGGCCAACAACATCTGTTTGAACACTTAAACAGCGTTGAGTCAAAAATTAATACCGGATTCAAAAACACACGCGAGGCAAATGATGCTTTACTTGGCTTAGTCGAGAAAACCTATCGAGAAGCAGAATTTATTCCACGAGTTGAAGCTAAAATAGATCTTCTAGCTAAACGACTTTTTGAAAACGAAGCAGAAATCGCACTACTCAAACGCGCTAAGTAATAACCGTATTACTCAAGCGCGTTTTTATTTGTCAATCTATGTCGAACATTTGTTCCGAAGAGGTTGAATTATGACTCCCGAAATAAAACTGGCTCCTATCGGGAGCGACCGCAAAAACGACTACATACGTCATAAAGAAAAGCAAAAAATCCACTGTTATTCCGATGATTATGGATACAGCGGATTTTATTTATTTCCCTTCCTGCCAGCCCATATAGGGCGACTCTTAGTTTGATTCTAAAAAAGCGCCATTGAAAGTTTATGTGGCTCTTATCCTACTATTCGTCTTGCCTCTCGTATTCTTTGTCTAATGGTTTCATAGCAGGGGCGAGCTTGAAATTTTCCTGTTTAAATAAATCTTTGGCATGTTTGTAATTTTGCTCAATCTTGAGGATTCCGAGCAATACGAATCGCGCCAAAAAAGCTATTCCCATAACCAAGACAAAGCTATAAATAAGATTCCACTTGTATAGCGTTAAGAAATGGAATATTGTTAATAGCGGGAAGAACACAAAAGAGATAATCCCCACGGTTATGGTAGTCCAAATAAGGAATTTCTTCCACGAATGGCAATATTGATGAACCGCCATTAAAGCCAACGGTGTCAGAGTGAAATCATGCAGAAACGGGGTGGGAATAAATGGAGTTTCGCGAATATTGTAACTCCAAAGGCCAATGTTGCTTGCGATAATATCCATCACGATTCTACCAACAGCTACGAATGACCCAAACAATAGTATTTGGGATAATCGCTGTTTATCTACTATTACCCACCAGATGGCATAAGAAATGGCAACGAGGACGACCAAGCTCCACCACTGAACAGTAAAGAGTATTTGTGTTTTCCATTGGGTGTATGTTAAATTCCACAATTCAAGTCTAAGCTGATGTATCATCTCAGCAGTAATCATATAGAGCCCTCCTTGGGTTGTAATGCGCTCTTTAGTATCTCCCATGTGAAGTGTTTTATATGCGAAAGTATACTTGCCCCGTCCCCCCTTTGATGGACAGTAGAAACGCGTAGTATACTGGAATCAGAGAGGGGAATGAAAATGGTGAAACAGTTTAGCGCCGAGTTTAAACTGCAAGCGGTGAAAAGAGTAGAAGCGACCGGTGGGCCGGTATCCAAAGTGGCAGCCGAGTTAGGGATCAATGAGAATACGCTTCATGGGTGGTTGAAAAAGTATCGGGAAAAACCTAATGCCCCTTTTCCCGGCAGCGGCAAGCTCAGTCCAGACGATGAGCGGCTAAGAAAGCTAGAACGAGAAAATCGTGACCTGCGGGAGGAAAATGAGATTTTAAAAAAGGCGGCAGCGTACTTCGCGAAGAACCAGAAATAAAAGGTTCAAATTTATCAAAGCTAACCGCCAAACCTATCGGGTGGAGAAGCTGTGCAAAGTGCTGGGGGTATCCCGCAGTGGCTACTATGCATGGGAAAATCGCCCGAAAAGCCAAAGGGACTTAGAAAACGAGGCCATCTTGGCGCAGATTGAGCAACTTCATCAAACGAAACGCCATGTTTATGGTTGCCGTAAAATCTATCAAGAGTTGCGCCGTAAGGGTCTGAGAGTAAATCATAAGCGGATAGAACGCCTGATGAAGCAGGCGGGCATTCACTCTAAAACAGCCAAAATATTCAAGGCCACTACGAATTCGAAACATGCCCTTGCCGTTGCCGAAAACCTGTTAAACCGTGAGTTTACAGCCTCCAGGCCCAATCAAAAAATGGTCAGTGACATCACCTATCTATGGACGGAGGAAGGCTGGCTGTACGTGGCTGCCATCATTGACCTATGCGGGCAAAGAGTGGTCGGATTATCCATGAGTGAGCGGATGACCAAAGAACTGGTCATGCAGGCGTTAGACAGTGTCTGCAAGCGAGCTCGGCCGCCCCACGGCGTACTCATTCACTCCGATCGTGGCAGCCAGTATTGCTCTAAGGATTATCAGGATGTGCTCAAAGAGCGCGGATTTATTTGCAGCATGTCCAGGAAGGGCAACTGTTGGGACAACGCACCAATGGAGGCATTTTGGGGCAAGATGAAATATGAATGGCTGATCGGGCAACGGTTTCAGACCCGCGAACAGGCCAGGGCCGCCGTATTTGAATATGTGGAAATCTTTTATAACCGGCAACGAATTCATGCCACCAATGGATACCGAACTCCCGAAGAGTACTATTTGTTGGCTATGGCTGCTTAAATCAGCGAAATAGTAAGCTATCCTGTGAAAAACTATGTTATCCTTGTGCTTTTTCTGTCTATTGAACGGGGGACGCCGCATACTCCGCCCGTTATGCGCTTGCCTTTCCCCGCTGGGAGGATCGCAGACAAGGGGACCAAAAGAATATGAACGACCGGTGGTTGAATGAATCCATAATCAACTGCTCTGCATGGGAGGCAAAAAACAAGCACCGGGCAACCGGTGCAGGCAATTTTTATCTTGCTAGTCAACAATATCATTTATAAAAAACGCAGGGGACAGGGAATGTGTTTTAATCCCGGCGGGACGCAACGGCGCCGGGTTATTTTATAAAAAGATTGCCTGTTTTTTGGTAATCGGCACCACCCGTCCAACGGGCGGTTTGCTCGCCCCTATAAGGGGCCTGTTACCGGCCAGTGCCTAAAGACGCTGGGCTTTCACATTGTTCAAGCCTTAACGCCTTTGACTCGTTGCCCCCCTTAAAAGGGTATTTATCAACCCCCGTATTGGACTTCACCAACTAGTAAGCGCCCATGCTGGACACACCGCAAAAACAGACTCCTACCACTTTGTGGTAGGAACATTACCGCTAACGGACTTAATGGCGAACTCCATCGCCTCTTTCTGTATATGTAATTTTTAAATTATTGAGCAGTTTTCTCCCATAAATTAAACGAAATTACCAGCGTCAACTTTATCATGTCCAGGACATCGGTCCCCGCATAAACGATCCGCCCATGTAAGCTTGCGATAATTTATTAGCTCATTTTTATCTATCGCAGCAACTTTTTGCAAGCATGTTTTGCATAACTTTCTACCCGCTGCCCGGGCCAATGCTGACGACAGGCCTAGTTCCTCTAAACGAATGCTTCTCTCCGGTATTGTTATATCTTCAACCGCTACAGCCTGATCACTAACTATGATAAGCCCCGTATCTCCCTTGAACTCGGGATCACTACGCTCTGTATTGGGAACTCCTAATTTGCGGGCCAGTTTTCGATATTTTTGAACAGACGATCCACTAAGACTTCCGTCGATAATCAACTTATTCGCTCTGGGATCTTTTAACGACTGAATGATTTCGGGATAGACGGCCGCCTCCAATACTTGTTTTTTTGTTAATTTTTTTAAGACCCGTTCTTTAAACTCACCAAGATAATAGATTTTTTCATCATGCTTTAATTCCGGTGCCCTATGCATTCCCACCATTAAAGCCTGTTCCAGTTTATCCTTCTGTACCCAATTGCTAATGGATTCCGTTTGAAGAGTATTATCCATATAAACCTCCATTTCGCCGCTACCGCTGCGACTTTGAGAAGTAACGGAAAGAGATTGACAAATCATAAGCCCCATCCCATTGGCCGTTCTTTGTAAATAGTGATGCAGCAACTCGTTACCCATCATCCCATCTTGGTCCGCCGGCATCCCGAAAGGCACCATTGGCGCCATGACCACTCGGTTTTTAAAATTGACATTTTTAATCCTGATTGAATCAAATATTCTCAATGGGTTCACCCCCTACTGCTCAATAGTACGTTACCCTCCTTTTAATGTTCAGGTTCGAGTCCGTTTACGTAAATCCTCCATGTGATACAAGCTTTCCTCAAAGATATTTATTGGTATTTGATACATCTTACATAGTATTATTATTCCAAAAAACATCAGGCCCGAAAGCCTGATGTTTTCTAACTACGTCTAAGGAAACATGTACCATATTTTCCCATAGCAATAACAAGCGGGCGTCAAAAAACAAAAGACGGCAACCGGCAGTATGAAGTGCCTTTATCGCCGGAGAAAGAGTATGTTTGACTGGAGAAAACCATCACAAGTATGATAACATGGTAAATAGAGATTTATACGCATCAAACCCAATCAGAAGAGGGTTATGGATATCCCTCTGCATCCATGTTTTCTACTAAATTTTGTCCGAGCGAAGGAGACGTATCGATGCGAAAGAAAGCGGCTTTTCTCTTAGTTTTGCTATTCGTTTTATTGATAGCAGCAAGTTGCACGAATGAGAAAACAGATAAAGAAAACTCCGAATTAGAAACGTATTTAAACAAGAATGAACAAATAATTGAAGACATAAAAAAACAGCCCATCGGGGCAACGGGTCCTAAATTAGTTTATGCGTATAAACAATACGCAGTTATATTGAATTTCAACGGAATATTGATTTATGATTTTGATCAAGAAAACATTGTCCATACCGTCGATAACAAGTCTTTGGGGCTTAATAAACTACAGGGCAGCGATTACACTATTATAAAATCAAATAATGAAGCTTTCGCTTTGGGAAACGCAGGTGCTATTGAAAGCTCCGCATATGTATATAATATGCAAAAAAACGAATTACATGCATCCAATGCGCAAGGAATAAAAGAATTTAAAGCAGTAAAAGAAGTGGACAATAAGGAGCTGTTTAGCGCCATACTCAATAATAATGCCGGAAATGCCGTTTACGATGATAGCGGCAATATTGTATTGCTAACATATCGTTATGAGGACGGAACAGACAGTTGGATCTTATCTATACTAGAAAAAGAGAGTTTAAAAGGAATAAAGCAGGTTAACGTTTTTAAGTAGCTTTCTTCAACTGTTATGAACACAGTTGAGACACATAGCAACATAAAAGGGGCTGCTCTGAAAACACAGCTCGACAGAAAGTTACGAGAGCACACCAAATACGCCTGGGGGGCTGTGGTAGCGCGGAAAATAAAGGATATACGTGCGTTGGGGAATCCCTGGACTGTCAACATAAAACTAGACAGTTTTATTAAGGGACTTATACTGAAGTGGACTGAGATAGCCCAAAGTGGAATGAAGCCTCTTTTCATTAAACCATTGAACATATTCATCTAGTCCACTTTTGAGCTGTTCAAGTGTTCCAACACGGCTGTTCCTGACAATTCAGACTTAATCAATTTATAGGTTGCTTCTGACACGGCGTTATCATATGGACAGCCTTTCATGCTCAAGGAACGCTTGATGCCAAAGGTCTTGATTACATCGTCAATCAGTTGGTTCTTAAACTCACCGCCGCGGTCCGTGTGAAAGCCTTGATATTCTTGCCTTGGGGCCAGCTTGCTAAATTGTTATTTTCGCACAGTCTGACGTCCCTACTGTCCCTTATTTGGTTCTACTACCATAATCGGGGAACGCTTGGGAATTTCAAAGAGCCGGTTTCCGGTCTTGATATTATATTCCGATTTAACCCTCGGGCTGCTGGCCAGTACGACTGCACCGGCTCTCCTTGCATCCGATACGACAGCAATATAGGCTTCTAGTGGATCAAGCCCCCGCCGAACCGCCTCTACGGACGCAAAGAATGATTTTGCGTCGACGCACAATACGCTCCTGCGGGGAAAACAAGAAAAATCAACGAGCCCCATCGCTTTTGCCTTCTTTCTCTTTCATCTGCTCGTTGTGCTCAGACAGAAGCATTCCCGCCCACTTGACCATACATCGGTCGACATAAACTACCCGAGCCATCTGCTGGTAAATAGGGATACTTAGTAAATTTACAGTATGTTCGCTCATCACTATTCACCTCTATTTACATAATGCTAGAACGTATGTTCCATGTAAATGTCGATGGACTTGGTAATTTTTGCTAACTTGAATAGAAGTAAAGCCGGGCACAATGGCCCGGCTTTACTGCCACTTTTCTCCATAAACTATAGTTGAAATCAATTTGCATTTTTGTGATGTTTTCTAGGCTTGTCTGAAGAAACATAAACCATTATTTTACACAGCCCGTGAACCCAGGCCCCGCCTGGAAGTGTCCGTTAATGCTGACGGAAAAATCCGTGTCCGTCCACTCCCGGAGGATGGGCGCAATATGCTCGGCAATGGTTGCCCGCGCCTCTGCATACTGTATGTCCCGCTTGTCCGGCGTGATGGGGTTGCGGACAAAAATCAGCTTCATGGCACCACCCTAGCAAAAAAATATTATTTCTATGACGTTGCATAAAATTAAATTATATCGTACAATATATTGTACAGGGAGGGATTAGAATGATAGCAGCCAACTATAGCACCGTGAGAGAAAATTTCAAAGAGTATTGCGACAGGGCGAATAACGATGTAGAGACTATTTTTGTAACCCGCAAGAGCGGCGGCAACGTGGTTATCCTGTCGGAAGCTGAATACAATAACATGATCGAAAACCTATACATCCGCAGCAACAAAGCCAACTATGACCGGCTAACGAAATCCATTGAGCGATTGAATCAAGGCAAGGGCATCAAGAAGGAATTAATGAATGATTAAAGTCTGGGACGATGATGCTTGGAACGATTACCTGTACTGGCAAGACACGGATCGAAAGATGGTAAAGAAAATCAATGCTCTCATCAAAGATATCGAACGAACTCCTTTCGATGGTCTCGGCAAACCAGAACCCTTAAAACATACGTTGTCAGGTTTTTGGAGCCGCCGGATCGACCCCGAACACAGACTGATATACCGGATCAGAGACGATAAACTCGAAATTGCCCAATGCCGCTATCATTATGATTGATCTAGCAACCGAAGCTTGACGCTCAAACAGGACTTCCTATAGAGGCTTGTCACTCAATTCGTTAATGAATAAACCGCTCTTAGCGCAACCCGACCGGGCAAGATTTCATGCACATTCCTCAATATTCTATTAGGGCTGTCGAAGTGTTTCCATTACTAAGACCCCATTCATCACGAATTGCTCGGGCCATTTCCTGAACCTTTATGTTCTCATTTTCACAGGCTGCGATAATATAGGATTTATATTCTTTCTGATAATTGTTTCGCATAAAACACAGTACGTTGACCTTCCATTTCCAAAGCTCATCCGATGATAAATAAAAAAACTTCGGTTGTATCTTTTCTTTGTAATAATCCTCGTCCATTTCTAAAATACTTTCCGGTGTTAGCGTAGGAGCCAGTTCAGACAGACCGGGAAAATCCTCGTTCTCCTGCCATCTTCCCTTATTCATGGGGCATACGTCCTGACAAATATCACATCCATAGATGCATCTGCCAAACGCTTTACTAAGAGGCTCCTTTGGCAAATTGCGTCCACCGAATGTGGTTAGAAAGGAAACGCATGTGGTCGGCAGCATTGTATAAGGCTCAGACAGCGAGCGTGTTGGGCAGGCCACTACGCAGCGGTTGCAGCCCTTGGGACAAGGCGGCAAATCGGATGTTTCACGCAGCTCCATTTCCTTGTCTGTCAGCCATGCCTCCAGAGCCACCCATGAACCGGATTGCGCGTAAAAGAAATTGTTCCGACGGATAACCCCCAGTCCTGCTTGCATGGCCGCCCATCGCAGCCCGACAATTCCACATTTTCGGTTGGTGGCAACTTGCAGTCCAAGGCTTTGTAAGTATTGATCCATAGCTTGGCTGCTCTTATATTCTTTAAGCTCAGGATCAGCCCGCAAATCAAGCAAATACGATTTGGCAATTTGCCCTTTAACAGGTTGTGGTATTTTATACCTCCCATACCTCCTGGCAAGTACAACCACAGACTTGGCCCATGGGTACGAAATCTGCAGGTTAAGGAGGCGACGCTGCCCCTGATAAAACTTTTCAGATGCGGGAACTTTCTGGATGCGTTCCTCCAATTTTTCCGCATACCCATCCATCTCCTGAATTGGAATAATGCCGCACTTTTCATAACCTAGCTCATCGGACGCAAAGAATGATTTTGCATCGACGCACAATACGCTCCTGCGGGGGAAACAAGAAAAATCAACGAGCCCCATTGCTTTTGCCGTCTTTCTCTTTCATCTGCTCGTTGTGCTCAGACAGAAGCATTCCCGCCCACTTGACCATACATCGGTCGACATAAACTACCCGAGCCATCTGCTGGTAAATAGGGATACTTCATATGTGCATAGAGATATACCCTATAGAAAGTTCATTATGGACATGAGACTTATACGCATGGGGGTTGTTTCTACATCGCTTGATCTCCACGCCTTCAATAATACTTCTGCCAAATTCCATATATCTGTCTTGTCCAATACTACTCATATAATCCTTGTCTGATCAATTCAAACACTTTCCTTCCATATTTTTTATGTCCTCAAGGGTTAATGTGACAATAGCAGTGGCTGCAAATTAACGCAAAACGCTAAATTGGCAATAGTTTCAAGCGCGTTCAATTCGCACCCACGCTTTCTGTATGCATCAAGGGTTATTATCAGGTGGAAATAAAACACGAAAAACCGTATTTACAGACCATGAGAGGGTGGGGTAGGAGCGTCCGCAATCGTCCATATTCAGTATTACGGATACGGTTTTTCCGACTCACAATGACTTATAAAAGAAAACAATATCCTGTTGAATTGTTCCGGCTGGTCCAGATTTGCCACATGGCCCGCATTGGCAATGGTTTTTACTGCACAACCCGGATAATGTTTTTGCCAATCCGGAAGATGCTTTTGGATGGTTCCTCGTGTATCCTGCTCACCGGCAACAACCAAAAGAGGCACGTTATACTTGAACAGTTCTTCATGCAGGCAGGTTGTAAAACCCTGCCACGAAACCAGAAACTCCTGCTTGTCGATTTCTTCAAACATCTGCCCAACCCTCAGCAGCGCCGGTTTTGTATAGGTGCTTCCTTTTGCCATCGCTTTTTTCAGCCCCTTCCAGGTGTAAAGATACTTCATCATTGCCCCGGAGGATGCGAGCAGTATCTTTTCCCATTTGGGGTAAGGTATAAATAACGGCGTCACCCCTGTCAGCATATACCCAGCGGCCCCCCCGAAAAGGAAGGCATATTCCTGTACGACAAAGGCACCCATTGACAGCCCGCACAGTAAATATTGCCCAGGCTTTTCTGAATTGAGTATGGCGTGAATATCCTCTGCCGCCAGTTTCACGCTAAATTCACTTGCGGGTCTTGAATTTCCATGGCCCCGTACATCAATGTTAATCACGGCATAGCCACTTTCCTGCAAAAATGTAACCTGAGGCTGCCACATGGCACGATACAGTCCATAACCATGCACTAAAATAATGGTAATGGCCCGGTTCCCCGCTAAATAATCATAAGCTACTTTGCATCCTTCTTGATTTACAAACTTTTCCATATTCCCTCCCATTAATTATGCAAATCGCGCCGCTGATACCCAAAATAGGTAAAATAGCAGGCTACCGCAACGATAATAGCGGTAAGGAGAAGATATGTGCACCCTCCCGGGTTTATCAGCCTCTCAATTCATTCCTTCCCACCAGGGAGAAAAGACTTGTTGCTCATTTGCAAGCTCTAGCGGCTCTCCGATCATTGGTGTAAGCAGCCTATAGTTCTTATTCTGACTGGCAGCAGTGATTCGCTGAAACGGTTCGTCCCAGGGATGGTTGGCAATGGCAAACTTTCCTACATGCGCCGGCATCAAGGCTTTGGCCTTCAGGGCTTCGGCAGCCTGTACCGCTTCTTCCGGTGTCATGTGTACATGCGGCCAATTTTTGTCGTATTGGCCGTTATCCAAAACAACAAGATCGAAGCCGTTTAAGCTTTCGCCAATTTGCTTAAAATGCGGCCCATAGCCACTGTCACCGCTGAAAAATATCCGGCGTTCAGGGGTTACCAGGGCCAAGCTTGCCCACAGCGTCTTATTTCTGGTCAGCATACGCCCGGAAAAATGACGGGCCGGCAGCACATGAACAGTGAAATCAGCTTCCAGCGCCACTGCGGTAAACCAGTCAGCTTCATGGATGAGGTCCGCCGCAAAGCCCCATTGCTCGAAATACGCGCCTACGCCTAAACCGCAGAGCACCTGTTTGACTTTGGGCTTCAGGGCGCTAATCGCGGAATAATCCAGATGATCCCAGTGATCGTGAGTAATCAGCAAATAATCGATTTCCGGCATATCTTCCGCCGTGTACGGATTGGTCCCCTCAAAAGCCCTGTTGACAAAAGGGACAGGGGCTGCATAAGCGCTAAATACCGGATCAATCAGGATCCGTTTTCCCCCGAGCTGCATATAGTACGAAGAATGTCCCAGCCAAATCACTATATCCTTATCCCTGTCTAAGGCCATCAGGTCTGTCTTTACGGCAGGAATAGGCTCTGTCGGTGCCAGCCGTTCTTTGGGAATAAAAAGATACTCCAACCATAACGAAACGGGACTGGTTCCCTCAACACGCGGGGGAATGGGAACTAAATTCTGAAATTGCCCGTCAGCGTAATGCGGTGAACTCTTGATTTGTTCAAGGCGTGTACCTTCCGGCAAGGTTCCAAATTTAGGATGCTGTAGATAAATACCTATACCGAGAGCTATTATAACAAGGATTATGAAGGGAACTAATAGCATTTTTCGTAACCGCCCTTTCATGCCATTCTCCCAAAAGCCAATCTTAGTTTGGATATAGCAACAGCTAACGTGAAATTGAACCATGCGAAGTTTCGATATTGCTTCATAATAATCATCCTCTCGATTGGCAATTTTATTATTTCCTTCCCGTAGTTTTCCAAAAACCAATCATTTGCATTCCCGTAATTCTCTTTAGTATCGAACTCCCAGTATGAGTAGAAATTAACACATTTTACGATTTTCGTTAATTCCCTTGGGGCAATCCTTTTTAATGTTCAGGTTTCGAGTCCTTTTACGTAAATCCTCCCTGTTGATACAAGCTTTCCAAAGATATTGGTATTTGAAAGTTAACAAATCCTTTATGCTCCAATCAGCTCAGGTGATACTGAAAAATCATTCCCATACTCTTTTGTGCATAAAAAAACTCAATTGGCTGCCAAACTGCTAATTGAGTTTTTTTATAGATAAAGGTTCCTTACCAAGGTAGATCAACGCTAAACAAAAAAATGACCGCTGAGGTTTCACGTTCCTAGTACCGGCGGCACACATATCATTGTCAAGCTTAGGACTGCAAATCACTTTGAAATTGCACTGACTTTATGGATTATCACGCCTAAATAAATTAAGCTCTTCTATCGCCGCCTCAAACCGCTGATGAACTTCGGTCGTATCCTGTGCTTTTCTTGTGCTCATGTTACCTCTGAACGCACAGTTAATCAACTCATTTTCTATATAATATTCTTCTTTTACTATGATAATTAATTGTATTATTTTCCGAAATAGGATATAATATGACCAAGATACACAAAGGCAGGTGTTTGCTATGTCCGTTATTATCCGGCCGGTTTCAGATTTATCCAAAAAGGTTTCAGAAATTGAGTCCATATGCTTTGAACAGAATTCGCCCGTTTATCTAACCAAGAATGGCTCCAACCATATGGTGCTGACCAGTCACGAGCATTACGAAAAACTCCTCGCGCAACTTCGCCTGTATGAGAAACTTTTACTGGCCGAGGCTGAGAATCGGCGGGGAGAAATGCTTGATTTTAACGCTGTGATGGATGAGATTGACGCTGAAGCGGCAGGGAGTTCAGGTGGGAATGAGCAAAAAGTATCGTATTGAAATTGCCCCCTCCGCCGCTAAAGATTTAAAAGAAATCATTCGCTTTATTGCCAGAGACAATGCTACTGCCGCTCAAACGCTGGCAAAGTCAATTCGTGATAAAATTAATACCGTGCTTACCGCCAATCCCTTCTTATGTACCATTTTATTGGACTATCCTGCTTTGGCAACCGCCGGTTACCGCCGCCTGGCCGTTCATAAGCATTATTCAGTTTTGTACGTAATCGTCAATTCGTCTGTGAAGATCATGCATATCTGGGATAACCGCCGCAATTGGGATTTAATTGAGTAAGTGTCTGCTTCTTTCTTTTAGCCATTTATCATTTTTCCAAAGCTGCGTCGTAATCAATCGTTACTCCCACTCCGAAATGGATAAAATGCTCAGGATACCCCGCTATCGGCAGCCAATACGAAATGATTTCCCTCTCACCCAATTTCCCTTTGACGAATGTAGGCTTCTGTGTTGCTAATGCCTGGTTTGCCAAACAGTCCCGATGAGGTTCAGTGCCAATTTTTGCACAGTTCATCCCCTACGTCCAAAGCTTCGACCCGCTGCATTGACAGCGATGATTTCCCTGCTTTTATGTACCAGCGTAGCCGGTTCCGGATAATTCCCCCACATAAGCTCAAAGGCTTCCATTACTTTAGAATCAATCATGTCTCAATTCCTCCTTTACTGATTAGGCATTTTCTTTCTCTATAAAAGTACCCTCATACCATTACGACGAAATTCAATCCAATTTATTGCAGTGCGATGATATATTTTAGAAATGAGTATGCCGCATTGTTGCTTTACCGTACGTCGATCTGCCCAAGTCATCGCTTCTTTCTGTTGTTATATTGCAATAGATAGCAGGGTATGATAAATAAGCACTATTTGCCCATGCCGTATGGAGGATGCTTATGGACAACAAGGAATTATTGCCACTAGTAAAATATTTACAACGAGCGGAAGCTACGGAACGAGAAATTTGCTTCAATATTGCCCGGCAGGTTAAGGATGATGGCTGTTGTAAGTTTAAGTGTAGCTGCAATCTCTTTTCTAATCGGTTTGGTAGTGAAAAACCTCCTGGGGATTGAGCTGTAATCTCTCTGGGTGGAGAGATTAGAAATCTTGTACGGTCAAATTTTTTATTGCCTGTTATCTTGCTGCGATATTTCTTGTTCCAGTAGTCTTTTGGTGTATTTTTCTAAAGAAGCCGCCCCTTCTTCTTCCCACCATTTTTCATAATATGGATCACTCTTCTCTGCAGTATACTGGGGAAAAGCTGTATGGCATCCTGCTTGCGGCTGGTTCGCCTCCTTGTGGTAACCCTGGCTGCCAAAAAGCAGCCGCATCAGGATGACAAGTCCCGCTCCCTGCCAATACGTGATTTCCTTCCAGCCCCAGATATCAGGCAACAAGCTGTTCCACAGCAGCATGACAAAAAAGCCAAAACCAAGACCAAACAATATGGATAATGCCAGTCCGAGACAAATTTGAATAAGGATATGCCTTGTTTTCGTTATACAAAAATTACACTGCCATTGCATAGTATCCACCTCTATCAATATAAATCATTCTTCTTGCAGCGTCTTGCGCAGCGCCTGCGTCGTCCGCGATAGCAGCGTACCGATGGGCTCACCCCATTTTAGCGATAATTCTTTAAAGGTATAGCCATCCAGTTCGGTAGCCGCCCAAACGGCACGCTGTTTGGGCTCTAACTTTATTAACGCATTCTTTAATCGCAAGGCAAACTCTTTTTTCTCTACCAAGCTTTCCACATCGCCTGTCGTGTCCATCAGCTTCTCGCCCCTCGGCAAACCAGTATCCTTATCCAAAGCATCTAAAGATAACGGCGTCTTCGCCTGCCGGAAATGATCCCATATTTTATGCTTTACCGACTGATATAGATAAGCAGCCAGGTTTTCCATATGGTTGTCAGCAGTCATCCGGTTATACACATTAAAGAGTACATCTGCCACGATGTCTTCCGCATCCATGTCGGAGATGCCGGTCAGCCTTTGCCGAACATAGCGCAGCAACTTCGGCTGCTCCTTTTTTATAACACTGACAAATTCATTTTGTTGTTTGCGCACAGTAAAAACATTCCTCTAATGCAAATTCATCATCATTCCTATTCATTTTCATTGTAATAACAGCCTTTCCACTTACAGCGACCGGTTTCCTGCCAAGACGCGACAGCTAAAAAATGGGTGCTGTCTCACGCTCGGCGGGGTTAATTCCTAAAAAACGTAACAAACATAAAACAACTGCCAATACCCCTATCAATAAATGGCATTGTCTAACCCAGCCAGCCTTTGCTTTAACATACAGGAAGCAGCCGGTAATAGCTGCTCCGGCAATAGACGTACGGAACAGTAAATCCCAAACATCCCTACCCATTTTCACCTCTACTTTATCAGCAAAATGACACTTCTACTATTATGACGAAATTAGATCCGTTTTATTGCAGTGTAATTTAATGCTTTTATACATCGGCAGTAAACCAGAACATTGATGGCCTAAAGATAACGAGTTTTGGCTGATAAACAGCGCACCTACATGCGTAATAAAGAGGCAGTTTGAATACTGCCTCGGATCAAGGGTAAAATATAAAGTAGCGCTTTACTATCTATTATGAGTTTAGTTATTGATGGTATAACAGGAGACCATTGTATGAATATGGATATTATTCTCATCACTGCCAATATGCTTATACATCCCACTATAGTTGCTGTTCTTTATTGGCAAAAACCTTTGCCTTCGCGGCGACTTCTGAATTTATTCTTTTTTAGTTCATGGCTTGCATTTACAAGTAATCTGCTGGGTCTTCACTTTGGGACGTGGGATTTCCCTTCACCAACAATTGGTCGGCCTGGGACAGAATTGCTATATGGCCTTTTGGGCCTGCCACCTAAAGCAATAATGCTTGTGTACCTTTTGAAGCCGTCCGTTTCCTACAACACCGTAGTAATCGCCATTGTTTCAGCGTTGACCATCTCCTGGGAATGGGCTGGTCTAAAATACTCGCATCTTCTGGTATATCATCACTGGCACCTCTCTTTGACATATCTGGCGGCATTTACAGTCTATTCTTTTCTCGCATTTTTATGGCAGAAGAAAGTTCTATAAACCTATCTATTGTTTACTTTTCGTCCTTATCGCCGTCAAGTAATTTCATTGCCGGGCTGAGTGCCCTAAACAACGTTGATCGTCTGTTTTCTGTTGCGTATTGTTGCTCAATATTGGCAATCCAAATAACGAAACTCCTTACGCCCCAGGGAATGGCCATGAGATATATAAATGAATTGATATAATTCCAATTTCCAAGCCATAATACATCTGCCCAAACATACAAAGGATGGGCAATAAAAGCAAATAATCCCGCTACAATAGTGTTTAGTGAAACAAAACGCCACCGCGTATTACCGTATTGATAAGCCAGCATATGAAATATCGGGTTCATGGTATATGAAAAAGGGAATATGCTTGCCTTTATAGGAATAATGCGGGTCTTATATTCCCACAGGCCATATTCAGTCGCAATTACGTCAGTGTATACAAATAGAAATGTCAATATAAAACCAAACAAAAGTATTTCACGCAATCTGCTCTTGTCGATTAGGATAAATAATAGCACACAAGCTATCGCAAGAAAACCAGCAACGACCAACCACCCCAGAGAAAGAACTTCTTTAGTACTCCAATGGAAGTATGAAATATTCGCCGAAATGATCACCGCGTTTACCAATTGATAAAAAGTATCCATATTACCTCCATCGCCAACTTTTCTTTATCTTTGACAGATGGAAAAACTTTATACATACGAGACTTCTATCACCTTCCTAGCACAGATAGATCATTAATCCGTTACTTTCCTGTAGACAGTAACGTGCAGGGATAAATCGAAGAAATTAAAATATTTCTAATTTCCATTATATAGTGTCTATACCCTTTTAAAGCAACAAAAAACACCAAGCACAAAACCTTGGTGTTTTCTTTTTAGCCAAATGCAACACTCCACGTGCATCGAAATTACATAAGGTTGCGGCGTCCCCCGTTCAATAGACAGAAAAAGCACAAGGATAACATAGTTTTTCACAGGATAGCTTACTATTTCGCTGATTTAAGCAGCCATAGCCAACAAATAGTACTCTTCGGGAGTTCGGTATCCATTGGTGGCATGAATTCGTTGCCGGTTATAAAAGATTTCCACATATTCAAATACGGCGCCCTGGCCTGTTCGCGGGTCTGAAACCGTTGCCCGATCAGCCATTCATATTTCATCTTGCCCCAAAATGCCTCCATTGGTGCGTTGTCCCAACAGTTGCCCTTCCTGGACATGCTGCAAATAAATCCGCGCTCTTTGAGTACATCCTGATAATCCTTAGAGCAATACTGGCTGCCACGATCGGAGTGAATGAGTACGCCGTGGGGCGGCCGAGCTCGCTTGCAGACACTGTCTAACGCCTGCATGACCAGTTCTTTGGTCATCCGCTCACTCATGGATAATCCGACCACTCTTTGCCCGCATAGGTCAATGATGGCAGCCACGTACAGCCAGCCTTCCTCCGTCCATAGATAGGTGATGTCACTGACCATTTTTTGATTGGGCCTGGAGGCTGTAAACTCACGGTTTAACAGGTTTTCGGCAACGGCAAGGGCATGTTTCGAATTCGTAGTGGCCTTGAATATTTTGGCTGTTTTAGAGTGAATGCCCGCCTGCTTCATCAGGCGTTCTATCCGCTTATGATTTACTCTCAGACCCTTACGGCGCAACTCTTGATAGATTTTACGGCAACCATAAACATGGCGTTTCGTTTGATGAAGTTGCTCAATCTGCGCCAAGATGGCCTCGTTTTCTAAGTCCCTTTGGCTTTTCGGGCGATTTTCCCATGCATAGTAGCCACTGCGGGAACCCCCAGCACTTTGCACAGCTTCTCCACCCGATAGGTTTGGCGGTTAGCTTTGATAAATTTGAACCGTTTTATTTCTGGTTCTTCGCGAAGTACGCTGCCGCCTTTTTTAAAATCTCATTTTCCTCCCGCAGGTCACGATTTTCTCGTTCTAGCTTTCTTAGTCGCTCATCGTCTGGACTGAGCTTGCCGCTGCCGGGAAACGGGGCATTAGGTTTTTCCCGATACTTTTTCAACCACCCATGAAGCGTATTCTCATTGATCCCTAACTCGGCTGCCACTTTGGATACCGGCCCACCGGTCGCTTCTACTCTTTTCACCGCTTGCAGTTTAAACTCGGCGCTAAACTGTTTCACCATTTCATTCCCCTCTCTGATTCCAGTATACTACGCGTTTCTACTGTCCATCAAAGGGGGGACGGGGCACTGTATCATACCCTGAGCGTCAAGTTTTGCCTTGAATATTCTGTTCGTATACTGGAATCCCCGGTCACTATGAAACAGAGGTTTTGCGTTTGGGTATTTTATGGCGGCTTCATCGAACGTGTCAAACACTAACTTGTTGTTATTGCTGTGGCCAATAGCATAGGAAACAATACTTTTATCTTTCAGGTCGAGAATCGCGCTGAGGTACATCTTTTCACTGTCCCCATATTTAAACTCTGTAACATCCGTAAGCCACTTTTCGTTGAGCTTTTCAGCAGTGAACTGACGGTTGAGGATATTTTCCGCCGTGATCTCCGGTGTGGATTTGACATAGTTGGGTTTCTTCCGGCGAATAACCGATTTCATCCCCAGTGCTTTTGATGACTCTATAAACGCGCTTTTTGTTGCAGTGCAGGTGAAACCGACGCTCTAAGTTGAGCTGCATCCGACGGTATCCGAATATCCCATTGGACTCTTGGTAGAGTATGCACATATAGTCAATCACCTCAGTATCCTTGGCTGCTTGTTCGCTGCCGTCTCGGTGAAGCCATTTATAATAAGAGGAACGGTTCAGTTTGAGAATGTCGCAAAGCGCACGGATAGGATACCGCTTCTCTTCATGTACATCGCTTACCGCCAAATACTGATTCTCAAGCCGCACTAGGCTTAGTCCACGCCTCGCCCCCTTTCGAGTGCCTCCATTTTTTTTAACAAGTCGTTCTCCATCTGAAGCCTCAGATTTTCAGCTTCTTTGAGCTTTAACTGCGCACGCAGTTTTTCAACCTCGCTCATAGAAGCTTCCTCTTTGCATTTGCCACGGCGATCAACGAGGCCCTCAGGACCATCGTTTTCGTATTTCCTGACCCATCCATAAATTTGCTGATAGGACACACTGTAGCGTTCAATGGCCTTCCCGTAGTCCTTATTGTTGGCTATGCAATAGCTGACAATCTCAATGCGTTCCTCTATTGTCGTCTTGCGGCTTTTTACCATGTAGATCGAACCCCCACTATGGACCTATTTCCCCAGATAGATAGGCTCTGACCAATTCCACTTTCTTTTCGATGGCAATTTCCCTTTATGGGGCATAAAATATGCTCCCCTTTCCATATACAGTGTTTTTTTATTTCCACTGTCTACTTTAAGGGGAGCATATCAAATCCGGGAGCCGTTTTTTTATGCCCTATGTTGCCATTAACCCAGCATTACATCATTCGCTTTTTCCTTTATGTCCGCCTACATAATCCGCCCGTTCAAGGAAGGTTCCACCCGCCATCGACCCAGCATAAAAGATCGCTTTTTTGCCAAATCGCTTCCGGAGATCATCTACTACTCTATCTATCGCACGTGTCTTTTCTTCTCCTTCAAAAAATAGTTCCAACTGCTGAAGTCCTTGTGATACGATTGTCCCAGCAGTAATATTTACTGACCGTACCGGCTCACCCTGCCACCGCTTAATAAACTCCTGGCGGGCCGCTTCACTAATGATATCCGTTGAGTTCTTCGGGCGAACCAGCTTAATCCGTGCAGTAAAGCCCAAGTGTAATTCTCTATCCGAGTACCCTATTCCCAGATGTACCTCGCGGCATTTTTCCTGGTGCTTACGCAGCCTAGCGCATACATCGCTCACCATTTCCTTGATGATCATTAGAATTTCTGCTTTTACATCGTAATCCCGCATCAATATCTGGTTTTTACTATAGGATTTACTTTTCGGCCGTTCCTTCTGGCTAATGATGCTGGCATCCAAGCCCCAGGCGTGGTAATATAACTGCAACCCCATTACGCCTAGCGTTTTCTGCAACCGCACTGGATTGGCGTGAGCCAGCCCCTCAATCGTATAAATACCCATTCGCTTGAGTTTCTCATCGTAGCCTCTGGATATGCCCCAAAACGCAGTCAGCGGCTGTATTTTCCATACCGTTTCCGGCACCATCTCATACGTCCATTTGGCAATCCACGGCGGACGCTTTTTCGCTTCATTATCCAGTGCCAGTTTTGCCAACAGCGGATTATCGCCAATGCCTACCGCCACAATAAGCCCCAGCTCATCCTTCACCATCTTTAAGATGGCTTCCGCCATCGCCTCTGAGGGTCCAAACAAATTGTGCGATGCAGTAACATCCAATATGGACTCATCAATGCTATAAACGTGTAGATCTTCATCTGCTACGAAGCGGCGGAATATATTTTGTATGGCCTGGTTCACATGGATATATAACGCCATATTGGGTTCTACTACCATAATCGGCGAACGTTTGGGTATTTCAAAGAGCCGGTTTCCGGTCTTGATATTATATTCCGATTTAACCCTCGGGCTGCTGGCCAGTACGACCGCACCGGCTCTCCTTACATCCGACACTACAGCAATATAGGCTTCTAGTGGATCAAGCCCCCGCCGAACCGCCTCTACGGACGCAAAGAATGATTTTACGTCGACGCACAATACGCTCCTGCGGGGAAAACGAGAAAAATCAACGAGACCCATCGCTTTTACTTTCTTTCTCTTTCATCTGTTCGTTGTGCTCAGACAGAAGCATTCCCGCCCACTTGACCATACATCGGTCGACGTAAAATATCCGAGCCATCTGCTGGTAAATAGGGATACTTAGTAAATTTATAGTATGTTCGCTCACCACTATCCACCTCCATATACATAATACCAGAACATGTGTTCTTATGTAAATGTTGATGGGCTTGGTAATTTTCGCCAACTTAAATAGAAATAACGCCGTCTAAGATGGCCATCAAAACCACCCTAGCCGGCGTTTCCTTTCACACTCAATTTCCATACCATCGAGCAAGCTAACAACCACTTGCTCCTAAATAGTATTTTCTCTCTACGTCAGAGGGAACATATACCATATTTTTCCACAATCCTGAGCCCTTGTCGAGGCTGCCATGGATCAGCAGTGTGGGCGCCTTTATCTGTTCAAGCCTGCCAAACAAGTCGGTATTGAAGCCGGTAGGTGTGATTTCGCTTCTTTGGAAGGATATGAACGGCTTACCGGCGTCCGGCTCCAGCATGGCTTTCTGCACTTCAGTGATTAAGGCGTCGCTCACCTTGGATTTATCGCTAAGCAAGTTATATGCTAATGACCATCTGATGATAGCACGGTACTTGCCTGTCCATGCGTATAGATGCTCATTGAGCTTTGAACGGATATACCAATGGGTTATGCGATGCCATGGCAGTTTATCGAATAGCCCCCATGCGTCAACTGGCACCAGAATCTTGAAAATACCCCCAATCATTTTCATAAATCACATCAGTGATTAGGCAGCCGGGGAAGATCTGCCCGCGATGGGTATGACCTGACAGCATCAAGTCAATGCCTTCCTGCTGTGCAATGTCAAGTTCATCAGGCTGATGATCCAATAGAATTGCAGGTTTTGTAAGGTTTACACCTTTCATAAGTATGTCTAAAGGCTGCCTGTCGCGGTCGGTTCGGTCTTTGAGTGCAATGAGCGTGAATTGCCCTTGAACCTATACTGTCTCATCATACAGTACATTGATTCCGCTGCGCTCCAATGCTTCCAACCGCCTCACTTTGTTAGTATCTAATTTACACTCATATGAGTTCTCCATTTACCTCTAGTACGTTTCTTGCCATTTGCTCATATTCATCGAGTCCCGATATTGTAGCAAACTCGGCGATCGCAACTGGGTAAGCAGCAGTTAGCTCAATGATATGTTCTTTCATTTTGGGCCAAAAATATCCACCTGATTGCTTGTATGCCTCAATCAGCGAATCAAGTCCCTCTTCGCCAAATGTCATGTAATGAGCAACAAAGTCATTTGACATATCGGTTACTTTTGCTTCAGTCCAATCTATCAATCCCGTTACCTTTGCATCTTTATCAATCAGAATATGACCGGCATGTACCTCTCCATGAATAAACCCTGTTTCACTGGGCCAACTCTCATGATCATTCAGCCAGGTCTGCCATCGATGCCACAAGGCTTCACCCACTCCATACTTTTCTTTCACGGCATTCATACGCCTTTTCATCGATTGACGGGCTTCTGCCGGTGTATGGACAACCATTCCCGCTTCAGTGGCTCTTTCCTTTGGAATACGGTGTAAAGCGACCAGTGCTTTTCCCAGTGTCTGGTGGAAAATCGCTGGAACATTATTGATATCGATTTCCCATACATATGCCTGTTGCTCAGGATCTATCGTGCCAGCCGGAACACCATTTAACTTCTTGTAGGCAATTAGTTCTTCTGTATAAATCGACCAGATTGGCGACTGAAAAAGGCTGATATATTGGTTTACAATGTCTAATATATTCTTCTCCATCTTTGTTTTAGGAATGACATCCTGTCGTCTGGGAAATCGTAATACCCACTCATTTCCGAGCTGATCAGTGACAAACACAACCTGAAAATCGAGACCTGATTCGTTAAATACCAGCGTATCATTGTTTAGTTTTATATTATATTTCTCCATAATATCCATTACTTGCTCTTTGTTTTTTTCCATCCACTCTCACATCCTCAGCTAATAAATCCGCTTCCACTGTATTTGAAACAACCAGAATATTTTCTCTTCACTTTTCATTCTCCAACAACTTTCTAATGGTAACAATATCATTGGTAGAAACTAATATCTCAAGCTTATCAAATATTTCTTGCTCATCCCAATTCCACCATTGAAGCTTCAACAGCAATTCAATCATTTCATCGCTAAACCTCTTTTTAATCAATCCAGCCGGGTTGCCGCCGACAATCGCATAAGGCTCTACATTTTTTGTTATGGTCGTATTGGCGGCGATAATTGCACCGTCACCAACCTTAACTCCCGGCATAATCGTAACATTCTGCCCAATCCACACATCATTGCCGATTACCGTATCTCCTTTAAACGGCAGCTGCTCCACTGCAGGTGCAACCTTCTCCCAGCCTCCACCAAAGATATTGAATGGATATGTCGTCACGCCATCCATACGATGGTTCGCTCCGTTCATAATAAATGTTACGCCTTCAGCAATAGCGCAGAATTTCCCAATGATTAATTTATCCTCCAAAAACTCATAATGATGCTGGATGCGCTCATAAAAATTCTCGGGAGAATTCTTGTTGTCGCTGTAATATGTGTAATCGCCGATCTCCACATTTAGCTTACGTGGCAGGTTTTTTATATAACAAACCGTTCTTATATTCTCGTTTGGATACAGCTTGGTTTTGTCTGGTGCTACTAACATATATTAGCACTCCCTTTTAAATTCTTCTACCTCTCAAGCTATCAAGGCCGCCTTAATATTCATTTATCTACTTACGGTATAGCAGCGAGCCCTCGAATAGAGGGCCTGCTGCTTAGCTTTGTATGAATTTTCGTCCCCTTTCTTAGTCTGCGGCACTATCAAGCTCAATAGTCCTCTACTATTTTGCCTTCTCTAATTTCATAAACTCTGTCCGCTACCTTCTCCACCAGCCGTTTATCATGCGAAATAAAGAAAATCGTACCAGCGTAATTTTTCATCAGTGCTTCCAATGCTTCCACACTGTGTAGGTCAAGGAAGTTGCTCGGCTCATCCATGAGCAGGATATTATACCGGTCAAGCAGTAGTTTGGCTAACTGAAGTTTAATCAATTCACCGCCACTGAGTACCGACAGTTCCTTACAGATGTCGCTTTGGGCAAAACCCATTGACGCCAGTACGGAACGGATTTCTGAAACCTGATAGTCGCACTCTTCCTGCACAAAATCCATAACGCTTTGGTTGCGATTGTACTTATAGCCGTTTTGAGCAAAGTAACCGATTTCTGCTTTTGGCGGAACAGAGATGCCGGGCTCCCGCCTCAAAATCATCTGGAAAAGAGTTGTCTTGCCTGCGCCATTTCCTCCGCTCAACGCCACCTTTGCCCCAAGCGGGATTTGAAAAGAGGCTTTATCGAACAACACTCGCTCGCCAAATCGCTTGCTGATTTCAGTTCCAGTAATCGGATAGGGGTTATGAAGCGCCAAGGCTTTACTTTGCCGGAAACGAATGGTGTGAAGTGTCTTCGGTGCCTGCATATCACCCAGGGTAGCAATGCGATGCTCCATGTTTTTGGCTGCGTTATAGAGAGCTTTTTGTTTACTGCCCGTTGTTTTTTGATGAGCAAGGCGGCCGCCACTTTCGGAACTATTTTTCTTAGCAGCGCCTTTTTGATCAACCTTGCGGGCTTGCTTTCGTTTTTCCTCGACAGCCTGTTCCAACCGGCTCCGCTCGGCAATAAACTTTTCATATTGGGCAGCTTGCTGCTGACGTTCTTCTTCTTTCTGGCGCAGGTAGTCGGAATAGCCACCCCAATATTCGGTAATCTTCCCATCTTTTAATTCCCATATTTTATCCACTACCTCATCCAGAAAGTAGCGGTCATGGCTGATGATCAGCAATGCACCGGAGAAATATTTAAGCTGACCAATCAGGAAGCCAGTGCCCTCCCGGTCCAAATGACATGTTGGCTCATCGGCAAAAATTCCATGTACCTGTCCAGAAAGAGCCTGGGCGATTTTCAATCGTGTTTCCTCACCGCCGCTCATACTTTCTACTTTCAGCCGGTCCACTCCCAGCCTGCCCATTAGAGCGTGATCGTTTATCTCCTGTAAAACTACTTCTTCCAGTTGCCGGATGTAGGTGAATTGCCCCAAACGGCTTATTTTAGAGCCGGGTGGTGTTATTTCCCCTAAAAGTACTTTTAGCAGGGTGCTTTTTCCAGCGCCGTTGCCGCCTACCAGTCCGATACGATCATACGCATACAGTTCCAGGTCATCAATATCTAAAACATCCCGTCCTTTATATTCCACACAGATGTCTTTTGCTTTAATCAATAGTTCCATTATAACCCTCCTGTTGAATCGCAGTTTGTCTCTTGCCCGCAGGAATATCCTGCGATTTGAACAAGGGAGGATTATGAAAAAATATAGTACATACTGTTACCTCCTAGTATTCTTCAGTTCATTCTTGCGTAATCATTTTCTAAGCATCATGCATGCATCATGCATGAGTTATCTAGGCAATAAAAAATGCAGGCCACAAGTCAGCAATGCGGGCTTGGGTCTGCATAATCAACGAGAAAAAGACACGCCAGAGAAAGGGATAGCCACAAAAGGCTACTCCTCGCCAGTATCCATGTCCCAATTCGTAAAATTAAGCACAACAAAAAAGCCCACAGTTGTGGATGGTTCTACCGCTTTTTTATTGCTGGCTTATCTAATACGAATGGAATGCAACATAGATATGGCATCTCCTTTATCCTTAAAAGTTCATTTATTATAGAATAGTAAATCCGTAGTTGTCAAGTTTGCATACGTATAGTACCATCAGGGTTGTTAGGCTGCTCTCACTGAACTCGACAGTAAAGCGTGACTTTGTAGTTCTATTATGATCGAAGACATGGGGACGGTGGAATTGTCCTATTCAAATTATTTTCGACAGCACACTATCATCGTCCTACGAAAGCGAAAACGCGTATTCAAACAATCTTTATCATCTACTCCGCGCTTTCGCTTAATATAAAAGCAGGTCTTTTTTCATCTCCTCAAACTTAGAAATAATAGTTTCCAGGTTTTTTTCAATGTTTTGAACCTGAACGCTTGTTATCTTCCCATGCTTATATGCAGTCAGCCACTCGTCATGCGCGAGTTGTTCAGGATTGTTCTGAAATCATAGATCAAATCAAACAATACGGTTTTGCCGTAAAACTATTCACCACTCAAGCCCTAAAAACAGGCATTAATGTTAGAGGTAAAAAATGCCCAAATACCGGTAACGCTCTCCCCTCGTTTGTGCCCTGCTCGGGCCTTCCCGCCTTCTTGACAAAAATAAAAAAGCATGTTATATTTTATTTAACGTTAACGTTAAATAGGGGCATAAATAATGAGCGACTATAAGATTGGTGAGCTTGCCAAATTGACAAATTTGACAACGAGAACGATTCGCTATTATGAGGAGCTAGGCCTGTTGGGCACCAGGGATGGCCGATGCCAGGGACAAACTCGCTATTTTGACAACAATGATATTGAACGTCTCAAAAAAATACATCAATTAAAAGGGTTGGGACTTTCCCTGGAAGAAATCGCTCAAGTCATCGATCTTTATTTTACTGATGGAAGAATTTTAGAGGGAAAACGCAAAGTGATTGAAATATTAAGCACCCATGTCTCCTCAACTGAAAAAAAAATAATAGAACTGACTGCCTTCAAAAAAGAAAGCGAAGAAAATATAGCCCGAATTAAAGCCATCATGAAGGAATATTGAAAAGAAATGCATTGATTTTTTTTGGCAATTTATTTAACGTTAACGTAAAGATTAAATTATTACCACGTTAAGAAAGAGGGGCTAATGATCGCTTTATGTTTAACCTTGAGTGGCCTGCTTGTGCTTTGTAGCTTGTACATACTCATCCCGTTGCTGAATGTACTTTCACAGGACCTGCAATCGCCCCACCATCTAACGGCCTATACAAATACGGGATTTTCTTTATTTTATGCAATTGGTTTTTTATGCGCGGGAAAACTGATTCCTCAATATGGCCCCAAACGGATTTTGGTTTATGGCATGTTTGGGCTGGCCATTACGACCTGGATCACAGGTCTGGCAACCTCGATACAGATGCTGATTTTGTTTCGGGCTGTGCAAGGCTTTATTGCAGCCGCGTTTGCACCAGCGGCATTAACGTATATATCCGATCATTATCCTCCGGAGAAAATGTCAACGCCGGATTAAAAATGACCGAATCGCCGGTTGAAAAATGACCCACTCGCCGGAAGTAAAAACGCCGGAGCCCGTAACCGCCGATCAAGATATCGCCGGTTTGTCCGCTGCATGGATGTCAGCCGGTGGCACCGTTTTTACGCCGGTCTTCAATCTATCCCTGAGTCTATAAGTGTCTCCGCGAATGTTGATGACATGGGCATGATGCAGTAACCGGTCCAGCAAGGCCGTTGCAATTACGGTGTCGCTCATTAATTCGCCCCAGTCGCTAAAGAACTTGTTGCTAGTAAGTATTATGCTGCCCTTCTCGTAGCGTGAGCAGATTAGCTGGAACATTAACTCCGCTGCCTCGCGGTCGAGCTGCGCATACCCAACCTCATCAATGATCAGTATGGCTGGCCTTGTGTAGACCCTCCATCGCCGGTCCAGTTTACCGGTCAGCATGGCTTTTTTCAAATCAGCAATGAGCTGAGCCAAGCTGACGAAATATACTGTGAGGCCTGCTCTGAGCGCCTCAACCGCCAGGCCAACGGCAAGATGGGTCTTACCCACACCAGGCGGACCGAGAAACACTACATTTTCTCGCCGTGCCGCAAAGGCTAGTGTTGCCAGTTCTTTCATTTGTCTGCTATCTATGCCTGGCTGAAAGTTGAAATCGAAATCATCCAGTGTTTTACGGTGCGGAAGACGAGATAATTTCATCCTTGTTTCTTCGCTGCGCCGTTTACGCTCGGCGTTCTCTACTTCGAGAAGCCCTCCGAGGAATGATAAATAAGTTAGTTCACTGTGAGCCGCAGCCTCAAGCCGTGCATCCAGCAGCTCAGATGCCGTGCTAAGTCCCAGTTCTTTTAAAAGGTCACGGGTGTGTTCCAGTTCTATCATCAGATCACCCCGGCAACCCTGTCATACAAGCTGAGCGGCCTGATTTCAACCGTCGGGTTGTCCGTCTGCTTCGCATACGAAAACGGGGCTGCCATCCCATTTCTTTCTGCCAATCCTTCATACTGGCCTTTGAGCCAGACGATTCTGCCCGATGTATATACCACTTT